>JAQWBH010000095.1 GCA_028707405.1 Parabacteroides sp. | reverse complement strand
TGGCAATGTCATCATAGGAAAAGTTAGTCCTCGAGAAAGTGAAAACAGAGGATAAACAAAGGGTAAAAAGATGAAAACGTAAGCCAGTAAATCATATTTATGTGTGCGCTCGAAAGGGGTATAGTTGTTGAAGGCATCCCATACCCAAATAAGTGCCATAACACCCCAAAAGATGGCCATGACATTGTTATAGCGCCGTTCTTCACAATAAATGGCGTAGTATATGATAGCAATCCAAGCATACAGAAGAATAAGGTATATCTTCATGATCAGCTTCGTCTTTGGGGTAGGTTTGCACATTAATAATACAGTCGATAGTATGCCGGCCAAAACAAGGATAATCTGCCACATCCAAGTGTTTTCATTGTAATAAGCTATTGTTTTCCAGAATATTTCCATATATCAACTCTTTTGTTCATGACGGGTGAGCGAAAAGGCTTTGTGCGGAAAGAGCATCATCGGAAGGGTAGCGCCTACAGCAAGAAGGAAGATGACAGTAACTGTCACCAAACCGTTCGATACCATCTTTTCCAGATAATTGTGAAGTTTTTCCGGATCGTTGAGCGATTGCATAAGCATGATAAGCGAGAATACCGTATTATAGGCATAACGTCCCGGAATCATTGGCAGCAGTGCCGGAATATAGAGAACAGTCATCGGACAGTATACTTTCTTGCCTAACAGTAGGCTACCGAAGCCAATGACTAATGCTCCAAAAAACGAAGCAGTCGAAATATCGAATCCGCTAAAGCTCATCAGAGAGAAACGGAGAGCATGTCCGATGGCTGCCAAAATGGCAATCATCTTGAAGGCTCTTAGTGGCGGGTCAGAAATGGAACCGAAACCGATACCGGCCAAGGCAGCAAAGAAACCGTCCAGTATTATATCTACAATCATATCAAATTGTCTTTAACCAATAGTAATGTAAACGATAATCCGATGGCTATGCTTGTAATGAGTAAAGCTGCTTCTGTCAGACGTGTATATCCAATCAATATGTATCCTTCTACAATATCAATGACTCCATTGATCAATGGAACGCCGGGTACTAGGAAGAGTACGCTTGTAGACAGAGCTAACTCGGCCGTTGTATGTTCGAAGATCAGTGCTGTTGAAGCTAGAAGTGATGCGACAAAGGCAGAAGCGATGAAGGTTATATACACATTAATTTTATGCTTTTGCATCTGTTGTTTGAGAAAAAGTCCGGTGAAGGTGGCCGAATAAACAATGCACATCGAATAGAGGTCGCCTCCGAATAGTCGGCAGAACGATGCATTAGCCAGACTTGCCAAAAGAAGAACAAGTAATGGATGTATATGGGGAGCCTTGACGATGGCATTGAATTTTTCTTTTAGTATTTCTAGTGATAGATGTTTGTCGTATGCTTCCCAACTTAATGCACTGAGTTCTGAATTGTAGGTAAAACTGATAGGCAATGCGGGGATATCGGCAATCTCATTGTGCGATTTCCCTGTTTGCGGATCGGCTATGGTAACGATGATACTTTTATGGAAAACCGTTAGTTTAACGTCTCTTTCGAAAGCCTCTCCGATGCGTCGAGTGTTACGTACAACACGAGAAGTATGCACGCCTGCTCCCATCAAGCAAGCGGCATATTCAGCTATAAATTTTTCTAAAGAAGGAAAGGATGTATTTGTGTCCATAAGTTATGATTTCTTTGGGCGCAAAGATATTATCAGCAAGCTTTGAGACTCATATCCAGACTTTTTACGGAATGAGTCAGTGCTCCTACCGAAATGAAATCTACGCCACATTCTGCATAATCCCGCAGCGTTTCGTAAGTAATGCCGCCTGATGATTCGATTTCGTAGCGGCCATTTACCATTTGAACGGCTTTTTTTGTATTTTTGATATTAAAGTTATCCAGCATGATCCTGTTTACGCCTCCAAGAGTGAGTACTTGTTGCAATTCGTCTAAATTACGCACTTCAATTTCAATTTTCAGATCCTTGCCTTTTTCTTTCAAATAGTCGTGAGCCCGTGTGATGGCCTGATTAATGCCTCCAGCGAAGTCAACGTGATTATCTTTAAGCAGGATCATATCGAAAAGCCCGATCCGATGGTTTACACCTCCGCCGATCTTTACAGCCTCTTTTTCCATGATACGCATGCCAGGAGTCGTTTTACGGGTATCCAAAACATGGGTATGCGTTCCTTCAAGGAGCTTTACATATTTATGTGTTGTAGTAGCAATGCCACTCATGCGCTGCATCACATTCAGCACCAGGCGTTCGGTTTGTAGCAATGAGCGTACTTTTCCTTCTACTTTGAATACGATGTCACCTTTTTTCACTTCTGCTCCATCGTTGATAAACACATCAATTTTTAGATCAGGATCAAAATCTTGAAAAATATGTTTAGCCATCTTGACACCGGCCAGAATACCATTTTCTTTGATGATGAGTTGGCTCTTTCCCATTGCTGTTGCAGGGATGCAACATAATGTTGTATGGTCGCCGTCACCAATATCTTCGGCAAATGCCAGCTTGATTAAGTCGTCAATAAGTTGCTCTGTTGTTTTCATTCTATTCTGATTGATTGTATGACTGCTTTGTTTCCTTCCACTTTGTAAGTGATATTGACCCGATAGTTTTTTGATGATGTAGCCAGTTTGCCGACGAAGAATCCGCTATCTTGTTTGTCTGCTTGATGAACAACCGTGAACCCGATAGGTTTGTTTTTACTGAAGAAAGAATTGAGCATAGATACGGCACTGTTGGCGTCGTATTTGTTGGATGACCCCGGTAAAGCCATATCTATTTCCTTATCCATGGCGGAAGCCAATGTTGAAGCGTTACCACTCTTCAGTGCGTTGGATATCGGATTGATATCGGCAGCATAAGCGGCCATAAACGCAAATGTTATAGCTATAGTGAGTAAAAATCGTTTCATAAGCTTTTCCTTTCTTCATATAATTGTATGCAAAGGTACGGAATTAATCTCGTATCTATAATATGTAGTATATAAAAAACACTGAACTTGCATTTGCACATGTAAGATGAAAGTGGATATTTGTAATGAAAATGGAGTAATATAGTAGAATAGAAAAATATTTTACAAAAATTCCTTTATTCTGTTTGCAGATTGATAGAATGTGCTTATATTTGCGCCGTAATAAAACAAATGGTATAAATGATAACGTTTACACAAAATATATATTGGTGGTGGCGCTTCGTACAACTCATAAAGTCGTAAGGAACGCAGTCCTATATGTATATATGTAAACAATAATATAAAGAAATAGCTAAAAAGGTCTGTCGCACTTGCGACAGACCTTTTTTTATTGCGCTAATCGAATAAACAAATAATAATTGAAAAGATGAAAACGTATCAAGTAGACAAGAATGGATTCTATGGGGAGTTTGGCGGAGCCTACATCCCTGAGATTCTTCATCAATGTGTAGAAGATTTGCAGCAGAACTATCTGAGAATTATAGAAAGCGAAAGTTTTCAGAAGGAGTATAGAGCTCTGTTTCGTGATTATGTAGGCAGACCTTCACCTCTTTATTTTGCAAAGCGTATGAGTGAGAAATACGGTTGTAGGCTTTATTTAAAGCGTGAAGATCTAAATCATACAGGTGCGCATAAGATCAATAATACGATTGGTCAGATATTGATCGCGCAGCAGATGGGGAAAACACGTATTATCGCTGAAACCGGTGCCGGACAGCATGGAGTAGCTACGGCGACTGTCTGTGCGTTGATGAACATGGAATGTATTGTGTATATGGGCAAGACTGATGTTGAGCGTCAGCATATCAATGTACAGAAAATGGAAATGTTGGGAGCAACAGTCGTTCCGGTTACTTCGGGGAATATGACGCTTAAGGATGCGACTAATGAAGCTATACGTGACTGGTGTTGTCATCCTTCGGATACATATTATATTATTGGTTCTACAGTAGGTCCGCATCCGTATCCTGATATGGTAGCTCGTCTGCAGTCAATTATTAGCGAAGAAATAAAGACGCAATTGATGGAGAAGGAAGGCCGTGATTATCCCGATTACTTGTTTGCCTGTGTAGGTGGCGGAAGTAATGCTGCGGGTACCATTTATCATTATATCGACGATGAACGGGTGAAGATTGTTCTTGCTGAAGCGGCTGGAGAAGGGTTGGAATCCGGAAGAAGTGCGGCAACAATTCATTTAGGAAAAGTGGGAATCATACATGGTGCGCGTACGCTTGTTATGCAAACGCCCGACGGACAGATTGAGGAAGCCTATTCTGTTTCAGCAGGATTGGATTATCCGGGTATCGGGCCGGTACATGCGAATATGGCGGCTCAGCATCGTTCAACCGTGATGGCTATTGAAGATGATGAGGCTTTGGCCGCTGCATTCGAGCTTACTCGTATTGAGGGAATCATTCCTGCATTGGAAAGTGCTCATGCTCTGGCTGCTTTGTCAAAGGTGAATTTCAAGCCCGAAGATGTGGTTGTGTTGACTGTTTCCGGTCGTGGCGATAAAGATATGGACACTTACATCAAATATAAAAACAGAGTAAAATGAACTATCTATTTCATACAACAAGCAAAAAGATGATGGGCGATCTTCATACGCCTGTGAGTATTTATCTGAAAGTACGTGATATCTATCCTGAATCGGTATTGTTGGAAAGTTCTGATTTCCACGGTAATGAAAACAGTCTTTCCTATATTGCGCTTTGTCCGTTGGCTAGTATAGGTATCAATAGTGGTAAATGTACATCGAAGTTCCCTGATCGTACAACGGAACAGATTTCAATCACCGAACAGTTTGATGTTACGACTGCCATGAATGCTTTCCTGAAGCGTTTTTCCATTGAAGGTGATGACCGGAAGATTTGCGGTCTGTTTGGTTATACGGCTTTTGATGCCGTACGGTACTTTGAGCATATTCCTGTTATGGAAGCACATGATGTCGAGAATGATGCTCCTGATCTGTTGTATATGTTGTACAAATATGTGATCGTATTTGATCATTTCAAGAACGAGCTAACACTGGTAGAATTGCTTCAAAAGGGAGAAGAATCGAGTTTGCCGGAGATTGAGTCGGTAATAGAAAATCGCAATTTTGCTTCTTACAATTTTCAGGTTGCCGGTTCGGAAACATCCACAATCACTGACGAAGAATATAAGTCCATGGTTCGCGAGGGTGTTCGTCACTGTCTGCGCGGCGATGTGTTCCAGATTGTGCTTAGCCGACGCTTCGCGCAATCATTCAAAGGAGATGATTTCAAGGTGTACAGAGCTTTGCGAAGCATCAATCCATCACCATATTTATTTTATTTTGATTTCGGTGGATTCCGAATCTTCGGTTCTTCACCGGAAACGCACTGTAAGGTAATTGACGGACATGCTAGCATTGATCCGATAGCCGGAACAGCTTTTCGTACTGGTGATGTAGCTATTGACAAGCAGCGGACGGATGCTTTGCTTAACGATCCGAAAGAAAACTCAGAACATGTGATGCTGGTTGACTTGGCACGCAATGATCTAAGTCGTAATGCACAGAATGTGCATGTCGATTTCTATAAGGAAGTGCAGTACTATAGTCATGTCATTCATCTGGTATCGCGTGTCAGTGGTGATATCACTACTGAAAGCAATCCGGTGAAAACGTTCATTGATACATTTCCGGCCGGGACATTAAGCGGTGCGCCGAAGGTACGTGCTATGCAGCTTATTACTGAACTTGAGAAACATAATCGTGGTGCCTACGGAGGCTGCATCGGATTTATTGGATTTGATGGAAATCTGAATCAGGCTATAACGATTCGTACGTTTGTTAGTCGCGGCAATGTTCTCTATTATCAGGCTGGCGCGGGAATTGTAGCCAAAAGCGAGGATTCTCGTGAGTTGCAAGAAGTGAACAGCAAGCTCGGCGCTTTGAAAAAGGCGATAGATCTGGCAGAACAATTGAAAAACTAACAAGAGATAATAATTATGGATAAGATATTGCTTTTTGATAATTACGACTCGTTCACTTATAACTTGCTTCATATATTGAGAGAATTGGGTGCAGACGTGGAAGTATTTCGTAATGACAAGATTTCGCTTGATGAGGTAGAGCGTTTCGATAAAATTGTACTCTCTCCCGGTCCGGGTATCCCAGAAGAGGCTGGGGTCTTGCTACCGCTGATCAAACGCTATGCGCCGACGAAGAGTATACTGGGTGTTTGCCTTGGCGAGCAGGCTATAGGTCAGGCTTTTGGGGCAAAGTTGGTGAATCTGAAAAATGTTTATCATGGTGTCTGTTCGGATATGAGGGTAAAGGTAAAGGATACTATGTTTGACGAAATGGGCAATTGTTTTCGTGCAGGCCGCTATCATTCATGGGTGATTTCAAAAGAAGATTTTCCTGATTGTCTGGAAGTCACGGTCGAGGATATGAAGGAAGAACAGATTATGGGGTTGCGCCATAAAGAGTATGACGTAGAGGGAATACAGTTCCATCCGGAATCGGTTTTGACACCTAACGGTAAACAGATCATAAAGAATTGGTTATGCCGATGAGCGGAATTTATCACAGTTGAACATTAATAAGAAGATTACAATGAAAGATATATTATATAGATTATTTGAAAATCAATATTTGGGACGTGATGAAGCACGTACTATTTTGCAGAATATTGCAAAAGGAATGTATAGCGACACGCAAGTTGCCAGCCTTATCACTGTGTTTTTGATGCGTAGTATCTCGGTCGAAGAGCTTACGGGATTTCGAGAAGCGTTGCTCGAGATGCGTATACCGGTGGATCTGGCGGAGTTCAGGCCTATTGATATTGTAGGAACTGGTGGCGACGGAAAGAACACTTTTAATATTAGTACAACGTCGTGTTTTGTAGTGGCTGGCGCCGGCTACAATGTCGTGAAGCATGGCAACTATGGAGCAACATCGGTGAGTGGTGCCAGCAATGTAATGGAGCAACACGGAGTGAAGTTTACAAATAGTGTTGATAAGCTTCGCAACTCCATTGATGCATGCCATATTACCTACCTCCATGCTCCGCTGTTTAACCCTGCTTTGAAGGCTGTCGCTCCCGTGCGTAAGAGTTTGGGCGTACGTAGTTTTTTCAATATGCTTGGCCCTCTGGTTAATCCAGCAATGCCGGCCTATCAATTGCTTGGCGTGTATAATCTGCCGCTATTGAGGCTCTACAGTTATACATATCAGGAAAGTGGTACGCGCTTTGCCGTTGTTCATAGTCTGGACGGTTACGATGAGATTTCACTGACCTCTGAATTTAAGGTGGTGATGGCCGATAAGGAAAAAGTATATTCGCCAGAGATGCTTGGCTTTGGGCGGGCTGTAGAAACCGATCTGGATGGTGGAGCAACGGTGTCCGATGCCGCCGATATATTTGACAATGTGCTTAATAATCGCGCTACTATGGCGCAGAAAAATTGTGTTATTGCCAATTCAGCTTTTGCAATTCAGGTGATATGTCCGGAGAAAACGATTGGCGATTGCATGGCTGAGGCTCGCGAATCGCTTGAAAGTGGCAAGGCCCTCCTTACTTTTAAGAAGTTCCTTTCGCTGAATGAATGATGGGTCGTTCTTGCGGCAGCCTTTCGCTGGTGTTGACGATCGTCGATGGTCATCGGTTGTGTAACACGGCATAAAAAACTATATAATGATTGTCAAACAATGAATGATATATTACAAGAAATAGTAGCTCATAAGCGCCTTGAAATAGAGAGACAAAAAGAGGCGGTGAAGATGCGCACTCTGTTGCATCTTTCGGGTGATCAGCTGGAGCGTCCGACGGTTTCGATGCGTGCAGCACTAGAGGCATCGCCCTCGGGTATCATTGCCGAGTTTAAACGAAAAAGTCCATCCAAAGGATGGTTGCATCCTGATGCAGCTGTTGCCGAGATTATCCCGTCATACGAGGCGAATGGCGCTGCAGCCTGTTCGGTATTGACTGACGGAAAGTTTTTCGGCGGTTCCCTGCGTGACCTCCAGGAGGCGCGTTCTCTGGTGAAGTTGCCACTCTTGAGGAAGGACTTCATCATTGATGATTATCAGCTTTATCAGGCCCGCGTGATGGGAGCCGATGCGGTGTTGCTTATTGCGGCCTGTCTGGAAGAAGAGCAATGTCTGTCGTTGGCGAAAACAGCTCACAGTCTCGGTCTGGAGGTGTTACTGGAGATTCATTCCGTTGAAGAGACAGCGTATATTAATTCTTATATTGACATGTTGGGTGTGAATAATCGCAATCTGGGTACGTTTCACACCGATACGGCTAATTCTTTACGTCTTGTTTCCGCGATGACAGCTGCTATGAGTGAGAAAAACTTGTTCCCTCTGCTGGTCTCCGAGAGTGGCCTTTCATCGCCTGAGATAGTACAACAGTTGCGGGAGTTAGGATTTCGGGGTTTCCTGATCGGCGAGACTTTCATGAAGGAAGCTTTGCCGGGTGCAGCCTTATCACATTTAATAAAGCAATTGCTATGTTGATAAAGGTATGCGGCATGTGCGATGCTGTAAATATTCGTGAAGTAGCGGCTTTAGGCATCAACTTGATGGGGTTCATTTTCTATCCGAAATCGCCTAGGTATTTTTATTCAAAGGAGGGTAATGAAGCAATGCTTCGTCTCCTGCCACTGAAGAAAGTGGGGGTATTTGTTGATGCGCCTAAAAGTGAAATTCAGGCGATGGCTATCCGTTTGAATCTGGATTATCTGCAACTGCACGGCAATGAATCGCCGGAGGATTGTCGGGCGCTTTGTCGGCTTGGTTTTTCCTTAATAAAGGCATTTTCTATTGCATCGGAAGCTGATCTGGATCGGACGAAAGATTATGAAGACTATGTCGACTATTTCTTGTTTGATACGAAATGTAGCACTTTTGGTGGCTCAGGCAGGTCTTTCGATTGGTCACTGTTATCAGCATATCATTGTAAAACACCGTTTTTGCTGAGCGGCGGTATCGCTTTGTCGAGTTTGGAAGCCATCTATGGGTTTCGGCATCCTGCTTTTGCAGGAGTTGACTTGAACAGTGGCTTTGAGACAGCTCCAGGCGTGAAAAATGTTCAGCAATTGAGAGAATTTGTAGAATTGATTAGAAATAAACAATAGTAGATATGAATCGTATTAGTCATTTATTTGAAACAAAGAAAAGCAGTATTCTGTCGATTTTCTTTACAGCCGGATATCCGAAATTGGAAGATACGGCAATCGTGTTGAAAGCTTTACAGTCTAGAGGCATTGATATGGTAGAAGTAGGCATCCCCTTTAGTGACCCGATGGCCGATGGTCCGGTTATCCAATCTGCTTCGACTCAGGCTTTGCGCAATGGGATGACTCTTTCTCATCTGTTTGAACAGTTGGAAGCTATCCGTGATGGAGTACATATACCTGTGATATTGATGGGTTATCTGAATCCAATCATACAATTCGGATTCGAATCATTTTGCGTAGCATGTGTGAAAGCAGGCGTTGCAGGAATGATCATTCCCGATCTCCCTTTTGCTGACTATATGTTGTCATACAAATCTATCGCCGATAAGTACGATTTGAAGATGATAATGCTTATCACTCCTGAAACATCCGAAGAGCGTATTCGTCTGATCGACAAATATACGTCCGGATTTATTTATATGGTGTCGAGCGCCTCTATTACAGGAGCCCAAAAGAGTTTTGACGAACAGAAGCAAACCTATTTTCACCGTATCAATGCGATGAATCTGCATAATCCACGCTTAGTAGGCTTCGGTATAAGCAATAAAGCGACTTTAGAAGTCGCCGCAAACAACTCTCGTGGTGCTATCATCGGCAGCAAGTTCATACAACTTTTAGGTAGCGAAGTTACAGCTGATGTCGCCGTAGAAAAGCTTCTTGAAGGCCTACAAAAGTAAGAAGAAAATAAAAGGAGGATAAGTTTAACCAAACGGATCCTCTTTTTGTTTACCGGAACGATGCTTTGCGGATAAGATATGCCGTTTTGTCTCTTATGCCAGAATATATCCCGAGTTGTCTTTTTTAACAAGCCCCTGCTCAATAAGATTAGCTATTGAGCGAGAGAGAGAAGGACGGGCTACACCTAGGATCAGAGCCACTTCTTGCAGATTTTGGATGCAGTGATGTTTCTTTAGATAACTGATAATTCTTGTATCGAGGTTTTGTAAGGCGAACTCATTTAGTTTGCGACTGAGAAAGAGACTGCGATCTGATATTATACGTAGAAAGTTTCGGAGAACAACAGAATCATGTTTCATGATTTTTAAAAAGTCTTCCTTGGATATTATCCATAGTAAGCATTTCGTATCGGCTTGGATTGAAACAGGAAAAATATTTTCACTGCCATAAAGAAAGGCTGGAGCAAGAACTTTAGGCGCTTTGTGCAGTTCGATCTTAATTTCTTTTCCCTCTTCGTTTGTCATGCGGGCAGATGCTTCTCCTTCACAAAGCAAAAATAGCGAGCGACATGTATTCCCTTGAGAGGCAATGATATCTCCCGATTTATATGAGCTGAGTCTGTATGGCAAATCCTTTAGAATTATTTCCACGGCCTGCTGGTTGCAGCCGGCAAATAGGGGAAAATCGTATATGTCGAATAGTGTATTCATACTTAACATTTATTATTGTACACTGTAACATAGGTTACGGATGATATGATTTGTAGACAATACCTTTGCGATAACAAAAGTAACAATAATTTGAGATAAAACCCATTAAATTATAGAGATATGGAAAATAGCATGTTTTGTTATCAGTGTCAGGAAACCAGCAGAGGTATTGCTTGTGTTTTGAAAGGTGTTTGCGGAAAGAACAGCTCGACATCTTCCGCTATGGATTTGTTGCTGTTTATTGTAAGAGGTGTATCTGTTGTTGCAGACAATTTACGTGTAAAGGGACAGGCAGTCAGTCCGGAAGTCGACCGATATATAGTAGATGCATTGTTTTCAACTATCACGAATGCCAATTTTGATGATGCGAGTATCTTAAACCGTGTGGATAAGGGATTGCAGATTCGCCAGGATCTTATTATGCAATCAGAAAAAGCGGGTATAGTTCTTCCTTCTGTGGATGAAATCCTTTGGAATGGTCAGAGAACGGAATATGAAGAGAAGGCAAGGAGCGTAGGTGTTATGAGAGAGTCAAACGAAGATATTCGTTCTCTTAAAGAGCTTGTTGTATACGGTTTGAAAGGAATGGCTGCTTATCTTGAACATGCAATGCGCTTGGGTTATAATGATGAGTCTATTCATTCTTTTATACAATCCGCTTTATCGCAGATGGTAGTAAAAGCCATGACTACCGATGAATTGATTACTATAGTGATGCGCACTGGAGAAATGGGTGTACAGACGATGGCTCTCCTTGATAAGGCAAATACGGAATCTTATGGTAACCCGGAAATAACGAAGGTGAATATTGGTGTAGGCAGTAATCCTGGTATATTGATTAGCGGCCATGATTTGCATGATATAGAAGATTTGTTGAAGCAGACGGAAGGTACGGGTGTTGATGTTTATACTCATGGTGAAATGTTACCGGCACATTATTATCCTGCATTTAAAAAATACAAGCATTTTGTGGGGAACTATGGCAATGCCTGGTGGAAACAACGGGAAGAATTTACGGCCTTCAACGGACCGATTGTCTTTACGACAAACTGTATTGTTCCGCCGTTGGCCAATGCCATTTATAAGGAGCGTCTGTTTACAAGCAACTCTACCGGATATCCGGGTTGTAAACATATTGAATCAGAGGCACAAGGACATAAAGATTATTCAGAAGTTATAGCATTGGCGAAAAATTGTGAAGCACCTGTCTCTTTGGAAGAAGGCGAAATTGTGGGTGGATTTGCTCACAACCAGGTTTTAGAACTTGCCGATAAGGTGGTTGATGCCGTGAAGTCCGGAGCAATTCGTAAGTTTGTCGTAATGGCCGGATGCGATGGGCGTATGAAGAATCGGGAATATTATTCAGAGTTTGCAAAAGCATTGCCAAAAGATTGCGTAATCCTGACAGCTGGTTGCGCCAAGTATAAATATAATAAACTTAATTTGGGAGATATTAATGGAATTCCTCGTGTTTTGGATGCCGGACAGTGTAATGACAGTTATTCACTTGCTGTAATTGCTCTTAAACTGAAAGAAGTATTCCGGTTGAATGATATAAACGAACTTCCTATAGTTTACAACATTGCCTGGTATGAGCAAAAAGCTGTTATCGTTCTGCTGGCATTGCTTTATTTAGGCGTAAAAAATATTCATTTGGGTCCGACATTACCAGCATTTCTTTCGCCTAATGTGGCTAAAATACTTGTTGACAATTTTGGTATTTCCGGAATAGGTACTGTTGATGAGGATTTGAAGAATTTTGGAATTGTTGGTTAATTAAACAGAGAAAAAGATATGAATACAACAAATGTAGGTAATCAAACGGTAGGTGAAATTGTAGCGGAAGATCTTTCTACTACTCGCGTATTTAAACATTTTGGCATAGATTTTTACTCTTCCAATAGTTTTTCAATAGCCTGTTCCATTTCTTCAGGTTTTACCATAGACTCGTATCGCTTTATTTGTTCGCCATCCTTACTTATTAAAAACTTCGTGAAATTCCAGCGGATATTGTTGCCTTCTGCAAATCCTGTATTGTTTTGACGGTGAATATTGTCAAGCATTTCGCCTGTCTTTTTATCCGGATAACCAGCGAAGGGCGCTTTAGCTTTGAGATAGGTATACAGCGGAATTTCATTTTTGCCATTGACATTTATTTTTTCAAAAATGGGGAATGTTACGCCATAGTGAAGAAGACAGGTTGTTTTAATTTCTTCGGCTGTCCCGGGCTCTTGTCCCAAAAATTGGTTACAGGGAAACCCTAGGATAACTAACCCTTTATCTTTGTATTTTTGATATAGCTTTTCTAACCCTGCGTACTGAGGCGTGAATCCACATTTTGAGGCTGTGTTGACAATCAGGATAACTTTGCCCCGATAACTGTCGAATGAAATGGGTTCTCCTCCTAATAGCTTCATATTGAAAGAATAGACAGAAGTTTTTGTATTGTTATTCGTCTGGGCGAAAACAATAGATAGGCATAAAGTTAATGCTGCCAATAGAGTGACTATTTTGTTTATCATTTTGCTATGGTGTATTTTGTGGGTATGAGTGAGTCAAGTAGTAGCAAATGAAAAGAAAATCCTGTAAAAGCAAATGTTCTGCAGGATTAATTCTTTTCTTACCTTTATAAAAAGTCATCGGCGGAAAGGCAGGGATTCGAACCCTGGGAACAGTTACCCGTTCACCGCATTTCGAGTGCGGCCCGATCGACCACTCCGGCATCTTTCCTTTGTTTAGTTTCATCCGCCGTTTGCGTCTGCAAAGGTATAGAATTTTTGACAAGTATCGCTTCTTTTTGAGTTTTTTCTCTTATAAAAAAGGACATCCCTCTGAGAATGCCCTTTTATAACTATTACCTTACTTAGGTTATTTGAAATAGCGGTTGTACAAACCTTCAAATCCTTTTCCATGACGAGCTTCGTCTTTACACATTTCATGGACTGTGTCATGAATAGCATCGAGATTTTGCTGCTTCGCCAATGTGGCGATACGTTTTTTGTCTTCGCATGCGCCGGCTTCTGCTTCCATCCGTTTCTTTAAATTTGTCTTTGTATCCCAAACGACTTCACCTAGTAATTCGGCAAATCTGGAGGCATGTTCAGCTTCTTCAAAGGCATAACGCTTGAAAGCTTCTGCGATTTCAGGATAACCTTCACGATCAGCTTGGCGGCTCATCGCCAGGTACATACCGACTTCAGAACATTCACCGTTGAAATGGGCTCTTAATCCTTCCAATATTTCAGGGTCAACACCTTTTGCAATACCAATTACATGTTCGTCAGCAAACTTAAGGGCACCGGTAGTCTCTTCCATAAGTTTAAACTTACTTTTTGGTTGATGACATTGTGGACAAAACTCTGGTGGCTCTTCGCCTTCGTAAACATAACCGCACACTGTGCAAATCCATTTCTTTTTCATATCTTTTCTTTTTAATGATATTATGATTATGATGCAAAGTTAATGAATCGTTTCTATCTTGTCTTTTTTTTGTTATAAATATGTTTTATGATAGATTGATGAGACTTATTCATTCATCTTTTGTAATAGTTTCATATAAATAGTAAGAAGTATAAGGGAGTAAAGATTGTCCGTTCAGGAGATATTAGTTATTTTGCAGCATCAAATAGCTATTTACTGACATTAAATAAGTATTTCCCGACATA
>JAQWBH010000497.1 GCA_028707405.1 Parabacteroides sp. | reverse complement strand
TCTTGTTTAGATTCATCGAGAACGTGCGCATATACTAATGTTTCTCTAATATCTGAGTGTCCTAGAATTTCCTTTAACGATGTGAGGTCTTTTGTTTTAGCAAGAAAATAAGTGGCAAATGTGTGACGTCCGCTTTTCGTCGACAATTTCTTCTTTACACCCAACTCTGCAGCGATATCTTTAAGCATACTATTTATCGTTTGTTCTGCGGGCAATTTTGTAAAAACGAGTCCTCTTTTTCTAGTACCGGCTATATAATTCAATATCATTTTTAATGATTGTGATATAGGTACAGTGACTGGTCCATTGTTGCTGTTTTTAGTTTTCATTCGAAAATACACAAACGAATCACCTGTAAACTGCTCTAGTCTTAATTGTTTTGCATCTCCAATATGTACACTTGAAAAACATAAGAAAAGAAAAAATTCCAGGACCTGATGATATACCGGGTCAAACTTACCATCAAGATACGCATCAGTAAAAATTTGCAATTCTGACTCATTTAAATATGTGTACCCCCCGGGAACCCTTTTAATTTTAAAATCATCGAAAGGATTCTCATCCAGGTAGCCCATCTTCCATGCAGCTCTCACATACTTCTTAATAATAGCCATGTTTCTATAAGCCGTGTTTTCATTATTTTTCAGACTTACTCTCATGTATCGAAAGTATTCAATCAGCCATTCGGTAGTAATATCGTCAAAATGCAAGTTTGGTGCATGTAATTTTAATTTCCGAATAACCTTTTCGTGGTTCTGTTGTGTGTTGAACTCATTACCGGAATTAATATTTTTCTTGTTTGCCTTAATAAAATCGTAAAATGTAGGATAATCGTCCGGACGGTTATAAGTCCTCCAAAATGAATCTCTAGTTAGTTTTTTATCCCTCAGACGGTATTTTACAAAAACATTGTTAATCCTGGCAGCAATGGTTGATATCACTAAGTTTTTATCTTCATAATTCTCATCACTTTTTTTTACACATCGTCTGCCTTCATCCCAGTCACGAGTATTACAACTGACCGAGGTGGAAAAATTAATTTTCTCCCGGTACACATAAAAACTTATCCAAATCATTCCTGATTCAGCTTCTTTTTTGTGCAATCTCAAATAAATTTTTAAAGTTATCACTGGTCTACATTCGGGTTTTAATGGTAAAAATAATGCTGTTGGTCTACATCCGGTCTACAAAATGTAAAAAATAGGTCAATCATAAAAAGATCATAACTATCAGACATACATACAAATAAAAAAACTCCAATACCGGTAAGCAGTATTGGAGTTTTCATTCAGAGGTACCTGGCGTACTTTTTTAAACCTTAATATCCAATACTTTAAATGCTAAACGGGCTACATCGGTCTACAAATCAACTAATATCTTTGTATCCGACGACGCTTGGAAGCATATCAATTATATCGTTGTAATTATCCATTAAATCTCCTCCAGCACCGTCTACTGTAGTTATGACATGAGCATTCCCAGTACTCAATGCTATAACTTCCACTATCTGATCTACATTTATAACCATCTTGTACCCATCTGATCGGGTTACTCGAATAAATTGCATTTTCTCATTCATTTATTTCTGTTTTAGGAATTAAACTAACTATCTTTTCACGTTTGCAAGCACAATTTATGCAGTGCCCGCAGTACCGTTTTTTCCACTCGAAAGTCTAGAAATTGTTTCTTCCTGCCTTTTTATAGTCTCAACCATCTTTTTAAAATCAGAATATTCCAGGGTGATTAATTTAAGATCGTCGCTACGTTCTTTCGGATGATAAAATACTTGATCATCGTTTACCTGGTTACCTATATTTTTGTCTATAATCATCTCCCCTTTGCCGGTAAACAACCAATTAAGATTTAAATTTAATTTTGTCTCCAGTGAATTTTGAATTGGTTTTGAAATACTTAATGTTTTTCCACATTCAATATCAGAATACGAGGCTTGTCTAATACCTATTATATCTGCTATTGTTTGCTGAGTTAATTTGGAATGTTTTCTAAACATTCTTAATCTGTTATAAACCTCAATAGTATTTTCGTTATTTATATCCATTCTAAATTATACGGCTTACCTTAAATAAACCGTATAATTATTTGGTTTAAATATAGGTATCCTTTATATTTGCAACGTCAATTAAATATTTACAAATGTAAATCAAATTCGATTTAATGTAAATAGCAAAAATACGTCATTTTCAACAATTACAAGGTAAAAATGGAAAAATTCTCATTCAAAAAAGGTTACTCACAAGTTCGCCAAATAGATGCTCCAGTTGTCCGTGAGCAAATAATGAGCGCGCTTGGACTTACAACCAGGGCCGCATGGTGGCAGCGGCTCAATGGCATTGTAGAGCCAAAGGTTTCGGAGGCTGCAGCCATCGAAAAGATTTTCACGGATTTCGGTATTACTGACATTTGGGGGGACGAATCCTATGAACCCGACTGCAAAATTAACTAACAGAGAGCGCGAAGTTGCGGAGTTGTCCGCATGGGGTGCTTGCAAGAAAGAAATTGCGACTCACTTGTACATTTCTGTCCGTACTGTTGAGAACCATTTCAGGAATATTTACCTCAAGACAGAATGTACCAAGGCTACAGAACTATCAGCATGGTGGTTTTGTACCAGATATCAAATTTCATTTGCATTATCACCCTTGGTTCGAAAAATCGCAGCTATTATATTACTCATGATCTATCTGTCAGGTACATATGGGAACAATATAGATCGACCCCGGGTAAGAACGTCACCTGGAAGCTTAGTTAGAACAAGTGTGGTCCGGAGAAGAGAAAATAATTTTATATTCAATGTGGCATGAAAATACAGACATTCATAAAAAAATCAATTGTGCTCATCACTGCAGATGATGAATTCGTGATGTTCTCCCGTAACACAAACGCCGAAGGTTTTGGAGGTGCAACTTTTTCAATTTCACTTAATGCATCACTGGCCGACCGGATAGATAACTCCGGGATCATCAAGGTTGAAAGCTTTAATGTCGACGGGATTTTGAAGTACAGAGCGCTTCCGTTCTGCACGGTTGAAAGATTAACCAACGTATTTGTAGATGTTCTGCAGTACGTGCAAAACAAATAACAATGACTGATTCCTGGCGCGAAGTATTAATATACGCTGCTGTTGTACTAACGATTTTTTTCCTGGTTACAATAATCCTTCTTGCAGCGATTCTGTGATTTTTTAATTAATGACCAGCAGCCGTCCGCTGTGAAGTTCACGGCTGTTTTTTCAATAAAAATTAAACACTAAAAGTTATGATTAATTGGAATTCAACTAAAGAAGAAGACGTGCTTATCGGCAAAATTGCCGAAAGAGCAATCGAAATGGGATTGAATATTGACAAAACCGAGGTGATGATGGATATTACTGCCGTTCATCTAAACGATTGTAAGTTA
>JAQWBH010000496.1 GCA_028707405.1 Parabacteroides sp. | reverse complement strand
AGTCTTTAAATTTCCTAACAGGAATAATCGGTTACCTTTCGCTATTGTCTTATCATATGCCGTATAAACCCGGTTAGAATTCCACTTTCCTGCATCATATACTCTGATTTCATCTATAGCCTCAACAGCATCATAAGCATATTTATTGTAATCCATACAGGCATCAGCATAATCATTACCCGTTGCCTCAATCCTATGTTCAAACATCTTATTCCATATAACAACAATAAAATCACTGATTATAACAACACCTGCCAGACTTATGCTGCCGTTATACAATAACATCATGACCACCAGCAGGTTCGATATAATAACCATAATGATCTGCGGAACATATTGCTGAAATAAGAAATAGATTGAAATAACATTATTGGACAATAAGGATAATACCTCTCCTTTTGCCGTTTGGTCAAAATATGCAAGTCCCATCTTACGGGTTTTATTATAGACAGACCACTGTATTTCCTTCGTCCCCTTTTCAACATAGACAACTTCAAAGCATTTACCTGCCATATAGGAAATCATCATAACCACTACCGTTATGACAGCATAAAATAACAGTTCTTTATTCACGATTAATGCATTTTTCGAAATGGTATTGTCTATAAATATTTGTATAAGCTTTGGGACAAACACATTGCCAAACTCATAGATCATCCGGAAAAGAACAGCCATAATTACATATGGCAGATATTTTTTTAAATATGTTAAGCTCCAAAAATAAAGTTTCAAATAGTTTACTCTTTTATTATTTTCTTTCATATTAAACTATGACCTCATACTCAGCAATTCTGTCCTTTAATTCCTTTACCCTATCTTCCTTCTCCCATGGTAGATCCAGATCGCTTCTCCCGAAATGACCATAGGAGGCTATCATTCTGTAGATAGGCCTTCTTAAATTGAATTGACGAATAATGGTGGAAGGGCGTAAATCAAATACCTGATTTATTGCATCTATAATTATCTCCTCCTGAACCGTGTTTGTACCATATGTATCAATGTTTACGGAAACCGGACGTGCCACTCCAATGGCATATGCCAACTGGATTTCGCACTTATCGGCAAGATTTGCGGCCACAACGTTTTTGGCAACCCAGCGGGCAGCATAGGTGGCACTTCTATCCACCTTTGTCGGATCCTTTCCGGAAAATGCTCCTCCTCCATGTTTGGCATACCCACCATAGGTATCAACAATAATTTTTCTACCTGTTAATCCGCTGTCTGCCTGCGGACCTCCATTAACAAACTTTCCGGTTGGATTAATATATATCCTCGTGTCTTTTGTTAGTAAAACGGGTGGGATAGTCGATTTGATAACATATTCTATGATATCATTACGTAATCTGTCCATGTTTACATCCGCCGAATGCTGGGAAGATACAATCACCGTGTCAATTCTGACCGGTAGATCATCCTTGTATTCGACTGTTACCTGGGATTTGCCGTCCGGTCCTAAATAGGGTAACACTCCTTCCTTTCTTACTTCAGTTAATTTTCTGGCAAGCTTATGGGACAGGGTAATGGGAAGTGGCATTAATTCAGGCGTTTCTTTGCAGGCATATCCAAACATCATCCCCTGATCCCCCGCTCCCAATTCCATTTCATTTTCCATTATACTGTTTTTACTTTCCAGTGATTGATTTACCCCCTGAGCTATATCATTTGACTGTTTGCCGATGGAAGTGATCACACCGCAAGTGTTCCCATCAAATCCAAACCTACTATCGTCATAACCAATATCCAACACCACATCTCTGGCAACCTGCGCCGTATCAACATACACCGTGCTGGTTATTTCCCCCATGATATTGATAATTCCTTTTGTAATGGTAACTTCACATGCAACTCTAGCATTTGGATCCTGTCTCAGATATTCGTCCAGAACCGCATCCGAAATTTGATCACAGATTTTATCTGGATGGCCTTCCGTTACCGATTCTGATGTAAATAAATATTGTTTCATTGCAACCTCCAATCTGCTGCCTTACAGCATTTTTTCAATCTAACCGGCTCATCTTTCATTTCATAAACACAATTTATGGAAACCCACCACCCAAATTACAGAATCTAGGCTGGTAGATTTTAAGAATTATTATTGTGAAACAGAATTATCCAATTAATGCGTGACAAAGTTGTTTTTTACCTTTTTCTCAGCGTAGGATACTATTGATGAAATAATGTCAAACTGTTTCATGTCAAGCATTTCATATTCAAATTCTATTTCTAATCGTAACTCAATATTCGTTATAATTTTGATAAACAAAAGTGAGGATAAATGAAGCTGAGCCAGAGTGGTATCCATGCCAATAGTATCCACAAATTCCATGTTTACCTGGTTCTCGCTATCGTCTTTAATTGTTTTCTTTATTACATCCAATACGGTTTCTGTAATCTGTAAATCCATTCCTGACTTCCTCTCTATATAATGACTTCTCAGTTTTAATCATTGGTATTATATAAACTGCGATTCTTTATTATTGTCAACGCCTTATATTCCTCTGATGCTAGTTCATAAATGATTGCGGAAATCCTATCCTGGATTTTATGGGAGCCCTCCATATATCGAAGTTTCATAAGCAAAGCCCGTAACAACCCCCACTTTTCACCGGCTTTTTCAATGATTCCGGCAGCTTCCAAAATTGATTCCTTATCCAGTCTTTGCGCATATAATTTAAGATATTGGGCAAATTGCACTCTGCCTATTGATAAAATTTCGAATTTATGACAGATTGGAGACACCCAGACTGCCTGCTCCTGTGCCTCGGGACATTCTTTCATAATATCCATATTCATTACTGCATCTGCAAATCTTCTCATTGCTTCGAAGGAATTATCATAATCAATACCGGTACATAGTTGATTGACTACGGATGTCAGATCTGCTTCATAATCAATATCTGCCTCATTCATATCGACTTCATAAAACAATACAAGAGGCCCATGATATGCCAGTAAAAAAGTATCCTTACCAAGAACAATATCATTTTCCAGTGTCAGACAGTCGCTGCACAGTAAATCTCCATCCGCTGTAATATTATGTATGATGATTGCATGAGTATCTGCCTGGTTCTCTAATACCATAATCCAGTGATGATAACGTATATAATCGACAACCACTACCGGTTTACCCTGTATGATCTGATTGACAATTACATCGTAGGCTTCTGCAGCCTCATCGACATACACATACTGAATTTCAATTCCCAAATACTTGCGTGAATTCTCTTCAATACTTCCCCAGTCGACCTTAAGCTGTTCACCAATTAATTGTTTATCAGTATTATCCATTTTTAAAAAATCAAAAGACCATGTTGTATGATATATCCATTGATAGTCTTTTCTCATGCTAGAAAGGACTGATATGATAGTATCCTCCATGCATTCTCTTCCAGCCCGTTTCAGCGGGATTATACGCTTCA
>JAQWBH010000495.1:1856-3435 GCA_028707405.1 Parabacteroides sp. | reverse complement strand
TTTCAGAGTCGCCATGCTTGCGTGTTAAGTTCCTGAGCGATATAATGAGCCAACATAATTGATTGCTTGAAGCATAATCATTTATTAGGCGGTGCGCCTGTGAACAGGAATGCAATCTGTCACCTCAGCTTTTATTCGGATATTACTGCAAGTGATGTCCAGTGGTTGTGGTACCCTTACATACCTTTGGGGAAAATTACGCTTATACAGGGCGACCCAGGGGATGGAAAAACAACCTTGATGTTGCATATAGCCAGCTTGTTATCTCAAGGTGCACATATGCCGTTTTCAGATAGCGCAGTTCCGCCAAGTTCCACAATCTATCAATCAGCTGAAGATAGTCCCAGCGATACTATCAAGCCGCGCTTGCTTCGTGAAAGTGCAAGCTGTGACCGCATCGCATTCTTGGAGAGCATGGATACTCCATTGATGCTGAAAAGCCATGAATGGGAAAATGCAATAAACCAAATATCAGCACGTCTGCTCGTCATAGACCCCTTGCAAGCATTTCTGGGGAGTGACACTCAATTACGTCAAGCAATAGATATGCGTCTGGTGCTTAGGCACTTAAGTGAAGTCGCCGAGAGAACAAACTGCGCGATAGTATTGGTAGGGCATATGAACAAAGCTTACGGCGGAAAAAGCCTCTACCGAGGCCTCGGCTCCATTGATATTGTCGCGGCTGCCAGAAGTGTTTTACTCATTGGGAGATTGAAAGATGACCAAAGCGTGCGAGTGCTAGCACAAATAAAGAATAGCTTGGCAAAGGAAGGTTCAACCCTTGCATTTGAAATGACAGAAGATCAGGGGCTAAGATGGATTGGCGAGTACGATATGACTGCCGATGACATTTTATATGGAACTGAATATCCTGAAAGCACGAAACATGATGCAGCATGTAATGAACTCAAGCGCCTGCTTGCATCAGGGAGTCTTCCATGCAATGAGATTTATGGAGCATTAGAAGCAAACGGAATTAGCAAACGAACGATTGACCAGGCGAAGAAGACATTAAGCATTGCCTCAACAAAGAAAACTAACGAGTGGTATTGGTCGCTTACAGAGAAGTCATAAAAACAAATGTCACTATCTTGGCAATAGCACTGAGTTTCTCAGTCAGTAGACCTATCCTTATGAACCTTTTGTTTCTCTGATTCCACTTCAAGTGAGGTTGTAATAATGAGCCAGCAAGAACTGCCGACATCTGATACAAGTAAACAAGATACGTCGTCTGAATTTGAAGTCATCATCAGTGGAAAAAGCGCGCACAGGCATGATACGGCCGAGAAAGCAAGAATTCGCGCTAAATTCCAGTCCGCCTCGGAAAAGCCCGTTGTTATCACACCGGCAAAAACACCTGAGGACCGTGCTAAAGGAGCTCGTCAGAAGTTACGTGTAGCCGCATACTGTAGGGTGTCAACACCAAATGAGGCTCAGATCAGCTCAATTGAAATGCAAAAGATGTACTTTCAGAAATATGTTGCTCAACACGAAGACTGGATTCTGGTAGGCATCTTTGCAGATGAAGGTATTACAGCGACTAACCGAAAGAAGCGCGACAGCTTTAATGAGATGATTC
>JAQWBH010000495.1:0-1846 GCA_028707405.1 Parabacteroides sp. | reverse complement strand
TAGCGCGATATGCACGGAATGTGGTCGATAGCTTAAGCGTAGCAAGAGAATTGCGAGAGCTCAATCCACCAGTTGGCATTATTTTTGAAGGCCTAAACTTCAATACGCTGCAGGATAATTATGAAATATTCTTGATCATGCTATCCGTGGTCGCACAGCTAGATAGCCAGCAAAAGAGCGAGGTCATGAAGTGGTCAATTCGTCACCGCTTTGAAGCTGGACATTTCCTATGCCCCACCAACAATCTCTTGGGTTATATGACTGTGGATGATCAGATGGTGATTGAACCCGAAGGTGCTAAGACAGTACGTTTGATTTACTACATGTTCCTTGCAGGCTATACGGCTATGGACATTGCGGAACGCATGACATCCGCTAAACGCCGAACAGGTTGGTTGCGCAAGGATATCGACGGGAATGACATCTATAATACGAGATGGTCATCCAGCAGTGTCATGAACATCCTTCGGAATGAAAAATATAGCGGAGATATCCGAGCACAAAAGACGTTTACTGTAAGTTACCTAACACATGAAAAACGGAAGAACAGCGGTGAGATGCCGTCCTACTGGCAAGATGATCACCATGAAGGCATTGTTTCGCGAGAAGTATATGCGCTTGCACAGAAGATCATAGCATCAAATCGCTATAACTCCAGGAATTCAAGTTACAGCCTTTCATTGTCCGTAATTTCAGAAGGTCTATTAAGAGGTTTTGTGCCTCTCAATAGAGCATGGGCTGGTTCCGAACTTGAGGAGTATCGAGGTGTTTCAGATACTGTCTGTTGGGGGAAGACGCAGTTGCGCTCTGTTCGCCTTTCACCGATTCATCAATTTGAGGTCCTGCGTTCTGAGTATACAAAGAATCAAATCACACCTACTTTAACCATAACGGAAAAACACATAGTTGCGAACACTTATTGTCGATCTGTCATGGGCAATGTGGAATTTGTAGAGTTCCTGCTTCACCCTCGCGAGAGGCTCTTAGCAATTAGAGCTGCATCTTCAGAGCAAAGCAATGCCATACGCTGGGCTGAAAGTCATAATGAGGCAACACGAACACTGCCATTTACCGCGGGTGTAATTCCACGCCTGCTATATGAAATGATGAATTGGGAATCTGGCTGGAAGTTTAAAGCAAAAGGGCAATATCGCATTAATGGTAATGAGACTATTCTAATATTCTCATTGGCAGAAACAGTTGCTTACATTCCTATAATGCAATTGAATCAGTATGGTGAGGATCAGTTCATCGGTTGGAATCCCCCCATTTTTCCGTATGAATGGAACAGCCAGCTGGTTGGGCCTTCTCTTATTAGCTCTCTTACGAGCGCTCGTATGCACCTTTTTGACTTTTTTGGTGAATGGGACGTGCAGTCAAATGCTACCAAACCAGAAGCATTTGCGCGAAAGAGACCACTTTCAAAAGACGAGATTCAAGCTGCCATTGAGGCGCTAGATCCCGAAACGCTTTAAAGAACAAAAGGAGATTAGTGTTATGAATGATTTTCAAGAACCACCCAAGCAACAAACGGAGAACATTCCAAGTAGAACACCGACCGAATTTGTAAAAGGAAAAGCGGACTTATCAGGGTTCCAAGTGCTGAGGAAGGAGTTCAGCAGTCACAAGTTTGATGCTGCCATAACAATTTCTCATGGTGGAATCACATTCAACTCAGCATGCATTCGATTTTACGAAAATACCAATCATGTTCAGATTTTGATAGATGAGGAAAGCAATCGGATTGCTATCCGAGGTTGTGATGAATTTGATCACAATGCCATGAAGTGGGCTAGAAATCAGAAGAAAGATGACAAAAGGGTTCCTCGACCAATAAAAGCGCCAC
>JAQWBH010000094.1 GCA_028707405.1 Parabacteroides sp. | reverse complement strand
AGTAGCGAGGCCCGGGATTGAACCGGGGACCTCATGATTATGAATCATGCGCTCTAACCAGCTGAGCTATCTCGCCATCATACAACTCATAAGTTTTTGAATTGACGGTGCAAAAGTAGACTTAATTTTTATACTATGCAATATTTTGGCAAAAAAAGAAGATAATAAAAATCGAAAAATGGGAGAGGTCATGAATATTTCATTACAAACATTTGGTACATGTGCAAGAATATTGTATCTTTCGCCAAATGTAATGAAAATGGCACAAGAGAAATTTCATATTGAATATTTTCTCGATCAGGTTTCGAGAAAAAGCCTTTGGAACCACATCGCAACACCAATTGGTTTGTCTACTTGGTTCGCCGACAGTGTCACAATAAAAGACGATGTCTATACATTTAAATGGAATAAAGAAGAACAAAAAGCTGTTGTCATAAGCAATAAAACAGAGGATTCAATCAGATTTCATTGGATCGACGATGAAGAAAAAGCATATTTTGAATTCAGAATACACACATTAGAGCTGACTGGTACAACAAGTCTGGAAGTAACGGATTTCGCTGACCCTGACGAAAAAAAGGATTCCATAGAATTGTGGGATACTCAAATTGACGAATTGAAACGAACACTAGGAATTTAGTAGTTTTCCTGAAATCTATATGGTTCCTATCATTTTTTGCAGTACTTTTGTTCCGCCAATGCGATAAAAGATGCGAAGAATAAAGCGCCTACATACGTTCATGTTACAAACATTCCTGCCGTTGTTTCTTATGACCTTCGGCATCTGTTTATTTATTGTACTTATGCAGTTCATATGGAGGTACATTGACGACATGGTGGGTAAGGGACTAGACTTACCTGTCCTTGGTGAAATGTTCTTATACGCAGCACTTTTCCTGATACCAATGGCTTTGCCTTTAGCTATACTTCTGGCGTCGTTGATGACATTTGGCAATTTAGGAGAACGATTAGAGCTTCTGGCTATGAAATCGGCCGGTGTTTCACTGATACGTATTATGCAGCCGCTAACAGTTTTGGTTGCTGCCATAAGTGTCGGAGCCTTTTTCTTCCAAAACAACGCAATGCCGGTGATTCAGGTAAAACTCTATTCCCTACTCTATTCCATCAGACAGAAATCTCCAGAGCTGGATATTCCTGAAGGAACTTTCTATAACGAAATTACAGGATATAATGTATACGTAAAACATAAAGACCGTGAAACCGGGCTCTTACGTAATATAATGATATATGACTACGCTAACGGGTTTAATAATGCGAACATAATGGTGGCTGATTCCGGGCGACTAAAAACTTCGGCAGACAAATTGTTTCTGATCCTTTCTCTATATAACGGAGAATCGTTTGCAAACTTAAGAGATCAATCGGATGTAACAGGGAGCATGAAAGCGGTACCATATCGTCGCGAAAGTTTTAAGTCACGAGATATATTGATAGAGTTTGATGAAAATTTCACCCGCACGGATGAATCATTCTTGCAAAACCAATATATCGGAAAAAATCTTGTAAATCTGCAACACTCCATAGATTCTATGAATGTCAGGCTGGACAGCGTACGGTCGTTCAACGCTAAAGATGTTGTACAAATGTCATACAAAAAATCGTTTGCCGACAGAGCTTATCCGGGAGATAAAGACAAGATTGTACAAGCAAGAGATAAGACAATGGTCATAAACTTTGACAGTCTCTATGAGGCTAAAAGTAAAGAAAACAAGATTACATTGTTAGCACGTTCGAAAGCGGCTATCGAAAATCTGAAATCAGACTATTTTTTCAGAGCTTCCAGCTTAGATGATGAGGCATACAAAGTGCGTCGGCACAAAACAGAATGGCATAACAAGTTCACGGTCTCTTTTGCCTGTTTGATATTTTTCTTTATAGGTGCACCATTAGGGGCTATTATCCGCAAAGGCGGTTTAGGCACACCGGTTGTCATATCCGTATTCCTATTCATATTCTATTATGTCATTAATAATATCGGATTTAAAATGGCGCGCGATGGAATATGGTCCGCTTGGGAAGGGATGTGGCTCAGTTCGGCTGTACTGGCTCCATTAGGCATATTCTTAACTTACAAAGCGGCACACGATTCAGTTATTCTAAACTCTGACACCTATCTTAATGCCATAAAAAAATTGTTCGGCAAAAAGGAAGGACGCAAAATTGAACGTAAGGAAGTTATTATCTATTACCCGGATTATAAAGATATAAGATTACGTCTGACCGGATTGATTAAAAATTGTCAAGGTTATATTTCCGGACATAAAAGATGGATTCATTACATCAGGTTCTGGGAAAATGGAGGACGCGACTACAATGCGGAAATGATTGCTAAAGAGATGGAAAGTATCGTCGAAGAATTATCAAACTCAGACCAAAATCTAGTTTTGAATAAATTGATGGATTATCCGATTATCAGTGGATATATGAAAATAAATGCCAGAATCAACAATAAAACAGGAATCACAGTAGGGATGTTTATCCCGGTCGGAGTGCCTCTTTATCTCCTTGCTGTCTATCAGCGCAAACTACTGCGTCACGATATTGAGATGGTAAAAAAGGCGAGCGAAGATATGGCAGAAATCATTGATAGTGAAAAGCTTATTACATAATATTAAATTAAGGAGAAAGTAATATGGATGGAATCGTTATGAATTCAATAGAAGAAGCCATAGAAGATTTTCGTGGTGGAAAATTTCTAATAGTCGTTGACGATGAAGATCGTGAAAACGAAGGTGATCTGATTATTGCTGCCGAAAAAGTAACGCCCGAAAAAATCAACTTTATGTTGAAGCATGCACGTGGCGTTTTATGCGCACCGATAACCATCTCCAGATGTCAAGAATTAAACCTACCACATCAGGTTCTAAACAATACGTCAGTTTTAGGAACTCCTTTCACAATTACGATAGATAAACTGGAAGGTTGTACTACAGGTGTCTCGGCCGCTGACAGAGCTGCAACAATACAAGCGTTAGCTGATCCAAAGTCAACACCGGAAACATTCGGTCGGCCAGGACATATTAATCCTCTCTATGCACAGGAAAAAGGAGTTCTTCGCCGCGCTGGGCATACAGAAGCTTGCGTAGATATGGCACGTTTAGCCGGACTTTATCCGGCAGCCGCATTGATGGAAATCATGAATGAAGACGGAAGTATGGCCCGTCTGCCCGAATTACATAAGATGGCCAACGAATATGGAATCAAACTGATTTCAATAGCCCAACTCATAGCATACAGGCTAAAACAGGAATCGCTCGTCGAAATGGGTGTTGAAGTGGATATGCCTACAGAATACGGACATTTCAGACTTATCCCATTCCGTCAGAAAAGCAACGGATTGGAGCATATTGCTATTATTAAAGGAGAAGTCAAGGGGACAGATCCCGTTTTAGTACGTGTCCATTCATCGTGTGCTACAGGCGATATCTTTGGCTCAATGCGTTGTGATTGTGGTGAACAGTTGCATAAAGCACTTCAAATGATTGAGAAAGAAGGCAAAGGAGCTGTCGTTTATTTAAATCAGGAAGGACGTGGCATCGGTCTGATGGACAAGATGAAAGCTTATAAATTACAGGAAGGTGGAATGGATACAGTCGATGCCAATATCTGTTTGGGTCACAAAGCTGATGAGCGCGATTACGGCGTTGGAGCTGAGATTCTGCATCACCTGGGGATAACGAAAATGCGACTGATGACAAATAACCCCGTCAAACGCGTTGGGCTAGAAGCTTACGGACTTACAGTCGTTGAAAACGTAGCTATAGAGACAACGCCCAATCAATACAATGTATTTTATATGAAAACAAAGAAAGAAAGGATGGGGCATATTCTGCATAATATTAAATGAATCAGATTAATAACCATATAATTATTCAATTATGAC
The DNA here is from genome assembly GCA_028707405.1 of Parabacteroides sp. Classification (GTDB taxonomy): domain Bacteria; phylum Bacteroidota; class Bacteroidia; order Bacteroidales; family Tannerellaceae; genus Parabacteroides. The sequence goes on along the minus strand of JAQWBH010000094.1, from coordinate 10,501 downwards.
ACAAGTTTCAGAACGTTTAGCTAAATTATCGCCTTCAGAAACGCTGGCGATGTCGCAAAAAAGCAGTGAACTTAAAGCTCAAGGAATTGATGTAATCAATTTAAGTGTTGGTGAGCCTGATTTTAACACGCCAGAACATATCAAATTTGCAGCAAAAAAGGCTATAGACGACAACTTTTCACATTATTCGCCTGTTCCCGGATATATGGATCTCCGCAAATCCATTGTTGCCAAACTTAAGAATGAGAATGGACTGGATTATACCACAGATCAAATTATCGTCTCCAATGGTGCCAAACAATCTGTCTGTAACACGCTTCTTTGTATTATTAATCCGGGCGATGAAGTTATTATTCCCGCCCCATACTGGGTTAGTTACATAGAAATGGTCAAACTGGCAGAGGGGACAAGTGTTGTTGTAAGCGCTGGGATTGAACAGGATTTCAAGATTACGCCGGCTCAACTAGAAGTTTCCATAACCCCTAAAACAAAAGCTATAATTCTATGCTCGCCTTCAAATCCAACAGGGAGTGTATATAATGCAGACGAACTGAGGGATCTGGCTGAAGTGTTGAAAAAGCACGAAAATATCATCATAATCTCAGATGAAATCTACGAGCATATCAATTATATCGGAACTCATCACAGTCTTGCTCAGATACCTGAACTCAAAAACCGTGTAGTTATTGTTAATGGTGTTTCAAAAGCTTATGCCATGACCGGATGGCGTATTGGATTTATAGCCGCACCACTTTGGATTGCCAAAGCATGCAACAAACTTCAAGGTCAATATACATCCGGTGCAAGTTCAATTGCTCAAAAAGCCGCTACAGCTGCTTTTGCAGGCGATCAAAGTTGTGTCGAAGAGATGCGCCAAAACTTCCTTCGCCGCCGCGACTTAATCATCAAGCTATGCAAAGAAATTCCAAATATTGAAATAAATGTTCCGGACGGTGCATTCTATGTTTTTCCTAAAATAAATGCTTATTTCGGGAAAAAGGCAGGCAATCGCAAAATAGAGGATGCAGCGGACCTGGCTATGTATTTGCTGGAGGTTGGACATGTAGCAACAGTTGGTGGAAAAGCTTTCGGTGCACCAGACTTTATCCGTCTCTCATATGCAACATCAGATGAAAATCTTGTTGAAGCTATAAAAAGAATAAAAACATCATTAGCTGAATTGAGATAAGATATATCATTAAGACAGGATATTATGTATCGAATTCCGTCTTTTTATCTTCATGAGAATCGAATATTTGAGGACAGTCATCCAACGGATGGCAAATAAAAAAGAGATTTAGAAAAATAAATAGAAGGAAAAGGCTGCAAGAACAAATTCTTGCAGCCTTTTGAATAAATCTATAATAAATTGACCGATTAATAATCAATCTACATTTAAAGTAACACGCTTGAAGCTTGTAGCTGTCAGTTCTTTGTCAGCACTGTGCAGATACTGCTCAATTGAAATTTTCTCATCTTTAACAAAGGCCTGTTGAAGTAAAGTATTCTCCTTATAATATTTCGCCAAAGAACCCTGAGCTATACGATCAAGCAAATTCTCCGGTTTGCCAGCCTCACGCGCTTTATCACGAGCGATTTCCAATTCTTGATCAATAACATGCTGTGGAACTTCACTAGGAAGAACGGAAACTGGGTTCATCGCAGCTACTTGCATAGCGATATCACGAGCCATCTGATGTTCGATTGATGCCTTATTAAAAGCGACAATAGAAGCCAGTTTGTTACCCGGATGCATATAAGAAATAGTTGCTTCACCTTTAACAAATTCGTAAGAACTTAATTCCATCTTCTCACCTGTAACGCCTATACGATCAACAATATGATCACTAACTGAACGACCGTCAGCCAAAGGTAATGCCAGAAGCTCTTCCTTGGTAGCAGGCTTAACTTCAAATACCTTATCAAGAATTTCCTGTGTAAGCGCAACGAAATCAGCATTCTTTGCGACAAAGTCTGTTTCACAATTCAAAGCAACAATAGCTGCAAACTCACCTTTATCAGCTGCTAAAACGCAACCTTCAGAAGCTTCACGATCAGAACGTTTAGCGGCAACAGCCTTTCCTTTCTTACGGATGATTTCCATAGCTTTTTCAAAATCATCTTCCGCTTCAATCAAAGCATTTTTGCAATCCATCATTCCGGCACCGCTCATTTTACGCAAGTGCTTAATATCTTCTAATGTAACTGCCATAATATTGTATCTTTATTGTTTTTGAATTTTAATAGTAAAAAGTCATCGGCTAATGCCGATTCTGCATTAAAAAAGTGTGCCGACATGCAGTGTAATGAAAGAATCATTATCCGCAACACAGGCACACCTTCAGTATAGAATAATTATTCTCCCGTAGTTGAATCAGACTCGGCTTCAGCAGGGGTGCTTTCAACTTCGCCATCTGTCGCTTCTTTCTTTGCGCGATCTTTCTTAACAGGATATTTCGCTTTACGCTCTCTTCTAGGGGCTTCACCTTCACCTGCAGCTTCAGTATCTACCTTTTCTGCCTTGCGTTCTTCAAGGCCCTCATTCATTGCTTCGCAAAGTGCTCCAGTAATAACTTCTACAGATTTAGTAGCATCATCATTAGCCGGAATAACAAAATCAATATTTGAAGGATCCGAATTTGTATCCACCATACCAAAAACAGGAATACCCAAACGGTTTGCTTCGCGTACAGCAATATGTTCTTTCATTACATCTACAACAAACAATGCAGCTGGAAGACGGGTCAAATCTGCTATTGAACCCAAAGTCTTTTCCAACTTTGCACGTTGACGAGTAATTTGAAGTTTTTCTCTCTTGGATAGATTATCAAAAGTACCATCTTTAGTCATCTTGTCGATAGTAGTCATTTTCTTAACTGCCTTACGAATTGTTGGAAAGTTTGTTAACATTCCACCCGGCCAGCGTTCAATAACATACGGCATTCCTACAGAGGATGCTTTATCGGCAATAACCTGTTTAGCTTGTTTTTTAGTAGCGACGAACAGCACTTTCTTTCCTTGTTTTGCCAAGTTTTTCAAGGCTTCAGCTGCTTCGTCTACTTTAGCAACTGTTTTATATAAGTCAATGATGTGAATATCATTGCGCTCCATAAAAATATAAGGAGCCATTGCAGGATTCCACTTTCTTTTGAGGTGTCCAAAGTGACAACCTGCTTGTAATAACTGATCAAAATTTACTCTTGACATTGTTTTCTTTTTAAATCGTTTACATTCTTTGATTTTAACTCAACCATCAGGTAGTCTTTCTGCATTCAACATGTTAAAAGAATCCCGACAATTTAGATACTAAACGCTTAGTCGTTGTAAGAAACTCACAAATAACATCAACGTTTGCTAAACTGGAATCTCTTACGTGCCTTTGGACGTCCAGGTTTCTTACGTTCAACCGCACGAGGATCACGTGTTACAAACCCTTCTGCTCTAAGAGCTACTTTATCTTCCGGATTGATTTTAACCAATGCGCGAGCGATAGCTAAACGTGCTGCTTCTGCCTGGCCTTTGAAACCACCGCCATCCAAATTAATTCTAATGTCATATTGTTCAGCAACATTCAACTTTGAGAGAGGTTGCTTAACAACAAACTGAAGGATGGTAGAAGGAAAATAGCTTGTAAATTCACGTTTATTGATCGTGATTTTTCCCGTCCCTTCGCTAACGAATACGCGAGCAACTGCTGCTTTGCGTCTTCCTATTGCATTTACTACTTCCATTGTTATTATTTAAGTGAGTTTATATCGATTAACTTAGGTTGCTGAGCTTCCTGTTTATGCTCGGTACCTGCATACACATATAAGTTATTCAACAACTTAGCCCCCAAACTATTCTTGGGAAGCATTCCCTTTACGACCTTACGGAACAAGTGATCCGGTCCTTTCTTTAACAGATCTGCCGGAGTATAAGCTACCTGTCCTCCAGGATATCCACTATATCTCAAATAAACACGTTCATCCCATTTTTTACCGGTCAGAACGATTTTTTCTGCATTGATAATGATCACATTATCACCACAATCAACGTGAGGAGTGAAATTAGGTTTATACTTTCCACGCAAAAGTTTGGAAACCTTTGCACAGAAGCGCCCTAATGTTTGTCCATCAGCGTCAACAATGACCCATTCCTTGTTTACAGTTGCTTTGTTTGCAGAAACGGTCTTAAAACTTAAAGTATCCACTGCTTAATAAATTAATAAATTAATAACTCTAAAAAACAAGAAGCCAATCCTCAGTATGCATTGTTATTACGGACACTGTATGACACAACAATGCTCTAAGTATTAAGCTCTTAGTACTATTTTGATAATATTCGGCTTGCAAAGGTACGGCTTTTCTGTGAATTACAAAACTTTTCGTCCTATTTTTGCTTACAATTCTGATCCGAAGAAATCATTGATGCAAATTAAACTTATCCGGTTACATCATCTAAACATATAGCCCAATGAAAACATCACATTGTTTTGATAAAGAGACGACTCCCCTTCTCCTTTCATGGCACGGCGATCTAACGTCCCAAACACATTCGAAATAGCAAAGAAACATTGTTTGTAATCAACGTGTACACCCAAATTGACACCCAAATCGAATGATTTCAAATCAGTCGATTTCGTATCTCCAAAGTTGATATCTACATGTTGATTTTCTGTATTCATTCTTCCGAAAAGCGAAAAGTTAAGCGACGGTCCAAAATAGATCCCCAGATGAATATTGTTTATAACAAAATTATAGGCCGCGTCCAAAGGAATCTGAATAGAATAATAGTTGCATTTATTGTATAAGTTACGTGCTCCTTCAACAGCATAATCCGATAAAAACGAACCTCCTTCATTGACAAAAGCTACTTCAGGACGGAATGACCAACGCTTATATACGTGAATATCGGCAAGTCCGGCAACACTAAAACCACAACGCGCACCGGAACGATACGTCCCTTCCACTTTTTGTGCCATGGAAGAGTAAGTGCCACCGACCCGAACGCCAAAAACTGTTTGCGCTGAAACCTGCATCACCCCGAACCCTATCGTTGCAATAAGCAATTTAATTGTTCTCAATATCTTTCTCATCTTCATCATTTTCTTAATCCCTACAAAGATAGAAAACATTTGAACATAAGAAAAAATTCATTGCATACTTTTTACCGAAAGGGTGCATCCTTTTTCCAAAAAGTACACGCCCCTTTTCAAAAAAACATTTACTTTACCAGAAAATAAATCTTTTAGAAAAAATCCTTTTAATGTTCTTTTCAATAATCATATCTTCTTTTCAATAATCGCCTGTACAACATTCAAAACATAATCGCCCAGCTTTTCCGCTTCCGAAATGATATCCATATAGTAAACACCATCCTGATATTGATATTTCTTATCATTAATATCTTCTATGTTTTTATTTTTCAATTCGTTGCGATAATTATTAATCTCGTTTTCAAGGTTGTAAGAGGGATTTATGTCGTTAGGTTCGATACTTGATTTTTTTAAAATAAAAATCATCCTTTCGAGCGCCTTCTCAACAAGAGTAAGCATATGATCAACATTATGATTCAACTCATCAGTAAAGACCGATTTAAATTCATTACGCCGTTTGATACTGCGAGACATATTGTTGCAGGCATCACCAATACTTTCAATCTCGGAGACGGCACGCAGCATGACGCGTATCTCTTCCTTACTTTCGGAACTCAAACGCCCTTCGGCCACACAAGTCAGATAGTTGGCAATTTCTATTTCCATACTGTCGCTGATATTCTCATATTTTTCAACACGACTGTAAGTCTTTAGAAATGCATTGACATCCTTCTGATAGAGTAGCTCTTTAACCATACCCAACATACGGTTGGTACGCTCTGCAAAAAGTGTTATTTCCTTATGAGCCTGCAATATTGAAAGTTCAGAAGTTGATAGCATGCCACTTGAAATGTAACGAAGGCGATATTCTTCTTCTTCCTCCTTTTTACCTTTAATAATTGAACAGACGGTTTTTTCTATCACGTTCACAAACCAAATCATAATAAAAGTGTTGCTTACATTAAATGCAGTATGGAATGCAGAAAGCATGAACGGAAGGGCTACAGCACGGTTGGTTACGTGCATTACGTTTGTCACGAACCATGATATCCCATTTGTAAACGGATAGAATACGACCAACACCCAAAAAACACCGAAGACATTGAATGTCAGATGTGCCAAGGCGGCCCGCCTTGCTTGTGTATTTGCCGTTAATGCAGCCAAGTTGGCAGTAATAGTTGTGCCTATATTCTCACCTAAAACCAGTGCGGCACCCAAGTGAAAATCAATCCATCCGTTAGCACACATAATTAATGTAAGCGCCATTGTTGCTGATGAAGCCTGCACAACCATAGTCAAAATAGTACCAATTAATAAAAATAGTAAAATGGAAGCAAAACCCATGTTGGTGTAATTCTGAACAAACGCCAGCATATCCGGATTGGCGCCCAGATCTGGAGCGTTGTTTTTTAAAGCTTCTAGCCCCATAAACAAGAACGAAAAACCGAAAACAAATTCGCCGAATGACTTATGTGAACTTTTTGAGGAGAATAAGAGAGGAATGCCAAAAGCAAGAAGAGGAAGGGCGAATGAGGAAATATCTATTTTAAATCCGAGAGCCGAAATCAACCATGCCGTAACAGTTGTTCCAATATTTGCTCCCATAATGACTCCGATTGATTGAGTCAGTGTTAATAGTCCGGCATTTACAAAACTGACGACCATAACCGTTGTCGCCGAGGATGACTGGATTAGTGCGGTAATTAAAACACCGGTCAATACACCCGTCACCCGATTGGTCGTCATTGCCGTCAAAATCTTTCGCAATCTGTCACCTGCGAACTTCTGCAATCCTTCGCTCATGATCTTCATTCCATAAAGGAACACGCCCAAAGAGCCGATAAGACGCAGAAAATCAAAAAAAGAATAGTCCATTTAAATAATGTTTAAGTGGATATATATCCGATTAATATTCCTACTTTCGGGGACAAATTTATAAATTATAGCTGATAAAGTATGCCGGAGACGATTACAATTTATTGCAAAAACAACAAGATGTACAAAGATGTCCCTATTGGCTCTTCTTTGCTAGACATTTACCCCATGGTGGATTCACCTCTTCATTATTGTCCGATGAATGCCCAAGTAAACAATAAAGTACAAGGATTGAATTATCGTTGTTGGGGACCAAAAGATATAGAATATATTGATTATACAAAGCTTTCGGGCATGAGGGCCTATGTCCGTTCGTTATGCCATATATTTTCCAAGGCTGTAAATGATATTTTACCTACGGCAATCTTGAGATTGGAACATCCCGTTTCAAAAGGTTATTATTGTGTGATTAAAAACGGAAAAGAGCTGGATGAACAAACAATTGCAAAAGTAAAAGCCAGAATGCAGGAGATTATTGATGCTGATCTTCCATTTCATTTAAAAACGATACAAACTGAAAGTGCGGAAACTTTGTTCCATGAACGCGGAATGGAAGACAAGGTAAAACTGATTAAATCGGTAGGGATGCCTTATACCTCCTATTATGATTTGGATGGATATGTCAATTACTTTTATGGTTGCCTTACCCCATCAACGGGATATATTTCACTATTTGATTTGATTCCCTATTTCGATGGGGTGTTGCTGCGCGTTCCGAATAGAATTAATCCAGAGGAATTGGAACCCGTCATCAAACAGGACAAGATGTTCGAAGCCTATAAACAGCATCTTACTCTACAGCGTACGGTTGGTTTAAATAATGTGGGCGACCTTAATCGCGCTATTGAACAAGGGTTGGCAAGCCAAATTATTTTAGTGTCGGAAGCTATGCAAGAAAAACAAGTGGCAAAGATCGCAGAAGATATTTCACATCGATATGCTGATGGTGTACGTATTGTCCTTATTTCAGGCCCTTCTTCTTCAGGCAAAACCACATTCTGCAAACGCTTGCAAATACAGTTGGTCACCAATCTGATCCACCCTGTAGGTCTTTCTCTCGACGATTACTTTTTGAATCGCGAAGATACACCAAAAGACAAAAATGGCGAATACGATTTTGAGTCACTATATGCTCTTGATCTTCCTTATTTTAATAATGATTTGCAGAAACTTCTTGCTGGGGAAGAAATAAGCGTACCAAGTTTTGATTTCGGACAAGGATGTCGCGTTTTCAAGGGGAAGAAACTGCAAATGAAAGACGATTCGATTCTGGTTATCGAAGGCATTCATGGGTTGAATCCAAAACTGACTTCCATGATTGACGAAAAATACAAATACCGCATATATGTATCGGTGTTGACAACGATTGCACTTGATAATCATAACTGGATTCCAACGACTGATAATCGTTTGTTGCGCCGAATTATTCGTGATTACCGATTTCGAGGCTACTCAGCTTGCGAAACAATTGCCCGATGGCCAAGTGTCAGACGGGGTGAAGACAAATGGATCTTCCCATATCAGGAAAATGCCGATGCTATGTTCAACAGCGCAATGCTTTATGAACTTGCAGCAATGCGTAAATATGCCGAACCTATTTTAGCACAAGTTCGTGAAAATGAACCTGAAAATGCAGAAGCATATCGCTTATTACGCTTCTTACGCTATTTTAACTACTTGTCCGATGACAGCCTTCCAAAAGCTTCTCTGCTTCGAGAGTTTTTAGGAGGAGGCGTATTTGAATATTGAGATGCGATTATATAATTCATAAATGATGAATTCTCTTAAAATTAAACATTGGCTAATAATTCTATCTCTACTTGTAGGACTTTCTTCCTGTTTTTTTAGTACAAAAGAGCAAGAAGCCCAACTCGCTTTCTACTGCCTGGCTACAACCGGAGAAGGCTCTATTTGGCATTCGGGACGAAACTCTTTATTCTGGGTAGATATTGAAGGGGAAAAACTCTTTGAGTATATTCCAGAGAAAAAAGGATGCAAAGTATGGCAATTTAACAAGATGATATCAACGGTTGTACCAGAGACAGATTCGACTGTGATCGTTGCCCTGCAGGATGAAATCATTAGAGTGAACCTTAACAGCAGGATAAATACTTCAATAGTTCCAATTCCTGACAAAAATGGAGATGTACGATGCAATGACGGGAAATGTGATCCGGCCGGCCGTTTATGGGTAGGTACAATGAGCCTGAAACATGCAAAAGGGGATGGCATCTTGTACACTGTAACTTCCAATGGTAAACTAAATGAAAAATTAAAAAAAATCACTACTTCGAATGGCATCGTTTGGTCGTCAGACAAGAAGTTTATGTATTATAACGACACACCAACCAACCGTATTGCACGCTATCGATATAATAATAGCACAGGTGAAATATTGTTTGATGGTATTGCTGTGAATATTCCTAAAGGCACCGGCTCTCCCGACGGGATGACCATCGACAGCGATGATAATCTATGGGTGGCGCAGTGGGGAGGAAGTGGCGTATATTGCTATAGCCCCTATACTGGTGAATTATTAAGAAAAGTGGAAGTGCCAGCATTAAACGTGACTTCTTGTGCTTTTGGCGGCTCGCATTTAGATACACTTTATATTACAACGGCTCGCAAAGGACTAAATAAAGAAGAACTAGAGAAGTATCCGCTCAGTGGCAGTCTCTTCAAATGCGTTCCCGGTGTCAAAGGTGTAGCTGCAAATTCTTTTGGATTAAAATAAGAAACATAAATAAATGACCAAAACTAAAATTATTTTCAAAAGAGAAGTTTCATCTGAACCAATTTAAATATATTCGCTATATTAGTGTTTTTCAGTATATTGCGCTCACGATTTCATTCGAATAAAATTTCAAATACATTCGAATAAAAATGTTGCTTCATTCGGATATATTTTTTTAAACCTCTAAATGTATTATTAGTATAAATTTTTGACATTGGGGGCTGTCCTTTGATTTATGAACGACATATAAAAAAGAGATTACACTTAGTATAAATTAGGACTGCTTTATTGTTAATGTCAAGAATTTTAGCGAATATTGCAGTAAATAATATATTCTATGACAAAGAACAATCAAACCAAAAGAAATAATAAAGAACAACAAATGAAAAGTCCCAACAGAAGTAAAAACAGACGGATGAAGAAAGAGGCAATAGTCAATTCTATCATATCTGTTTTCAAATCTTCTCCAAAAGAGCTATTCAATTATAAACAGATAAGCAAGCTGATAAATGTTGAAAATCAGGTACAAAAGCTTGAAATTGTAGATATTCTTTATGATCTGGCAGCCGATAATTTCATTTCAGAGATTGACCGTGGTCGCTATCGTTTTAACGATCTGGGAACAATAGCTATCGGATCTTTCGTACGTCGCAGTAATGGTAAAAACTCATTTATCCCCGAAGATGGTGGAACACCGGTATTTGTAGCCGAGCGTAATTCAGGACATGCCATGGACGGCGACAAGGTAAAAGTGCAACTCCTGGCAAAACGAAGAAATGCAGATCCGGAGGCAGAAGTGATAGAAATCTTGGAAA
>JAQWBH010000494.1 GCA_028707405.1 Parabacteroides sp. | reverse complement strand
ATCTTTGCCGATGACAAATAGGATTTGTATGTCAGAGGAAACAAGATTGTCTTTACAATCAATGTTAACAAAAGAATCAATATGCCATAACTATGAATAAACCCGCCAAGGAAGTTAAACAAAGGGATAACAAAATATTGATTTATCCAGCGGAATAACCCCCAACCTAATGGTATAATTTTTTCCAGATCAAGACGCTTATCTACAACGACTCCCTTATCATAGGATTGCAGCAAAGAAAACAAGTTCGGACCAAAATAGAAACGCATATCCGTCGCCTTTGCTCCCTTCAAGTCGAATGGTACTGATGTGGTCGTTTTATATTCCTTCATGTAGGTTGTATCGTCAGGAAGTGTTTTTAAATCGACCGTTGTCGATTCAAAACCTTCGCCGTCAGTAATCAATACGGACGAAAAATACATATCCTTATAAGCGATCCAATTCAAACGATTAGTTAACTTCTTACTGCTGTTACGCGTCTCATTCAAGTTTTCAACATTATCGGCAACAAACTTGTAATATACCGTGGCATAACGATCTTCAAACTTGCGTCCTTTCTCCTGTTGCGGTGCTTTTGCCTGCCACAATAGATCGAAAGAAGTTGTTCCGGGAGAAAGAACTCCGTTCAATCCTGTTCCTTTAACAGAGAACTTCACCATGTAATCGCCTGGATTCAATGTATAGATAAAATCAAGGTAGCTGTTTTCGCCTGCATTCAAACGCATAGTCAAACTCTTGCCGTCAGCGCTTTTGAGTGGTGTAAAATAGAGGTCACTCGTATTGATAACACGATTTTCAGCCGTCACAAGGGTAAAATCAAATGTTGAATTATCCTTATCAAACAAAGTAACCGGATTACCTCTGAAATCGTCATATTTTTTCAATGATACCGACTCAATACGCCCACCTTTATTACTAAGACATATCTTGATCACTTCGTTTTCAAGAATAATTGTACTGTCGTTGCCAGTCATAGCCGGAGCAAACACTCCGTAAGTGTTTTGCAATTTTGCCACTTGATCTGAATCTGATGCAGCAAGGAGACTATCGCTTGGTATAGCAGACTTCTTTTCGACTTTTTGTGCTTCCAATTGCTTTGTCAGTTCGACTTTTGCAATCGAATCTTGCATATGACGCTGCGCCTCCAGTTGTTCGGGACTAGGTCTGTTAATCCAAGTAAAAATAACCAGAACAATACCGATAAGTATAAAACCTAATACTGTGTTTTTATCCATTTATCAATCTTTTTTTGCGTTTTCGACTGCAGCTTTGACGAATCTCACAAACAGTGGATTCGGATTTACAACGGTGCTGTTGTATTCGGGATGGAACTGTACACCGACAAACCATTTCAGTGTCGGAATTTCCATTATCTCGACCAGACCTGTGTCAGGATTCTCACCCACACACATCATGCCGGCTGCTTCAAACTTACTCTTATATTCATTATTAAACTCATAGCGATGACGATGGCGTTCCTGAATATGTTCTTTTCCATAGGCCTCGTAAGCTTTCGAACCTTTCTTAATTACACATTCGTATGCACCTAAACGCATTGAACCTCCCATATTCGTAATGTTCTTTTGCTCTTCCATCAAGTCTATTACTTTAAATGGTGTATTCGGATCCATCTCGGTCGAGTTTGCATCGGCCATACCCAATACGTCACGGGCGAACTCTATTACCATACATTGCAAGCCCAAGCATACACCCAGACAAGGTATATCATTCTCACGAGCATACTTAATGGCAGCAAACTTCCCTTCAATGCCTCGCTGTCCGAAACCCGGCGCAATCAGAAGACCATCCATATCCTTCAGTAACCCTGCAGCGTTGGCGTCGTTGAGTTTCTCCGAATGGAACAAATGCAAATCCAGCTTGCGATCATTATATATAGCTGCCTGAAACAGTGACTCATCAATAGATTTGTAGGCATCCTGCAGTTCTACATATTTGCCTACCAGACCGATTTTTACCTGCTTTGTAGCTGCATTCATCCTGTTGAGGAAATTATGCCAGGGTTTCATCTCCGGTTCCTGACCGGCTTCGAGACCTACTTTGCGAAGAATAACCTCATCCATCTTTTGCCGCTGAAGAACCAAAGGAACTTCATAAATTGTCGGTACGTCAATAGATTGAATAACGGCATCTTTAGAAACGTTACAGAACAAGGCAACCTTGTTCAGAATACTCTCGCTAAGTTCATGTTCTGTACGGAGAATCAGTATATCCGGTTGGATGCCCAACTCCTGAAGTTGCTTTACGGAATGCTGTGTCGGTTTTGTCTTATACTCTTTTGCTGCTGCAATATAAGGCACATAAGTAAGATGAATATTAACACAGTTCTTACCCATCTCCCATTTCAGTTGACGGACACTTTCGATGAACGGCAACGATTCGATATCACCCACGGTTCCACCAATCTCAGTAATCACAAAATCATACTTGTTTTTCGAACCAAGCAGTTTTACATTGCGTTTAATTTCGTCAGTGATATGAGGAACGACCTGAACCGTCTTCCCCAGAAAATCACCGCGACGTTCTTTATTAATCACATTCAAATAAATACGTCCAGTAGTAATATTATTGGCACGCGTTGTCGGAACATTCAAAAAACGTTCGTAATGTCCGAGATCCAAGTCGGTTTCACAACCATCCGCCGTCACATAGCATTCGCCATGTTCATAAGGATTCAACGTTCCGGGATCCACATTAATATACGGGTCGAATTTTTGAATGGTCACTTTGTAACCTCTTGCTTGAAGCAGTTTACCCACTGATGCGGAAATTATTCCTTTTCCAATTGAAGAAACTACACCGCCTGTAACGAAGATATACTTTGTATCTGCCACGATTGTATATATTTTATATTTCTTATATTACGCTTTTTAAAGCGACAAATTTACGTATTTCAGTTCACATTACAAAGGGTGATGCCTTTTTTCATTCTTTCGCACGACAAACTATCCATTTTATAAATACTATCCGATTGTCGTTCAACAAAGAAAGCATCAGCTCATTCCAGTGAAAGCCCTCCTTCAGGCAAGTAAATTTTTGTTTCCGAAAGCAGAAGCGAAGATAAATAATCATCAAATTCAAAATTTCTACCATATTTACCTATACCTTTGTACAACAACTGATAAGAAAATGAAACTATTAATTATAGAAGACGAAAAAAGTTTATCCGACAGCATCGTGAGCTTTCTCTGTACCAAAGAATATGTTTGTGAACAAGCCTTCACCAGTAGCGAAGCCTCGGCTAAAATTGCCTTATATGTTTACGACTGCATCCTGCTAGACCTGATGCTCCCCGATGGTAACGGTTTAGATCTGTTTGAAAAGATCAACAAGACAGCTCCCGAAACCGGTGTAATCATCATCTCTGCCAAAGACTCCGTTGATGACAAAATCAAAGGTCTGGCTAACGGTGCCGACGACTACCTGGCCAAACCTTTCCATCTG
>JAQWBH010000493.1 GCA_028707405.1 Parabacteroides sp. | reverse complement strand
CGGGAGTGAATTTACGCACAGGAAATGTTTCTGAATCAAACAATAAAGGAATTCATACGACCACCTTTTCAGAGATGATACCATTGGATGCTGGAGGGTATATCATTGATACCCCAGGAATTAAAGGCTTTGGAACCATTGATATGGAAGGGGCTGAGATTGCTCATTATTTCCCGGAAATATATAAATTTGCGCTACAATGCAAATTTGATAACTGCACACATCAACGTGAACCTGACTGTGCTGTACTGCACGCTTTGGATGAAGGTTTAATAAGTGAGTCACGCTATAAAAGTTACTTAAGTATTTTAGACGACAAGAATGAGAGTAAATATCGCGAGGAATATTGATTGATCAGACAGCCGGAAGGCTCATCCCTGTAATCTTGCGATATAAGTCGAGTGCATAAACATCTGTCATTCCTGAGATATAATCGAGAACACATTGTACTTTGCCGTAAATGGTAGGTGCATTTGTATCGTATTGTTCCGGAATCCTCCTGAGTAAAAGTTTACTATAAGCATGTTCTGGTTTCATGACGGCTTCGATAAGAGTATCGATAAGATGACTGAAAATGTGATAGCCGGCTAATTCAACATCCAAAACTTCTTTTGCTATATAAATTTTATTGTATGCAGTAGCGGAGCAAGTATCGTAAGCTTTTCGAGCATGTTCAGCAATGTTGCTAATAATCGATTTGTTAAAATGCCCTTCCAGAATACTTTCTTCATTATCAAGAAATACACGGGAGCATTCGTCAACCAGAAGACCGATAATACAAGAACGCAAGTATGCTATCTGTTCATTTGTATCGTCAACTTTGTTCATTATCTTTTTGATATGTTCAAGACGTTCGCCTTCGAAGAAATTGAGCAGTAGTTGAATAGAATCATCTTTAGAAAGAATATGAAGTTTGCAAGCATCTTCGATATCCATAATTTGATAGCAGATGTCATCAGCAGCTTCTACTAAGTATACTAAAGGGTAACGACAAAATTTATTGTTATCATTGGGATCCTCATTTATTCCTAACTCCGTGGCAATACGTAAATAAGTATCTTCTTCGGATTGGAAGAATCCAAATTTTCCTTTTTCTCCGGCATATATGGAGGCATAAGGATATTTTACAATTGAAGCCAATGTACTATATGTCATTGCAAAGCCACCTTCGCGACGCCCGATGAACTGATGAGTAAGCAGGCGCATAGCATTAGCGTTCCCTTCAAAATGTAGAAAATCGTCGAAACGACCGCCTTCATTAATAATACGTTCTTTCAGATTCTTTCCATTTCCTTCTGAAAAGTAGGCTGAGATGGCCCGTTCACCGGAATGTCCAAAAGGAGGATTTCCCATATCATGAGCCAGACATGCAGCTGAAACGATAGAACCTACCTCTGAAAGGTTCGCATTTTCGTCAGAATATTTGAGAGAGAGTTTTTTAGAAACGTTATTGCCCAGGGAACGCCCTACGCAAGAAACTTCCAGACTATGAGTTAATCTGTTGTGTACGAATATACTACCAGGGAGAGGAAACACCTGTGTTTTGTTTTGCAACCGACGGAATGGTGATGAAAATATCAACCGGTCGTAATCACGTTGGAAATCATTTCTTTCTTGCTTACGCTCATGATAATCTTCCATTCCGAAGCGTTTGTCAGATAATAATTGATTCCAGTTCATACTTATATACATTATATGTGGTGCAAATGTAAACATTAATTCTGTGTTATCATCTCTTATTTGTATTGAAATGTGTATGAGTGTTCTATAAGTATAGAAAATAGTAATAGACTTATAAACAAAGACCAGCATGAGTTAATAGCCGTGAATTATGTTAATTCTTTAAATCTTGAATTTGTAATTAATAAGCGGAGACGGGCTGATTTCCGTAAAACTTTTAAGCAAGTCTGAATATTTTTTACTTGGTTTGTATTATTTTTGCTTCGGATATATATTTAAATATGGAACGTTTTGCTGCTATAGATTTTGAAACGGCTAATAATCAGAGATGTAGTATCTGTAGTATTGGCATTGCCATTGTGGAAGATGATAAGGTGATTGATTCTATTTATACGCTTGTTCGTCCTTATCCTAATTATTTTACTCAGTGGACGACAGCTGTACATGGTCTGACAGCCTTGGATACAAATGCTGCTCCAGACTTTGAGAGTGCGTGGGAACCCATTGCGGAAAAGCTGGCAGATTTGCCTTTAGTTGCACACAACAGCAGCTTCGATGAAGGTTGTCTGAAAGCTGCTTTTCAGAGATATGATCTGGCATATCCCAAATATCGATTCTATTGTACTTGCCGAATGTCGCGTAAACTATATCCGTTTCTCGAGAATCATCAACTCCAAACGGTTGCATCTTATTGTGGCTATGATTTAGCTCACCATCATCATGCATTAGCTGACGCATATGCCTGTGCGCATATTGCTTATACGATGATGAAGCAGAAAGACGCAGATAGCCTGGAAGAATTATATCAGGCGATTTATTCTCGTTGAGCAGGTGAAGCTGCTGTGTTGTCGAACATTTTACCTGCAATCTTATTCATTACAACAGCAATAGCTCCATCACCGGTCACGTTACATGCTGTTCCAAAACTATCCATTGCAATATAAAGAGCAATCATCAAAGCCTGTAGAGTTTCATTGAATCCCAGCATACTCTGTAAGATTCCCAACGCGGCCATAATTGCACCCCCGGGAACACCAGGAGCTGCTACCATTGTTATTCCTAACATCATAATGAATCCGGCCATACTACTGAATTCCACTGGTAGTCCGGCCATTAGCATAACAGCCATTGCGCAGGCTGTTATTTTCATTGTGCTTCCAGCCAGGTGAATTGTTGCACAAAGAGGAATGACAAAGATGGCAATATTCTCACGAACACCATTTTTGAGTGTTTGAGCGAGAGTGACAGGAATAGTAGCCGCCGAAGACTGCGTACCTAATGCTGTTGCGTAGGCAGGCAGCATATTTTTAAGCAAACGAAATGGATTCTTTCCGGCAATACTTCCGGCAATGCA
The DNA here is from genome assembly GCA_028707405.1 of Parabacteroides sp. Lineage (GTDB taxonomy): Bacteria > Bacteroidota > Bacteroidia > Bacteroidales > Tannerellaceae > Parabacteroides. The sequence continues at coordinate 430 of JAQWBH010000493.1, read as the reverse complement.
GAATTGGATAACTAATAAAAGCACATGAAGTATGAATATAACAATGATCACTTTCAAAAACATCGCAATCACAGTCATAACCTGTCCGCTTACAGTCATGTTCAGGAATATGCCAAAAATATGAATAGGCAGCAAAGGAATGATGACGCTTTTGATGAGCAGAGTTATGATTTCCTTAAAATCAGTAAATGAATCGTGTAATACTGTTCCATTGATATATGATAGGCCGAGTCCGATAGTAAACGAAAGAAGCAAAGCTGTCATCACATTCATCAATGGAGGCATGGCGACCACAAAATAGGGTTGAAGCATAAACTTTTCAGGATTATCCATGGCAGTCAGCGCCGTGTTTGTGGGAAGAATATTTGGGAATACAGCTGAGCAACTGAAATAGGTGAAGAATCCGGAGAACAACGTTGAACTGTATGCG
>JAQWBH010000093.1 GCA_028707405.1 Parabacteroides sp. | reverse complement strand
TCTGTTGCCAATAAAATTGCATAGCGAGGCATCTTTTCCATGTGCATATACAAAATAGGACTGCTGTAAAACCACACGAATTTTCTGATTCATGAGATAGTTGATCCTTATACGATACGTATCATCGGACTGTAAAACTCAGCTTTTGCAAATCCTTATCACTACTATTTGGTCCTGCCATCACTTCAAATTCTCCAGACTCCAGTACATTATTAAGATTATAGTCGTAAAATTTCAACAATTCGGGAGTAATAGAGAATAAGACATCTTTGCTTTCACCCTTGTTGAGATGAATGCGTTGAAATCCTTTCAGCTCCTTTACCGGGCGGCTTATACTTGCTACCACATCATGAATATAAAACTGCACGATTTCATCAGCATCATAGTTTCCTGTATTGGTCACATTGATGGTGGCCGTCAGATGCCCATTTTTATCCATCGCTGTAGAACTAAGCCTAAAGTCCGCATACTTAAATGTTGTATAACTGAGTCCGAACCCAAAAGGATATAATGGGTCATTACGTACATCCAGATAATTACTGGTGAACTTACCGAAAGTCTTAGCTCCTTCTGGTACCGGACGACCTGTTGGCAGATGATTATAATATAAAGGTTCCTGACTGGTATTTTGAGGCATGGAGACAGTAAGCTTTCCACTAGGAATCTTGTCACCGAATAATACATCGCATATAGCCTCAGCGCCCTCACTACCTCCGAACCATACATTCATAATTGCCGGTACATGCAAAGACTCCCATGTCAAAACCGTCGCTCTACCAGAAAAATTAAGCAATACAACCGGCTTACCCGTCTTTAGCAATTCTTCCAGCAGCTCGCGTTGAACCTCAAACAGGTCGAGGTTGCTTCGACTGGAACATTCGCCGCTCATTTCAGCTTCCTCCCCCATCGCGCATACAATCACATCTGCCTGCTTGGCAACTTTCAAGGCTTCTTGTCTCATCCGGTTTTCATCTCCCCAACGAATCGTTTTAAAGAGAGAACCATCTTTCTGTAATACGGAATCCCGAGAGATATTACAACCCTGGCTATAAAGCAATTCACCTTTTCCCTTTAATGTCTGTTGCATAACCTCACGCAGTGTCTTGTATTTATCATAGGTTGCTGCCACACTCCAGGTCCCTATAATATATTTAGTATCGGCAAGCGGACCTATGAGCGCTATTTTACTCTGCTTTTTCAACGGAAGAAGATTATTCTCATTTTTCAACAACACAAACGATTCCGCTGCAAGATTACGTGCTGCCTCTCTGTTTTCAGGAGTATAGATATCGCGACTGCGACGTGACTTGTCACAATACTTGTAAGGATTTTGAAAAAGTCCCAGTTTATATTTGGCTTCGAGGATACGTCGACAGGCTTTATCAATATCCGCTATTGTTATTTTCCCTTCATTAAGCGATTTTTCAAGGGTTTTTGTAAAGGCTTCAGCGCACATATCCATATCTGTCCCCGCCTTGAGAGCCATTACAGCAGAGCTTTGCAAGTCTCCCACTCCATGATGAATCATTTCTCCAATCGAACCATAATCGGTTACAATAAAACCATCAAAATTCCATTGCTTGCGCAGGACCTGATCAAGAAGCCAACTATTGGCTGTTGCAGGAATATAATCCACTACATTAAAGGACGTCATCAAACTGCCGGCACCGGCTTCAACGGCAGCTTTATAAGGAGGAAAATATTGGTTATACATACGAATATGACTCATATCTACTGTGTTGTAATCGCGTCCTGACTCAGCCCCTCCGTAAAGTGCGAAATGCTTCACGCATGCCATTATATTGTCCGAATGTGACAAGTCTCCCTGATAACCTTTGACCATTGCTTCTGCAATACGTGCCGAGAGAAAAGGATCCTCCCCGTTGCTTTCGGCAACCCGCCCCCAGCGAGAATCAAGTGCTATATCAACCATCGGGCTATAAGTCCAACAAATACCATCTGCACTAGCCTCTTTCGCCGCGATATGTGCACTTTGTTTGATGGCGGGAACATCCCAGCTACATGCCATAGCAAGAGGAAGAGGGAAAACAGTCTCGTAACCATGAATCACATCCATTCCAATAATCAATGGAATACCCAGCCGTGATTGTTCGACAGCCGCTTTTTGAATAGTACGTATATCGTCGACTCCCTTCATGTTAAGTATTCCACCCAATTGTCCTTTTGCTATGGTCTCGATAATCGAAGAATTTTTCGAGATACCCGTAGTAACTGTACTTCCGGGCAACAAATTGAGTTGTCCGATCTTTTCCTGAACTGTCATTTTCGACATCAGTTGATCAATGTATTGTTTCATTGGCTCTATCTGGGCAAAGCTCAAAGAACATATCATTGCAAATGCAACAGTGTATAAGAATCTTTTCATCTTAATTTATTTTTGATAATCGCAAATATAGCAACTAATGAGAAATAAATGAAAAGAGGCTACCTAACTTTTTATTGTTAGATAACCTCTTTTTCTCTTTATATCTTCCGCAGAAGACTATTATTGATTACCAGTTCGGATTCGTCTGAGTCTCTTTATCCGGTATTTCCCATGTCATATGATCAACAGATAAACCGTTTGTACTCCAATGGTTGGTTGAACCAGTACGCGTTATATCCTGATTCCAGCGCTTGTGATTGAAGAAGTCGAGTCCGTTTTCTGCCCACATCTCAATGCGCCACTGTAATTTAACCATATCCAATGCCGAGAGACCTTTCATTGCTGGATAGTTATCACAAGTCAAAGTGGGAGCACCGGCCTTTGTACGAGCAGCCAACAATTTATTTAATGTAGCTTTTGCACCTGCTTCATCTCCGGATGTTGCTTGCGCTTCAGCTAGCATCAACAAAACTTCAGAAGAACGGATAAGAATCACATCACTATTCTGCTTATCTGCTGTACGTGCTGTCTGATCAGATGCAATCGTTGCAGCCCATTTCAAATTACTCATCTTATAAATAACTTCAGGAATAGTAACCTTGGTTGTTCCCTGCATAACAAAATAAGGGAAAGAAATCGTATCGGTCACAAAACGAGATTTGCGGAAGTCATTATCAGCAATTTTATTATAAAGTGCATCATTAATCTGGAAATAGCCCTGTCCATAGCCACCTGATGATGCACTGAATATATTCAAATATGTCCATGGATACAAATTTGAATCATTTGTCCAACCGAACATACATTCCGGGTTCTTGGCCACTGATAGGAATGCATTGTTATCAGCATAAACCTCAGCTTTATTAGAACAAACTTTAGAAATAGAATCATTGGCCATACCATAATTAGCTTCTTTGATAAAATTAGGATAATGCTCCATAATCTCTTTACAGGACGCTATACATGTTGCATAATCGCCTGTCCACAAAGCGACGCGAGCTAACAAATACTGAGATATGCCACGATCGATATCATATACTTCATCTTGCGTTGTCCCAACGGTGTAGCCATTAGAACCAATTCCTGATTCCTGGAATAATTTATTCGCTTGAACCAATTCACTCTTGATAAAATCATAAGTTTCCGTAGCAGATAAAGGCGCTACCGGATCATTATATGCATATTTTGTATAAATAGGCATCCCCTTCCCTTCTTTACCACCAAAGAGATATGCTTTCTGAAAACGCTCCATCAATTGCATATATCCCATTGCATGAATTGTCAAACAACGTGCTTTATAATCCTTCAACTTGTTCGAATTAGCAATAACGTCATCACTTAAAAATTGAGATACTTTATTGGCATTATTAATAATTGTTGAAGGACCTGCCCAATAGCCAAAACACCAATCGACATTACTGCCATCCCAAAATGAAAAATCTTTCTGATTGTAATACCAGCCGGCCCACGATGTACCAAGAGAAGAGTTACGATCCGCATATACAACATCCTCTCCCTGTAAATCACGAATCAGATTTAATGCAAATTCATTATCATATCCCATACTAGAAAAACCGGCATAAATAATGGGAGCACGCAAACTCATATTTGCGGGTAAACCGGAAGCCAAGCCTCCCAGTATCAAATCACGCTGAGCATCAGTACCGTTTTTCAGCAAATCCGTAATCTGATCATCGGTCAGCGAATTCGGATTTGTCACATTCAACTTATCATCGCAAGATGACAAAAGGAATCCTGCAACAAGTACAGTCGATATATATTTAATATACTTTTTCATATTCATTAATTTATAATGTTACAATCAAAAATCCAAGCTAACGCCTAAAGATATAGTCTGCATTGTCGGATAAATATACTGTCCGACATTAAAACCACCGGTCAATGCCATACTTGGATCAACACCCTTCTTTGCTGACAAGAAAATCAAGTTATCAGCCGAAGCATAAACACGCATCTTACTAATATAAGCCTTCTGCAGATATTTGTTCGGAAGTGTATAACCTAAGGTAATATTCTTCACACGCATATAAGATGCGCTAAATAGCGACATATCCGTATATTTCCAAGAACCAAAAGTAGCACCATCATAATAAGAAGTATTCCACCATTGCATTGGAAACTTTGCTCCCGTATTCTCAGGAGACCAGGTATTGCCGATTAAATCTTTAGAAGGTGCTTCCATATTAGAAACGTCCATTTCATTACTACGATACAAGCCGTTGGCATATTCGGTAGAGAAGAACTTTCCACCCAGCTGATAAGCTATAATAGCTTGAAAGTCAAAATCTTTATATCTGACTGAAGTGGTAAAACCACCAATCCATTTTGGAAGCGCATCACCGACCTCATAGAAAGAAGCATCACTGTTTTTCGTTGTCTTCACAGACTCACCCTGTTTGTAGCCGGAATAGTTACCTTTCTTTACATCATCTGCAGTTACGCGGTGCCAATACATGGGAAGTCCGGATGTTTGATCAACGCCGGCATACTTATACAGATAAATATTATACCACGGTCTTCCTTCTCCACGCAGATAGAACGTAAAGGACGTATTGCCAGCACCCGTTGAACTCCAACCTTCGCCGTTGGCCATCCATGTTCCTTTCGGAAGGTCCGATGTTTCAGTCCATGCCGGAATTGTAGAAGAAGGAACAGAAACCAATGTAGTAGTATAATGAGTCCCGTTCAAAGCCAAATTAACTGTCCAGTCTTTTGTGCGAACAATATCTCCCGCCAACTCCAATTCAAAACCTCTATTACGCAGCTTTGCGGAATTACGCTGCCGAGTCTGTGCACCAGCATTTGCCAGATAAGATACCGGTTCATTATAAAAGGAATTGACCGTTTCGCGATTGTATACATCAATTGTTCCTGTAATACGGCTGTTAAATAATGAGAAATCAAGACCTGCATCCAACGTATGTGCTGTTTCCCATGTCAATTCCTCATTAACCAATCCTCCATAACCTATGGAATAGTCCTTTGCTGTACCTGTACCATTAGATACCTGATTCCAGGTGCTAACACCATAACTCCATGTATGGTTTGTATAATAACCGGAAATATTGCTCTGATCTCCAATTACACCATAACTGGCGCGAATCTTTGCATTATCCAGCCAACCGGAAAACTGTTTCATAAACGATTCGGAAGAGATTCTCCAACCTCCGCCTACAGACCAGAATGTTCCCCACTTATTCTTCATAAACTTTGAAGAACCATCGGCACGAAGTGAACCGGAGAGATAATACTTGTCATTATAAATATAATTAGCACGTCCGAAATAGGATTCCATACGGTACTTATCCAGACTCCAACCCGGAGTGGCCAACGTTGATACATTCACATAACGGCTGGTGAAATTACCCGGAGAAATATAACCTGGAATCAATTCATAAGCAGATCCCCAGTTCATTGACTCTCTATACAAATCATTGTACTCATGGCCGCCTAATGCATCTATATGATGTTTCCCTATATCCTTATTGTAATTAAGCAACTGCTGAGTATTAATGATACGCTGCTGATAATTATTGATACCTAAGCCACCTACTCCTGAACCCAGACCTGACAGACTGGTACGATACTTCATCAATTTATAATTGTACTGATCCAGATTAAAATTCACTGTAAAGGTGAAGTCTTTCAAAAATTTAACATCAGCATATACACGAGATGTCCATTGATCGACAGTTGTCTTGTTAATGTTATTATCCATTTGCTGAAGAACATTTCCGCCAACAACATTACGGCATGTTGAACCAAATGGAGAATATGTGCTGCCTTCCAATGCCGCTTCTTTCTTTGAACCATCAGCATTAGGTATATAATCACCATTTTGGTCTAGAGAGAAAACAGACATAGTAGGAGCCGAACCATTAACATACATCATTACATTACCTGTTGCACTACCCGGATTACGCCCCCATTTGGTTGACATAGCGTCTGTAATTGAATGAGTATATGAAATATTTGTACCGATTTTCAACCAATCAAACAACCTTGCATTCAGAGCTGTACGTCCGGCATAACGTTCAAAATCTGATGTACGAACATATGACGGATCTTTCAGATAGCCCAATGATGCAAAATAATCAATCTTTTCAGAGCCTCCACTTGCTGACACATTATACTCCTGACGGAAATTAGTCTGCAATAACTGGTTTGCGTATGTATCATTGTCACCATAAAGATATTGAGCAGCCGGGTTCAAAGAACCATCAGGATTAATCAGATAAGCCCCCGACATAGCAGCACTCTGCTTAACACCTACACCATTATCCTTCGTATAAATAGCTCCCGGAACGTTGTAAGCCATCCAGTTTCCTAAGCCGTTACGCGAAAAACTTTTCTCATTGTTTACATAATTAAATAAATGCTGACTAGCAAATTCACGCGCTTCAGCATCGGTATGATTCGGATTTGCAATATTAGTATAAGGATTACCACTCGCATCTGAACCCGGATGTCCTGTACCGTTTACACCATAGCGATAAGAGTTGTAAATAGATTGCCAAGCATACTGATAATATGAAGCAGCATCATCTATGCGGTTTACATTAAACGGACCAATAGAATTCCAGCCCCAACGACCGTCAAATGAAATTTTTGCCTTTCCGGAAGCACCACGCTTGGTGGTGATCAAAACAACGCCATTAGATGCGCGCGAACCATAAAGAGCTGTTGATGCCGCATCCTTTAAAACAGTTACTGATGCAATATCTTTCGCATTCATGTTTGATAATGGGTTATCATTTTGTGCGGGCACACCATCAATCACAACCAATGCTGTACCACCGCCACTTGCCGAACTAACACCACGTACACGAATACCCATATCAATACCGGGCTGACCATCAGCCGATGCTACCTGCAAACCAGGAATTGCACCTTCCAGAGCTTTAGATACGGTTGACACACTCTGTACACCAATTACCTTAGAGTCGACTTGCGTCAGAGATCCGGTCAAGTCCTTCTTCTTCTGCGTACCATAAGCGACAACTACTACTTCTTCCAGCTTTTCTACATCTTCCGCCAATGTTATATTTAAAACCCTCTGATTGCCTAATTGCACCTCCTGAGTTTTATATCCAATAAACGAAAACTGCAGAACAGCTTTATTACCGCCGGGAATATTAGAGAGAGTAAACCGACCGTCACTCCCCGTCATCGTCCCCACCGCTGCTCCTTTGACTGCCACATTTACACCTGGCATTTCCAAACCTTGAGCATCGACCACTTTGCCAGACACCGCGATCTGGGCAAAAGCCTGCAACCCCACTAAGAGGAAGCAAAGCAAAAATAGAATCCGATTTCTCATCATTCCATGTTAATTAAGTTAAACAATATTTACTTTTGCGAAATAATAGATTTATTAGCTTCTTTAGCATGAAGAAATGATAATAATCTCTATACATTTGATAAAACCGATGAAAATATATAGATTTGTAATGTGAAATAAGTATACTATAATAATAACTATAAAAATACAAATTTCCATGGAAAAAGGGGAAACTAATAGTAAACAGAACATTATCAAGTATCTTCCTGTAGGAGATAGCAAGGTACAATGGGGTATGCACGTTAGCGGAATAGGTTATCAGTCTATTGCATCCAATTCTCCTTACCCAATTAAGGGGCATCCGATAGGATACACGTTCAACCCTGACCGTGGACGTACCATGGATGAGTATGCTATTGTATACATAACTAAAGGAAGCGGTTCTTTTAATAGCGTGGGAGCGGGCGAAAACAGAATATCACAAGGTGACTTATTCTTCATATTTCCAGGTCAATGGCATACTTACAGACCAGATATAAAGACAGGATGGGATGAATATTGGGTTGCTTTCAGTGGTAATTATTTCAAAATAATAGAAGACGTTGTCAATAAAAATCATCCTATTATCCACTTGGGACTTAATGATGAACTAGTAAAACTGTTCCGCGAAATGCAGAATTACGCACAAACTCAAAGAATTGGATTTCAACAAGTTATTTGTGGTATACTCATGCATATCATTGGGCTTATCTATACCACCAGTAAAGACCAGACTTTTGAAAAAAAAGATGCCCAAAGAGTACAACAAGCTTGCATCGCCATGCGCGAAAATGTATACAACAAAATAAAGCCGGAAGATATCGCTGAATCGCTCAATATGAGCTATTCAAGCTTCAGAAAGCTATTCAAACAATACACAGGCCTTGCTCCACTGCAATACATTCTTCAATTGAAACTGGAGAGAATTAAAGAGTTGATTCTTAACACAGACATGTCTATGCAAGATATTTCTACGGAATTGGGATTCGAATCGTCTGATTACTTTTCTTTCTTTTTCCGAAGCAAGACGGGTATCAATCCGTTAGCTTATCGCAAGGGAGTCGAAGCTATTCACGAAGAAAATTAATATCAAAAATTAAAGTCTAAGTATCAAAATAAATACACTGTAATTTCTCAAAAACATTCGAATGAAAAACATACTTTATTCAAATAAATTCACTTTTCACCCTAATAAGTCTATGACTTATGCCGAATAAGTGTATCCTGGTTAAGGTATTAAGAAACAATATATTATGAAAAGAGCCGCACACTTAGCGGCTCAAAATCATAGTTTCTACTATATATTATCACTTTATCAAAAATTCATGTTTATGATTCTTCCGTAGTTTGCCTGTTCTGACGCTTGCGTTCCATCTCATCAAGAATGATCTTGCGCATGCGCATACTCTTCGGCGTCACTTCCACGTATTCGTCAGCTTTAATATATTCAAGTGCATCTTCCAAACTAAACATCGTAGGAGGAGCCAATATCACCTTATCATCCGAACCTGACGCACGCATATTGGTAAGTTTCTTCGATTTGCATACATTAACCACAAGATCATTGTCTTTAGTGTGCTCACCTATAACCTGACCGGCATAAACTTCATCACCAGGAGCAATGAAGAAACGCCCGCGCGACTGCAGATTGTTTAGTGCATAAGCATAAGCCATTCCCGTGTCCATTGCAATAATAGAGCCATTCGTACGGCGTTCAATTTCTCCTTTCCAAGGCTGGAATTCCAAGAAACGGTGTGCCATAATAGCTTGCCCGGCAGATGCTGTAAGTACAGCATTATTCAACCCGATAATACCGCGCGAAGGAATATTGAACTCAATATACACGCGGTCATTCTTTGTTTCCATCATTGTCATCTCCCCTTTACGGCGTGTCACCAAATCTATGATTCGACTGGAGGATTCTTCCGGCAAATTGATTGTCAACTGCTCAACAGGTTCGCATTTAACACCGTTAATATCTTTGATAATTACTTGTGGCTGACCCACTTGCAATTCATAGCCCTCGCGCCGCATTGTCTCAATCAAAATAGACAAATGTAAAACACCGCGCCCATATACAACCCACTTATCAGAAGAATCGGTCGTTTTTAAACGAAGTGCCAAATTCTTATCCAACTCTTTAAGCAAACGCTCATAAATATGACGAGAAGTAACAAAGCGACCTTCTTTGCCGAAGAACGGCGAATTATTAATGGTAAAAAGCATTGACATGGTTGGCTCATCAATTGCAATGGTAGGCAATGCTTCCGGATGCTCAAGATCGGTGATTGTCTCACCAATCTCAAAATTGTCTATTCCTATAATAGCACAAATATCACCCGAAGAAACCGAAGGAACTTTAGTGCGTCCAAGTCCTTCAAAATCATCAACTTCTTTTATTTTTGATTTTACTTGTGACCCGTCTCGCTTACAAAGAATTACGTCCTGACCCTCTTTCAAAGTGCCACGATGAACGCGTCCAACAGCGATACGGCCTACATAATTAGAATATACCAAAGATGTAATCAACATTTGTGAAGGACCCTCGAGCACTTTTGGCTCCGGAATATATTTAATGATCGCATCAAGAAGTTCCGTAATATCGGTAGTCGGATGCTTCCAATCGGTTGACATCCAACCTTGCTTTGCAGAACCATAAATGGTCTGAAAATCCAACTGATCGTCGGATGCTTCAAGATTGCACATCAAATCAAACACCAATTCCTGCACTTCATCCGGACGGCAATTTGGTTTATCTACCTTATTAATAACAACAATTGGTTTCAGACCAATCTGAATAGCTTTCTGAAGAACAAAGCGCGTTTGCGGCATCGGGCCTTCAAAAGCATCGACCAGCACTAAACAGCCGTCAGCCATATTCAATACACGCTCTACTTCACCACCAAAATCGGCATGCCCTGGTGTATCGATAATGTTGATCTTATATCCCTTATAATTAATAGATACATTCTTTGAGAGGATCGTTATTCCTCGCTCCCGTTCCAAGTCATTACTGTCAAGGAACTGATCCGGTTCCGCTTGCCCTTCACGGAAAAGCTTTCCGGCTAATAACATCTTATCCACAAGCGTTGTTTTGCCGTGGTCTACGTGCGCTATAATCGCAATGTTTCTGATTTTCTGCATCGAACACTAATTTTGTGGGTGCAAAAATACGACAATTTTACGATATGTAGGTGAGAATCTTGCCTCAAAATAAAAAATGCTTCAAAAAGATTTGTCTTTAAAAAATATATATCTACCTTTGTCGCCGCTTAGATAACATAGTATTAATTTATTAAAGTACAACAGAATCATGTATTTAGATTCAGAAAAAAAGAAAGAAATTTTTGAGAAGTACGGCAAATCTGCTGCTGACACAGGTTCAGCAGAAAGTCAGATCGCACTATTCTCTTTTCGTATCACTCGCCTGACAGAGCATTTGAAAATTAATGCAAAAGACTTTGGTACTTCAAGAGCACTTAAGATGTTAGTCGGCAAACGTCGTCGTTTGCTTGATTATTTACAGAAAGTCGATATCGAAAGATACCGTAAAATCATTAAGGAGTTAGGCATCAGAAAGTAACTGATTCAAAATCTCCATATATAAAAAGGCAGTCCCGAATATAAGGAACTGCCTTTTTATATATTAAAAACTTTCAATATATTGCATTATGATGCTTGAAAATAAAAAATTAATGTACATTTGCACCGTTTTGTTACATAAATATAGTTTTCAATAAAAAAATGGGGAATAATAAAATAATTGGAGCTAAAATTAAAAGCATCCGCGAAACCAAGCAAATTTCAATAGAAGAGATGGCAAATCGTTCGGGCCTGATGCTCGAACAAATAAAACGTATTGAAGACAACATAGACTTTCCATCATTAGCGCCACTAATCAAAATTGCCCGTGTATTAGGCGTTCGTTTGGGTACATTCCTTGACGACCAGAGTGAATTGGGACCAGTAATTTGTCGTAAAAAAGATAGTAATGAACAGAACAGCATTGGCTTCACCAATAACTCGAAGAAAGAAAAAAAACATATGGAGTATCACGCGTTGTCGCAAGACAAGTCGGGGCGTCATATGGAGCCATTCCTTATCGATGTTTTCCCTTCTGAAGAAGGAGTTGATTTTGTTCTTTCCACGCACGAAGGTGAAGAGTTCGTCTATGTACTAGACGGCGTTGTTGAAATAAACTATGGTAAAAACACCTATATCCTTGAAGAAGGTGACAGTATATACTACGACTCAATAGTAGCTCACCATGTTCATGCTGCTGAAAGTTATACAGCTAAAATTCTTGGTATTATCTATACTCCTTACTAATTTAATGAATACGCAATTACATGATTTAACGCTCGGACAATGGCTTGAACATTGGGCTGAAACGACTCCAGATAAAGAATATATTGTTTATTCCGATCGCGACCTGCGCTTTACTTGGAAAACATTTAACGAACGGGTTGACCGGATGGCAAAAGGGCTTCTTGCTATTGGTGTAAAACATGGTACACACATCGGACTGTGGGCTACCAACGTCCCTGATTGGCTGACATTTCTCTATGCAGGAGCGAAGATCGGTGCGGTACTGGTAACCATCAACACCAATTATAAACAGAACGAGTTGGAATTTCTGGTTAAAGATGCCGATATTCAAACACTATGCATTACAGACGGCGTCTTCGATGGCAACTATATAGATATGACTTACGCAATGTTGCCTGAATTACGGGAATCGCAACGCGGATATTTGATAAGCAAGCGCTTTCCAATGATGAAGAACGTGGTTTATATCGGACAGGAAAAATATCGTGGCATGTATAATACACCGGAGCTGTTGCTTTTAGGAGAGAATATTGACAATAAAACTTTGAAAGAAGCAAAGAAAAAGGTATCCTGCTATGATGTTGTTAATATGCAATATACTTCCGGGACAACCGGATTCCCCAAAGGGGTCATGCTAACGCATCATAACATTACAAATAACGGATTTTTTACTGGTGAAGGGATGGGATTCACAAGTGACGATAAACTCTGCTGCTGCGTTCCGTTATTTCATTGTTTCGGAGTTGTTCTGGCTACGATGAACTGTCTGACTCATGGCTGTACTGAAGTTATGGTCGAAAAATTTGATCCACTCATTACATTGGCTTCTATTCATAAAGAAAGATGTACGGCACTGTATGGTGTTCCAACTATGTTCATCGCTGAACTAAATCATCCGATGTTCAAAATGTTCGACCTGACTTCGCTGCGTACCGGGATCATGGCAGGTTCACTCTGTCCGATTGAACTAATGCGCGCGGTGACCGAAAAAATGCATATTACCCACATAACCAGTGTCTATGGGCTTACCGAAAGCTCACCAGGAATGACGCATTCGGTATTGACCGACTCATTCGAAGCCCGTTGTACAACTGTAGGTAAAGAATATCCGCATACGGAAGTAGCCGTACTCGACCATGAAACGGGTGAAGAATGTCAGGTAGGCGTTCAAGGTGAAATGTGTTGTCGGGGGTATCTGATTATGAAGGGATATTACAACAACGCGGAAGCGACATCCGAGGTAATCGACAAAAACGGATGGTTGCATTCAGGAGATCTGGGCGTGAAAGACGAAAACGGGTATTATCGCATCACGGGGCGAATTAAGGATATGATTATTCGTGGTGGTGAGAACATCTATCCACGTGAGATTGAAGACTTTCTTTATCATCTGGAAGGAGTAAAAGATGTACAAGTTGCTGCTGTTCCTTCAAAAAAATATGGTGAAGAAGTAGGTGCATTCATCATTCCTCATAAAAACATAAAAATGACAGAGGAAATTGTAAAAGATTTCTGTCGCGGAAAAATTGCCCACCATAAAATTCCTAAATATGTATTCTTTGTCAATGAATTTCCTATGACTGGCAGTGGTAAGATTCAGAAATTCAAATTAAAAGAGCTGAGTTTAAAATTGTTGGCAGAACAAGGCATTGTTCCGGTTTAATGTCGTATCTTTGTGCTGTAAACAAACGATATCACTTATGTCAGATTTATTTTCAACTAGTCTGCCTTATAAAGTGGCAGATATTGGTTTGGCTGATTTCGGTCGCAAAGAAATAGAAATCTCCGAACACGAAATGCCGGGATTAATGGCTCTGCGTATGAAATATGCAGACACTAAACCTTTGAAAGGGGCTCGTATCACCGGCTCACTGCACATGACTATTCAAACGGCAGTGTTAATCGAAACTTTAGTTGCATTGGGTGCAGATGTCCGTTGGGCAAGTTGCAACATATTTTCCACTCAAGACCACGCAGCAGCAGCTATTGCTGCCGATGGTATCCCTGTATTCGCTTGGAAAGGTGAGACATTGGAGGAATATTGGTGGTGTACAGATATGGCCTTTCGCTTTCCTGAAGGCAAAGGTCCAAACATGATTGTAGATGACGGCGGCGATGCTTCACTCCTTCTCCATATGGGTTATCGTGCTGAAGACGATGCAGAAAGCATCAACCGCAAAGGCAACAATCATGAAGAACAAATCATTCTCGACCGTCTACATGAAATTTTGGCCGAAGATAAAAATCGCTGGCATCGTACAATTGCGGAAATGAAAGGCGTTTCGGAAGAGACGACAACCGGTGTTCACCGTTTGTACCAGATGATGGACAGAAAAGAATTACTTGTTCCGGCAATCAATGTAAATGACTCTGTCACCAAATCGAAATTTGATAATCTATATGGCTGTCGCGAATCACTAGCCGATGGCATCAAACGGGCTACAGACGTAATGATTGCAGGCAAAGTGGTAGTTGTAGCGGGTTACGGCGAAGTAGGTAAAGGCTGTTC
>JAQWBH010000092.1:257-14598 GCA_028707405.1 Parabacteroides sp. | reverse complement strand
TAATGGCTTCTTTCAGATTTGCGGTCGCCCGCAACACCTTTGCCAATCACTAATGTTTCCTATCAACTCGGCACATACAGGAACTTTCATCCTGTTAGCTTAATACCATGCCCGACATACCAAAAACGCTATTAATCTATTTATCAGATCAATAGCGTTATTCTTTGCGGTATGGACGGGACTTTGATTATTTTCTCATAATTTCTTATACTTTCCAATAATTATTGAATATCAAATATTTACAGAATTGTTTTTCTGTTAATTATTTGTGGTTTCGAATAGTTTTCGTAGATTTGCACGACAAATGCACGACATTAAAATTAGCGGTATGGCAAATTATTCTCCCTATGTATTACAGAAACGTGTCTCAAAAGATGGGACTACGCCCTTGTATATTTGCTACAATTATTCGCGTTCGCGCAGAACATTGATAGCAACCGGTTATTCTATCAAGCCTATCCACTGGGACGATAAGAAAAAATGGGTCAAACGTGCCTGCTCTGAATATGATGAGATTGATTCTGCTCTGACGAAGATCACGTCCAAATTAGGAGAGATATTGACCTATGCGAAGGACAATAGCATTGATCCTACTGTGGATTTCGTCTTGCTGGAATTAGAGAAGAATCGGGAATATGAACAACGCTCCAATAGGGTTAATATGTTTGACACGTTGGATTTATACATTGAAGAAAAACAAGGTAAAGTTTCTGCCGACCAGATTAAAGACTACAAGTCGCTGAAAAAGCATTTGACCAACTTCAAGGAGCATTCTACGCAACCGGTTACTTTCCGTAATCTCAATCTGAAATTCTACAATGAATTAATGGATTATCTTTATTACAAAGCGGAGAAGCCGGATGGAACTATCGGACTTCTTACAAATTCTGTCGGAAAAATTATCCGTTTACTGAAAGGCTTTGTAAACTATCAAGTAGCCAAGAAGGTTATTCCGGCGATTGATCTCACACACTTTAAGGTTGTCGAGGAAGAAACAGATGCTATCTATCTAAATGAAATCGAATTGGCTGCAATCTACAATCTCAATCTTACTGATGACAAGGAACTGGAAGAGATCCGGGATGTGTTTATTGTGGGATGTTATACCGGCTTGCGATACAGCGATCTTTCGACCCTAAGCCCTGAACATATTGATACTATCAATGGAAATATCAATCTGAAACAACGCAAAGTCCACAAGGCTGTCGTTATTCCGATGATTGACTACGTACCGGAGATTCTAAAGAAATACAATTATGACCTACCAAAGATTCCAAGCTACAGATTCAACGAACGTCTGAAAGAACTTGGTAAAAAAGCAAAGCTGAAACAAAAAATTGAAATTGTCCGTAAAAAAGGGAAGCTCCGAGTTAAGGATGTTCACGAGAAATGGGAGATGATGTCCTCGCATACCTGTCGGCGGTCATTCTGCACGAATATGTACTTGTCTGGATTCCCAGCAGAGGAACTTATGCGTATCTCCGGTCACAAAAGCCCAGCAGCTTTTATGCGGTATATCAAAGTCGATAATATGCAGGCGGCGAACAGATTGAAAGCATTACGAAACAGTTTGCAGAAATAAAGTATTTACAATAAGCCAGTCCTGATTGGCTTATTATAAATTATTGATAAAGAGTGAATTAGAATATTCTGAATAAATTATGCAATTTTTATGCTTGATATAATTGAGGAGAATTTTCTAAATAGGAAATAAACTCATCTATCTTGAATGGGCGAATTTGTAAATTTTCCGTATCATTAACGTACTTAATCTGCCTTTCAGAATCCCTGAATATTGACGGTGCAATAAAAACGCATTGTGAATTTGAAGTATATTTCCGTTGAAAAGCTTCCAAATGTCTGGAAATTGGCCAGACCTCCATCATAGTTTGTGTCCGACCTTCTGCCATAGTCACTTCTATTAAGATACCATTTTGATATTCAATGCAGTCGATGTCTCCTTGGTCTCCAACTCCTCCCGCTGTAGATGTGGGCAACCCCTCATCATCGCACGGATAATTGGGAATTACTCTGACATGAGGAAGTTTTGCTTTTATTGCCAACGAGGTAAGAAACTCTAATCGAGCCGGATTTGGAAGAAATCGCAAAACCTTATCTTTGGATGTTCTACTTTTTGTTGATAAAATATGAAGTTCAGCTTTAATATTATCCCATGCATATATTTTAAGCCAATTAGACAATAATTCTTCACTTCTTTTGGCGTCTACGGTAATTGATTTGATCTCAAACAGATTCTCATCTATTTGAGCCATGTAGTCGAAATAGGATCTTTCAGTTACAAATTTAGGATAGTCTGAATAATTAGCCAATACATATTCTACTTTCTTATCTTCGTTGTGATTAATATCAAGAAAACGACCGGCTCCACGTAGAGAAATCAATCCGGTCAAACGCATTTTCCGGATGAATTCATCTGGATACTCCGAGATTATAGAATCTGGCTTAAACTTTTTCATAGATCCTTCCATAATCTCTTCTACGCAAATGTCAATAATAACTTCATCACTTGGATTATACCCATGCTCCCTCCTTAATCTTTTTATGCGGTGATAAAGCATGTCGGCATTGTTGTCCTTCCAGAAAATAATGAGTGGTAATTCTTTACGTGAAATCCCTGCTCCATTAAATTCCGGATCTGAATTTAACATCTTTATAGTTTGAAGCAATAGTATTAAAGGAACATTATCATTAAGAACACGAATGAAAGGATTGTTCCGCTGATATTTGGACATTGCTTGCAGAAAAGCCTGTTGCTCATATTCCGGATGCTCCTCTGTTGCAAGAATTTCTCCAGCATCTCCAATTTCAACAGAAAAAATATTTGCATACCTTTTCCCCATTTCTGAAAACTCAATCGGCTTTCCCGGTTCAAAATATACAAATCCCAATTCTTTAGCAAAATCAAAAAATGTTGCAAATCTGGACGGATATCCTCGTGCAAACCCCGCCTCTTTATGATTTTGCGGATTATTTTCTTTCATCCATTCCACTTCTGAATCGGATAAGATATAATCTGCAAACTCCCCTTTCGGTGTAGACTCCCACTTCTTTTTCACAGATGCAGTTTGATTATTAGGTCGATAGAGACCATATTTTATCGTTTCACAAACTACCTCTGTAGCCAACTCGTCAGTAAGAGTTCGATCGTCAAATTTTTGGAAGATATGTAAAAGTCCCTTCAATCTTTCCGGATTACGAACAGTAGTCGTAAACAATAATGGTTTGTATTCAGATGCTCTCATATTCTCTTTTTTTGATTTCCTATGGGGTGGTAAATTCCTCAATATTCTTGAATTTGCCATTGTTTCTGCATAAACTCTTCTTTTTGCTCGATTAGAACCTTTATTTCTCTTTTTCATTAATAATTTGTTACTAAAACCTCTGTAAAGTTCTTTATCGTATTATCGTGATAACTAATATAATTACTCGTTATCCCATGTTTATTATACCTCTCTGCCCATTCAAGGAACAAATCGTTTACCTTTCCTTTGTAGTGGGTAACATTTGAGACTGCAAATTTAACGTTTTTTTTGTTCAAATCATCTAATATTGAGAGCATTTCACTTTCTGTCTGTATATTCCAATATTTATTGTATTCGCTGAACGTAATCAAATAGGGAGGGTCTAAATAGACAAAGTCATTTTCTACCCACTCCATAGAATTGAAATAGTCCTTAAAATCCAAATTTGACCAGTATATTGTCCTATGTTTATTTATCGCAAAATAGTTGCATAGAGCATCATATACGTTTTTATTGAAGTCTACATTACCCACAGGTAAATTGTATTTATCTGATGAATTAAATCTCAACATTCGGTTAAAACCGTAGATTAGCAACACATAAAGTTCTGCAAGGCTTTTATTTTTAGCATTGTTATAGTGGTGTTTCAGCCTATTGAAATTATCTCGGTTAAAATGAGCGTAATACGTTTTTTTATATTGTTGCTTAAGCTCTTGTGGAACTATATCTTTCTGAAAGGAGAATGACAGATGATACTTGTTGATTATTAAAGAGATAAGTTTGAAAAAATTATCTTCTCTGTTTATGTAAGAACATAAAAACTCATGAAGTTCAATGACGTGATTGTCAATGTCATTCAAAAAATATTCATTTGCATCTACATTAAGAAAAACAGAACCACCACCAACAAACGGCTCAAAGAACCGATTGATAGTGGAGGGGAAATATTCTTTGATTTCTCTTATGAGTTTATATTTATCCCCAACATAAAAGAGTGGGGAACGATTTATTTTTTCTTGCTTCATCCACTTTCGTAATAAAAAGTAATTCTTTGTGGTCGTTAAATTCTGTTTTTCCTGTATTGAAAAACCGATGGGAACACTCAAATGTTTTTGTATCTCCGCATCTATTCAATATTTCCTCAATCTCTTCAAGCCTTATTTTATTCTCGGAAGAATTACTTTTAGAGTTGTATGTATTATTATAGGAAACAACCAGATAACGCGTATTCAGGTTCCGTACCAAGTCTTCAAAGCGGCTTCGAGCTTTGACGGTGCAATAAGCACTCATATTTTCCGGTTCCGGCTTAAGAGCTACTCCGTGTAGCTTCGGTTTATCCCATTTAATCAATGTCTCATAGAGATGGTAAAAACGGCAATACTGGCGGGAGTTATAAGGAGGATCAATATATACCAAATCTGATTTAATATTTCGCGCCAACAGATTTGCATCCTCTTTGTGAATTTCCACATTCTCAAAGTCTTTTGCATCAATCATTCTCATCCGCAAAGGTTGAGGTTTAATCGGTTTCTTGATATATGCGTCAAAATGCCCCACCGTATTGGCCAATTTGTCGATATTATAAATAAGAGTCGCCAATAATATACTATACTCTTTTTCCGTCAACTCATATTTCATATCTTCTATATCCTGCCGAATATGTCCGATAAGTTTTGATACGCTGTATTCATAAAACTTTCCGCCAAAATTCTCAGAAAAATAATTTTCTGATAAGGCTTCGGGGTCAAGCGAATTGTAACTTGTAATTATGCTGCTTACCTTATTCTTATTCCAATTACCTGCGCCGAAGAATGCTTTATAGATAATGTTATTAGCATATAAGAAATCGTTTACAATGACTTTCTTGTATTTGGATAACGCCCGGGCAGAAATAGTAGCCGTGCCGGCAAATATATCTGTAAAGGTCTGTACGTTTTCCGTTTCCGTTTCGATCAAATCCATTATCCAGTCAGACAATTTCGCCTTACTGCCGATATACCTCCGACTTTCTAGTGCAATAGGTTTCTGATATATTACATCCTGAAATAAAGAAAGATACTTGCTTCCATAGGCTATTTTATCCTCCGCAACTTTAAGTGCTTCTATGGCAACTTCCGGATATTCTAAGGTGCTGACTATTTTGTCGCTTTCTCGCTGAATGAGAAGTTTGGTATCGTCAAAGTTATAAAACTGTGCCAAACGTTGAATTTGCTCGATAGTAGGCAAACGCTTACCGTTTTCAATTCGGCTCAATTGAGTTAAATCAATGCCAACGTTCTGCTGAACCTCCTGCAAAGGAACTCCCGTTTCTTCACGTATCTCTTTTAATATGATTCCAACTGCGTACATCTTACTTTTATTTTTGACAATTTGTGGCAAAAGTAAGAAATAAAATTCATGCAGACTGTATATTTACTCAGAAATTTCGTTCTTTTTTGTTTTTTGTAGAACATATACGAATTAAATGACTATCTGTAATGCAATTCGATTTATACTCAAAACCCATATTTTTCTTTTCTTAACTTGAAAGCTTTTTCTCCTCCTTCCATAACAGAAGTTATTTCATTTCTTATCGCTTTTTTGTCAATCGCACCTTCTTCCTTAATAACTCCCCTTGTTTGGCTAGTCGAGTCTTTATAATCACAGCAAATTACTAGTTCTGCATCTCCATTAACTACCAAATTTGCATTATGGCTTGTGAATATTAACTGTCTTTTCTTTTTTGCCTCCCAAATATTTTTTATAATTTGGTCAATCGCTCTATTGTCAATATCATCTTCTGGTTGGTCTATTAGCAATGGAATGCCGGGTTGATTAAGTAAAACCGTGAGAAGTGCCGTTGCCTGTTGACCTGCTGATGCTTCTCTAAAAGGAATAATGTCTCCAAGTTGGTTATTGGTCGTATAATAAAACTCGGGATTGAATTCCAACTCAATAGCCAATAGTCTTAACCAATCGTCTGTTGTTAACTTGTTGCATAGTTTAGACTTATGCTCTTCTGTGTATCCGCAGTTTGACAATAAGGGGGTTTCCGGAATTTGTAAAGTTTTATCCTCTGAAACTTTCAGTTCTGCAAGTTTCCTAAACTCTTCTAATATATCATCATACTCTTTTACTGGGTCTGTAGATTGCTTTATTAATTCAATAACAGAATCTATTCTTTCTTCTCGTATTCGAGTTCCTTCAAAAATAGTTTTTAACTGTTGCTTTAGGGGTTGCAGATTAATACTCTTCGTTACCTCTGCTTTAATTAAGCTTTTGGAAAGTTGTGAGAACTCAATAGCTTGCTGATTTAACAACTTCACCTTATCCGCATGGAATTTTTTCCAATTACTTCTTTGCAAACCAAAATCGTCTTCTGGTATTCCGATCTCTTTTAAAAGTAATTTTCGTTCAGCGATTATCTTATTTATTTCACCTGATCTTTTTTCGATATTTTGAATTTCTAAAAGTAGTTGTTGACTGGATTGTGACTTCCCTTTTGCCGCATCATATGAAGAATCGAAATCCCTTTTCTTTTCCTGCCACTGATTAATATAATTATTTAGTTTAGATAAACTTTCCGAACTAAAGATTACTTTCAAATCGTTAGCTTTAGTTTTTATTTCAGCAAATTTAGCATTAATCTCATTTGAGATATTTTGTATTATTTCTTTATTGACTAACTTCTCGATGTCTTCTAATGGTTCGGGATGGTTTTCTAATAATCGAATTAATTCATCAGTTTTATTTTCTACAACTTTAAGTTCATTCTGAGAATTTGAAATTACTGTTTCTTCCTTCTCAATCTTAGGTTTTCTATTTATTATTTCTTGGTCTTCAACGGATAATCCTTTTAAAGAACTTCTGATATTTTCAGCTTGGTTGTTCAATGATTGAGATTCAAGATTAAAATTTTCAATCTCTATTTCAATTTCCCTTTTTCTTATTAGCTGGTTGTACGAGTTTTTTAGTTTAGTCGCTGTTTCGCCAAGTTGAAACTTTATTGTTTCTAAGTCATTGATTATCGGTTGTTCGATAAACCTTTTTAACTCTTCCGTTTTTACACCTACATCACTTAATTGTTTTTGACTATAAGATTGAATGGGTAAAATTTTCCGAACGTCATCCTCTTTGACTTGCTGGAAATCAGCATTTCCGATTTTCAAAAGTATCTCTTTTGATTTGGAGTTTCTCTTGACTATATGCTGAATCCCATTTTTTGTCATGGTAATCCTAACTTCGCCTCCAACATCAGTCAATGTTCTTTGTATAAGAGCATTCCTTCTTTTTGCAATGATGCTTAATTCATCAATATCGGTGGAATGGATTGTTTGGTCACAAAGCCCCCAGCGCAAATATTCAAGAATTGTAGATTTCCCAGTACCCCGACCTCCAATTAATGCATTATACTGTTGGTTAAAGTTTATATTGAATGACCCAAGAAACTTTGAATTTGTCACATCAATTGAATGAATGAAAATTTGTGGCAGTTCTGGTTGCTCTTGAGATATTCTCGATTCTTTTGCCAAACAGGCCTGCCTTATCGCTTCTGCCGTCGGTTCTGCCCATTTTATCCAAGTAGAATATTTTCCTAATTCCCTGCCATCTTCGAAGCGATTGTCGGAAGTTGAAATTATTGCAACAGATTTATTTCCATAATTAACATCTCCACCATTTAACTTATTTTGATATCCTGTATCATTGGAAATTGCTTTATCAACATAGCCACCTACACAAGGCATTTTCCTATAATGTTCGTGAAAACCTTGTCTTAGTATAGAATGTTGACTCCCGTTACCTATATGAGGTAACAGTATGTATTTCCCCTTACAATAAGTAAGTTCGTCTAACTTTTTATGTAAGTGAACTAAATCATGTATTATATCTTGGGATATTCTCTGAGTTGCGATTGTAAATTTTTCAAACTCATTTGTAGGATTTATTCCGAGAAAATTTAATACGGAGTCCAAATTTGCATCACTAAAATCAGCATCAAAAATTAAAATACATTGACTTGCCGGGTTGGATAGAGATAACTCAATTCCGGGGAAAATTTTAATTACGTTATCAAATTGTGATAGTGTAATAAACTCGTGATTCAATTCTTCTGCGACTTTCCTGATTAACTTGACTGAATGGATATCATGGTGATCTGTGATTGCAATTGCATTAAGTCCAGCACATCGGACTTTCTCTAAGTACTCTTTTGCAAATTGAGTTCTATCCTCGGTTATTTGTTTCTTTTGTTCCTCAGTTAGAGAATTTAAATCTTCGGTATTTACTCCAAATTTATTACCTGTCCATTGTATATCTCTTGGGGTATGAACTTGAAAATCGCATCTGTAGAAATGAGCACCTTTATCCATTTCGTAATTATTTTATTGTTGCTTCTTTATCTTCCGCAAAAGTACAAAACATTATTGAAACAGGCTGAATTTCATGCCAAAACCTTTGTTCTCTCCTATTTCTTCAGTTTCACTTCCTCATACTGCTGATACCAATACATCGCTTTTTCTTTCCATTCCCGATACTCATGGATGAAGTATCCGGACAGAAATGCAGAAGCCAAAGTGATAATCCACATTATAATATACCATTTCAGACCTTTAGACGGTTGTTTGACCTTACGGAGCTTGTTCTCCATTTCTCCTATGAAATAGCGAATCAGTTGCTCGAACTTATCTGTATCAACCGAAATCCGTTTTTCATATAGTATATTCACACTCTCACTTACTTTTGTGGCTGTATCATCGTTGATGCGGGATATTTCCCGGAGCTGGTCGATTTGACCATTCAGGACATTATCTACTGTTTCGCGGGAAATATCCTCTTTTCCGGCAAACTTATTCCGACGTTTGGAGTTTTTACCGTTGTCTTCCATATTTTCTCTTTTTAGTTTTCTTTTTATTGTGTTTCAAACTGTTATAGTAATCTTCTTCGGCTGGATTGGATGTATTCGGAGTAAACAGACTGCCTAACAGCGAAGCTATCCCGGAACTTCCTCCTGAATAGGACTGTTGATTGCTCGTGTCTTGGTTCGGGCTCAGCTTAAACTGTTGCGAATGATTCTCTTCCGGTGAATAAGAAAAGTTCCCTGCAATCGAGTGAAAACCAAATTCTCGTCCGATTTCCGAGGCTTTGAATGTATATCCCTCGTAATTAAAGCGAATACCATAGGTTTTGCCCTGTTTATTCTTTGCGGGTTCGATACCAACACCTTCGCGCTCCAATCCATGTAAAAAGCCTTCTAAACTGTCATTCTTGAATAATTCATAATAGGCTATCTTTTGAAGTTTCTCCTTCGCCTGTTGTCGTGCCAGGTCTGCGTATGCTTCCTGATGCTGCTTTTGCTTACGGACATCGTTTGCAATGGTCAATCCCATCTCCCTGCTTATTTCTTCCGCTATCTTTGCCGAACGATTGCTCATAAAGGTTGTATCAAATACTTTCCCATCAACTCCGATACGGTTTGCTATTAAGTGGATATGCGGTTTTCCGGTATCTTTATGAGTACAAGCAATCCATTGATGATTCTGCAATCCCATTTTCTTAGTGAATGTCCGAACAATTTTATTCATATCTTCCGGTTTGAGTTTATCTATATCCTGTGGGGCTATGCCTATCTCGTAACGCATAAATTTGTTTTTGCATCGGTAATTATACTGGTTGACCATCTCAAACTCCCGAAGGATGTCGGCAGGGTTATCGCTGTCGATCATATTCCTGCCGACTATCCTGTCCATCTTACTCTCACGCATGGCATAGTTGATGGCATTGCTGCCGTGGGCTATTGCTTTTCCTTTCCCTATCATGGTTAGAAGAATCTATTGTATAATTCTCGCGACTGTTCCAGATACTCGGCAATAGCCACGCACAACTGTGGGTCTTTGTTCCGTATGAAGTTGGTTAGTCGGGCAAGGGCGTTATTATGTTCTTTCAACTCCCGGAAGTAGGAGATTTCTGTCGGGGTCAACTTTGGGTTGGCAAGTATCCGACCGGTTAAGCATTGCTGCCGGCAATATTCGGAGAGGGATGTTCCCGACCTATCAGCCATGCCTTCAATCCTTTCTTTTTCTGATTCCGTACATCGGAATTTTATATAGCTATTTTTCATTTTTCACATTGATTATTCTGATTAAAAAACTGTCGAGAGCGAAGCGATTGCAGTTCCCCGCCACCGAAAGCGGCTTGAGCGGGCAAGCGCAGTTTGTGGTAACAAACTGACGTCTTGCAATGCACTACGCGCAAGGTTGCCACTACAGCCCGCGCCCTTTCTTCTTCATTGGAATTTGCCGCTTAATTTGGACGGCGGCTTTGGTTTCCATAGCCTGATTTCTCGGCTTGCATTTATTCTGTAAATATTCATTCAGGTCTTTATGATTTCGATAAAATCCTGAATGGTCTATTACTTCGGAAGAGGTTAATAATTCGTGTAAACTGACAAGCGATTTTCGTCCGGCTTCATCATTATCAAGGAAGGCGTGTGTTGTTCGGTACGATTGTAGAAATGGAATAGCTTTGGAAAGATTAGCCGTAGAATTGAGAACAACTGTGTCAATCGTCGGCGACGGATTCTGTTTTAGCATAAGATAGGACAAAAAATCCATGAAGCCTTCGAATACCATTACTATATCGCTACCATTATTAATGGTCTTGATATTTTTAGGACTAGCTGTTCCTTGAAAATCACGATTACGAAGTTCCCAACCTCCGGCATTATTCTGAAAGCCGATAGCAAAATACGGTTTGTCTGCTACGGAATAGTGAACTTCCGAACAATAGCGTTTGGCTATATCAGTACTTATACAACGTTGTTCGTTCAAAAATCGGAGCAACGCCAGATGAGTAAGTGGAAGAATATCCCTAATCTTTATTGCCGGCTCCCGAACAATCGGGATAGGAGGAGCAATATTATTATTCCGTTGAAAGGAGAAGGAATTATCATCCAGTCTTTGGAATGCTTCGGCTAACGAACAATTTTCCAGGTTCATCACAAGGTCGATAATAGAGCCACCTTTACCGGTTCCGAAGTCGTGCCACAAATCTTTCTCATAATCTACTTTGAAACTCGGGTTCGTGTCTTTCCTGAACGGAGAGTTGTACATCCCGTAGTATCCACGATCTTTTACCGGATTTATACCTTTACTTTCAAGGTATTGTCTTATACTTATATAATTTGAATTTTTCATTTTCTTGTTTTTTAATGATTTTACTTACTACATACAAATTCTATCTTATTCCGCTTATAATCAGCGATATTTGTGTAGTATAATTCTTTTTGGTAGTAACTACTGCCATTGTAGTAATGTAGTAGCATCAGAGTAAGATGCGGATTTTGTTCCTTACTACGGTTTAATTCTTTTTCTTTCATTGGATTAGATACTATTGTAGTAAGATAGTAAGGAGAAAATGCCGAATCTTTATGTTTACAAATCACGGTCGAAAAATGGATTGGGTTTTATTTTCTTTATTCGATAACAATAAACCGGATTCTCGGATTTGTTGAGTCGCTTTGACACACGGTCGAATCCGGCTTTATGTAGAGCTTCGCCCATTCTCTTTTCAATAAGTCGTATCGTAGTATATGCCTGCAGATAACCTAATATTTGAGCAGTAGTCATAAAGCAATCTTCCGATTCTTCAGGTTTTTCAAAACCTTGCATCAGTAATTCATATTCGACCGTCTGAACATGGAACTGCTGACTGACCATGTGCAGTTCCGTTATCTCATCATCCACAAACCAATAACGGTAACCGTTATCTAAAAGCCACATAATTTCAGAAAACACGTTATCCATATTGATTTTCTCGGCTGCCTCAATATCAATCTTGACAACCTCAAAAGGTAGAAATCTCCGGCTTCCTGTTGGATCGGTCAGGAAATCGTTCCCGTTGACCGAAGCCATGAAACTGGCTAAATGCGGATATTCTTCAATATAGACATCATACGGACGACGGTATTTGACGGCCGGAGTGGTAATCAGGTTCTTTAGCTCGTTCTCATCCCGCTTGTTCAGGGCTTTCAATTGGTCGTCAATATTGATAAGTAGATATTCGGCTATCATGGTCAACACATCCTTGTTTTGCGGGTCTATCTTTCCGGTAAATAGATAGCTTTTCAATGACGGGGGACAGAGATTATCCAGCCAAGTGGTTTTGAACTTTCCCTGTTCTCCGGTCAAGACAAGGCATGTGTGATTCTGACAACCCACATCTCCCAAAGCATTGGCGGCAACTCCCATTAACCATTTGGCCAAGTATTCGTGCCATTTCTCCGGATTGGCGGTAGTTACGGTATTTGCCAGTTGGAGAATATACCCGCTTGCATCAGGATCAAGCCGTGGCAATTGCCGGAAATAATCCTTTACCGGATGGACTTTGGGAGAAAAATCGCTTTCGAGAATAGTGCGTATATTCTCTGCGGACGTTGAAACTCCAATCTCCGTATCAATCCCACGTTTGAATGAGTTGAGCACAAACTTGGTAACTGGTTGAAATGTACTCTCGTCTTTTATGCGATATTCCGGTTTAGATTTTATCACATTGAAACGAAAATCGTATTTCTCCCGCAGATACGCCTCTATCCGTTCGTTCTTGGATTGCCTGACGGCGGAATCTTTTTCCTTTTTCATCGGGTTAATAGTTTTCAGCTGACTGACACTTGTTCACGATAAAGTTTAGGATTTCTTCTTTGTCGTAGAATACGAGTTTCTCGCCGAATCGGTACTCCTTATAATAGCCGAGCCGGGCATATTTACGAACTGTGGGTGCAGAGGCTTTTAGGATTTTAGTAGCCTCTTTCATCTTGATAAGATTATTCATCGCCTTATCGACTGACGACAAATTTTCAGACGGAATACTGTTCTCAACAGTTTCCTCTTTTTCCGGTTTTTGCCAGAATTTCGCAAATGTCTTTCTCATTTTCACTAATAATTTTAGAAATTCGAAGGACAAATATATAGTATAAAAGCTCTAAAAATAAGCAACTTATATCTACGGGACGATATGGGACAACAACTCACAAGACGGGACAAATCCACTTGTTGTCAAGTAAGATAAAGAGAGGAGAAATGAGTGGAAATAAGGGTAGAATATTAGACTTTGCCGGAAAGGCTATCCATGTCTTTTTGGATGATATGAACAATTTTCGTCAAGCCGATTTCGTTGTAAAACTCACGGATGGAGTCCAAATGCTTCAATAATGTTCTGGTGTCGACATTACTCCTGTTCAGATAAGGAGTTGCATGTAATTTTGTGTCGGATGGAGCAATCTCCTTGCCGATAAATGTATGCCAGCTATCAAGTCGTTCTTCGGGAGTATATGCCGGAATCATCTCCGATGCCAGCAAATAACCAAAGATACGGTCGCCTAATTGCTTTTTGCCTTTAATAGAGTAGCATTTGAGGATTTTCTCTTTGACAAGTTCAAGATATTCTTCGGGGGTTCTGTCCTGTTTTTCTTTCACAGAAACTCCATATAGTAAATCTTCGACTTCTTTGTCGGTTATATCGTCTTTGAGGAATAAGGCTGCTATATCATTTCGGCGCAAGGATATGAATTTGGATATACGTTGCTGCTCTGTGCTGTATTTGGAACTGAAATAGGGAATGAATCCGAATATCTTGAATGTCCGGCTTGTGTCGGCTGCAACTTTGATAGCTTCGTCAAGGAAAGTATCTACATCAGCAACCTTGCCCTTTTGATACTGTATCTTAAAACTGGCATAATAGAATTTAAGGATAGAAACATCCGATGTCCCCAGCAAATTCTCATTATACATTTTGCGATACTTGTTTTGCATACGTTGATTATTGAATCAAGGACAAATTTAGTGAAATTAATCCAGTTTAAGGATAGTTTTCTGTGTTTTCCAAGACAGGAAAGGAATGGGACAAAATCCAATTTGCACGACAAACGCACGACAGCTAAAACAAAAAGCCTGTTAATCAATTAATTAACAGGCTTATAGGCGGTATGGACGGGACTCGAACCCGCGACCCCCTGCGTGACAGGCAGGTATTCTAACCAACTGAACTACCACACCGTTTGCAAATCGTTTTCGATAGCGAGTGCAAAGGTAGCTATATTTTTAAAA
>JAQWBH010000092.1:0-247 GCA_028707405.1 Parabacteroides sp. | reverse complement strand
TAATGGCTTCTTTCAGATTTGCGGTCGCCCGCAACACCTTTGCCAATCACTAATGTTTCCTATCAACTCGGCACATACAGGAACTTTCATCCTGTTAGCTTAATACCATGCCCGACATACCAAAAACGCTATTAATCTATTTATCAGATCAATAGCGTTATTCTTTGCGGTATGGACGGGACTCGAACCCGCGACCCCCTGCGTGACAGGCAGGTATTCTAACCAACTGAACTACCACACCGTTTGC
>JAQWBH010000492.1 GCA_028707405.1 Parabacteroides sp. | reverse complement strand
TCTTAGCAGGCATTCCAGAATCAAATATCGAGATAGAAGAAGCGGAAAAAGTGGTAGAGCAAAACATGCTCGTTCTTGGCGTAGATCTGGCTAAGAGAATAGGTTTATTGAAAACCTATATAACCAGAAACACCGAATCATATAAAAAGCATAAGGCCGCAGGCAACGAAAAGAAAGCTACAACTGCTCAGGAGAAAATCGACATGTACAGCAAAGAATTGGCAGAGCTCGAGGCTTTACTTCCAAAAGAGCAATCAGTTTTAGAATAAGCTAGACTATATTCCAAAAATAAGATGAAATCTATATTTACAGATTACTTTCCACACGGCCCACTGCCTGGAATGATAATCCCATACGCACATAAAGGAGAATGGGCAGTACACGAGATACTGCCCTTTCTTTTCAACTACGTAGGTCCGTTTCATCTTTCGGTTGCATCGTTCAATATCTCAGAAGATAGCCTCAGGCCAATATTCTTTATGAAAGAACGCAAAGAGCTCCTGTCGGTTCAATTCCTGTTCGATCACAACGTACACCGTCATAAAATAGACATGATGTTTTTTTCTTCCGGCATTGCCAACCAAATAAGAATATCATCTACCCACATGAAGCTTTTAATTTGCCATAACAAGCTCATAAACTTTGCCATGGTAGGAAGTGCCAACATGAACCGAGTAACACGTCACGAAGCGGGTATTATCACAACAGAGGATATAACATACAACTACTACAAAGATTATTTCGATAATGTTTTCAGCAACGACTCAATTCCGTTCATATTCGAGTAACATTTGCTCGCCTTTTCAAAGAGGTTAGCAAATCAAAAATATTGATCAATATGAGTAACGACCAGCTTAAATTACTACAGGAATATGCCGCCGCTCTTCTTGCTCCGGCGGAAATAGCAATTCTTTTAGATCTTCCACTCGAAGAGCGCAAAAGTTTTGTTGTACGCTGTCGTTCGCAACAGGGTTCAGCCGAGTATGAAGCGTTCCAGCGAGGTAGGCTCCAAACAAAACTCGAGCTGCGTCAAAACATTATTAAGTTGGCAAAAGCAGGATCTCCGGCTGCCGAACCTCTCGCACTTAAATTCATAAAGGAACAAAACATAGATTAGCCATGAAGGATGATGCATTTAAGAAAATAGAATCAGTTCTTTATCTGCCCGAAAGCGAAGCTGCGGAACTATTAACACCTAACGAAAATGAGCGACGTAAAAGGTGGGTGTATTGCATATCTCAAAAAATGGATGATCCTCTAAAACCTGATAAAGTATTAGTCGAAGAGCTGGAATCTGGTTTAGCCGGAATATTCTCACCTGTAAGCAAAACAACTGCTTATCGCGACATTGCAGCCGTTCAAAAGATTATTGGAAACATACAACTAAGCGCAAAAAACTGGTATCGGTATATGATAATAGAGGGTGCAAAAAAGGCTTATGATTTAGCCAAAACAAATGAAGACGCAAAAGGCATGGCTTCAGCGCTCGATAAAATAGGAAAATACACAATGGCAGATAAACCGGATAATGATTTTGATTGGGATCAAATGATACCTCTCGATATCGAACCTTCTGCAGATCCCTCCCTACTCGAAAATGTCGAAAAGGTCGATAATCTAGAACTACGCCGTCGCGAACTGCGTGCTCTCTG
Organism: Parabacteroides sp.; assembly: GCA_028707405.1. Taxonomy (GTDB): domain Bacteria; phylum Bacteroidota; class Bacteroidia; order Bacteroidales; family Tannerellaceae; genus Parabacteroides. The sequence continues at coordinate 1,861 of JAQWBH010000492.1, read as the reverse complement.
GAAGGGAGATATGCAAAGCGAAGCAACCGACGCCACAATAGAAGAATAGCCAAACATTAAAATAAATTAAGATAGCAGAGATCATTCACTAAAATAAATAACCAATAAATGGAAGCATTAAACTCCCACACCGAAAGCAGGAAGAAAAAGTTCTTCAACCGCATGCAACGCGAAATAATGTTAGTTCAGGCTAATAAAACATACGTTGTTGCTGCACGTGGTACCGGTAAGTCTGAAGGTGTAGATGCTCCATTTGTTTTGCGCAACGTTTGGGATATGCCAGGCTCCACAGGTGCCCTTATATCACCAAGCTATGCCAAAGCCTGGGGAAACACATTGCCTGCCCTTGTAAATGGATTAAAAATGTGGGGATACTACCCCGAGATACATTATTTCATTGGTCGTCGTGCGCCCGAATCAGCCAATTATGCCAAGCCAAAGCGCGAACCATTAAGAGACGCCTGGCAAAACGCAATACATTTCTGGAACGGTTCCGTTATGCTCATCCTTTCGTTTGCCAATGCCATGTCAGCCAACTCCATGTCACTCGATTGGATTATCGGACCCGAAGCAAAGTTTCTCGATTACGATAAAATAAAATCAGAAGTTAACCCTGCTAATAGAGGTAATATTAATCAATTCGGTTACTCACCTTTTCACCATTCCGAACTATATTCAACAGATATGCCCACTAACAAAGGCGGTCGTTGGATTCTCGATAAACGAGAAGAGATGTCAGTTAATCACATCAATCTAATCAAAGCACTATATGCACAGCGAGAAAAATACCGATCCATACATCCACTGAAGCGAACAGAGTGGCAACAGCGGCAATATCGCGAGCTCACCGAAGATATAAACGGAGCTCGTAAATATCAACCGGTACAAAAACCCGATCCCCTTAATAAACAAAAGCGAGAATATACCCTATTTTATGGTGAGTACGATGTCTTGGAAAACCTCGAAGTACTTGGCGAAGATTTCATGTGGCAAATGAAGCGCGACAATCCGCCGCTCATTTGGCGCACTGCGTTCCTGAATGAACGCCTTTTTAAGGTCGAGAACGGCTTTTATTCCGCTCTCGATGAGAACCTTCACTTTTATATCCCACGTGATGTAAAAGAGGTCTATGGCCTTAATTTCGATGTAGATGATTGCCTAAATGATGATGATCTGCAGACGCTCGAACCATTGCACATTTCTTTCGATGCCAACGCTGCAATATCCAGTGCATGCGTGGCACAAAAAGATGGAGATAAAATGCGAACACTCAAATCGTTCTATGTAAAAACACCGGATAAGCTCCCCGAGCTGTGCAAAAAGATAAGTAACTACTACAGAAATAAAATAAACAAAGAAATTGTTTTTTATTTCGATCACACTTTTGTCTGGGAAACTGCCAAGGATGATGAATCGTATGCCGAAACTATAACCCGTTGCCTAAGAGATGGCAGTTTCGACGTCACAGAAGTATATATCGGTCAACAACCACGTCACGACTGGCGCCACAAAGAAATAGACCGAGCATTAAAAGGAGACACCGGCATCCTTTTCCCACTCTTCAACGAATACAACAACGAGTTCCTAAAAATCGCAATGGAACAAACAGGCGTCAAAACAGGTAAAAACGGTTTCGAAAAAGACAAATCACCCGAATCAAAACCCGACACACCCGAAGCACCCGACGAACACAAAACCCACATCACCGATGCCTGGGACACCCTCTTTGTCGGCATGAATTACTTCTATACCGAGCCATCCAAGATCACCACCTCTGTAATGTTCCTGAATAAATAATAGAACTAGAAGTCTGTTGTAATATTTAATGGTAAAGTATAAAATTGGGTAAAACTATATTTTA
>JAQWBH010000091.1 GCA_028707405.1 Parabacteroides sp. | reverse complement strand
TTTTGGAAATTGATTTGACCAGTGATTTGACCTTGATTTGACCTGGTCATTGAGGTCATGGACTTCAAACATTGATTTAATACTAAATCCATTCTAAAACATTCCAGAATAGAGCGATGCGTTCCTATACTAATTTAAATTAAATTAGTATAGGAAGAACGCGCCATGAGCGATAATTATGGAATAGTTATAGTTGGATTTAGTATCAGAATAATGCTTTCAGGACTTTCATATGTATGCCCAGATACTACACTAATGTTATTATTGACGGGAGGCTTTTATTTAAAATTGGTATTTGGCTGCAACCTTTATTTTCATATATTCATAACACGATATTTTCACATGTAACAATCATAGAGCCCCAAAGCTGTGCTCCTATTCGCACCGGCTCGAAGGCTCAAGTAATTTTCGAGATATTAATAAAACAAAACTGTATTTAGGTTAATTTGTTATCTCACCTTAATGCTTTCATCTAATTCTTTTATTATTGGCTCAAGAAAGAAATCAATGATTCTCTTTTTACCTGTTTTTATCTCGGCAGTCAGTGTCATACCGGGTGATATTTTCGCTGTTAAACCATCCACTACAAGTTGGTTCTTATCAAGTGAAATATGGATTTTATATAGCAACGCTCCGGATTCATCTTTGGTGGCATCCGGACTTATGTAAGTGACTTTTCCATCTATAACACCATATTTTTGAAATGAGAATGTATCCATTTTAATTGATACTTCCTGATTTTTTTTAATATAACCAATATCTTTATTGGTCACTACCACTTCTGCCAAGATAATATCGTCACTGGGAACAATAGTTAGCAAAGGCTGCGCTGATGTCACTACACCACCTATGGTATTTATCCATACATCTTTTATTTCACCATTTATGGGTGCTGTAAGAGTGTTGTTTTTAATACTATTTTCTATATTTCGTTTTTGAGATAATAAGTCGTATATTGAGCGATTGTTTTGAATTTGTTTATTATTTAGTTCATTTTTCTGAACGGACTTATTATAATTTAAGTCTATATTCAACTGGGTGATTTTATTTTCAATCTGCTCTATTTTTAACTTTTGAGTTAATATCTGCTTGTTTAGTGATTTTAGCTGTCGGTTTGCATTATCATATGTTGCTTTGCTTAGCTTTTTCTCTGCATCAGCTTTTACTTTATAAGCATTATACATTGAATTGGCATATGTCAGTTCGCTTTTCGTTTTATTATAGTCGACTTGAGTGATTTTACCTTCTTTCAAGAGTATTTCTTGATCATTTTGTTGCTCGGTAAGTTGTTCCACTATTCCGCGATATTCATTAACCGTCTGCTCCTCCGGTCCGATAGAACTATAGACTTTATACGCGTCTTTATATTCAAAATTAGCTGTATCTAGGCTGTCTATTAAGGTTTTCATATTTAATTTCTCAATTGATAATTCTGCGTTTACTTGATTAATCTGGGATTTCATTGATTTAACACTTAAAAAATAATTATTGCTTTTTGTGATGTAGAAGTTTATTAGATCTTTCTCATCCTTACTTGAGGATGTATATGTTTTAAGGTCGTCTATTGTTTTATCCGATAAAATATTATTAATCATTTCGTTTTCAAAGTTTAACAGATGAATTGACGAACTGATGAAGTCCAGCTGTTCCAGAAATTCTGCGGAATCTAATTGCACCAGAATATCACCTTTATTAACCAACTGTCCTTCCGACACATGGATTGAGGTTACAATGCCGCCAGAAATAGGCTGTACTACTTTAGTTCCACTTTCATATATAATATTCCCCCTCGTTACTGCCACTTCATCCACCTTTGCGATGCATGCCCATGTTAAAAAAAAGATGATAATACTTACAATGATACAAACAACTGTTTTGCCCAATGGAGATGGAGGAGATTCTTCAATTTCAAGAGCAGCCGGTAAAAATTCATATATCAGTTTTCCATTTTTCCTTTTTGACGATTTCAACATAGATTATTCCTTTCCTGCTGATTATATAAATAATTATAAAGACCCTGTTTATTCATAAGCTCCTCATGACTGCCGTATTCTACAATCTTACCTTTATCGATAACCATAATTTTTCTAGCACTTCTCAATGTTGAAAGCCTATGCGCAATAATGATTACGGTCCTATTTTTACATATCTGTTTAAGATTTTTTTGGATTATACTTTCCGATTCATAATCAAGGGCTGATGTCGCTTCATCAAATATTAGGATTTTTGGATTGGATAATAGTGCTCTGGCAATTGCAATACGCTGCTTTTGCCCTCCTGACAAACCAACGCCTTTTTCGCCAATCATCGTGTCGTAGCCTTCGGGGAGCTCCAGAATAAAATCATGCGCACCCGCAACCTGCGCTACATTCATAATTTCGTTCATGTTTGCAGAAGGTTTATGTATACTTATGTTTTCCCGCACTGAGGCATTAAATAGAAAACTTTCCTGCAAAACTACTCCCACCTGACGTCTTAACCATGAAGGATCAGCAAGCGCCAAATCAACGCCGTCAATCATAATTTTACCCGACTGAGGGATGTAGAGCCTTTGGATTAACTTTGAAATAGTGCTTTTGCCGGAGCCGCTTCTGCCCACAAGTCCGATTATCGTACCGGGTTTGATTTTAAATGACAAATCTTTAATGACATCAGACCCGTCTATTCTATAACGAAACCAGACTTTATCGAATTCTATTGAACCGATAATTGATGGCAACCTCGTTTTTGATGCACCAAGTTCTGATTCCTGTTTGGTATTAAAAATATCGCCTACTCTCTTAACGGAGATTGATGTCTGCTGAAATTCCTGCCACATTTGAACCAATCGTAAAACCGGTGTGCTCACTCGACTTGCCAACATACGAAAAGCTACAAACTGACCAACAGACAATTTCCCGGATATGACCAGATGAGCACCGAGCCAAAGAACAGCTATGTCAAAAACCTTTTGTATCATTTGTCCAATAGCGCTTGAATTACCGGCAAGTATCGCAGTTTTGAAACTTGCTTTGATGTAATTTGCCAACAATCCTTCCCATTTCTTTTGTACTTGGGGCTCCAGCGCAAAAGATTTAATGGTTTGAACACCGGATACAGTCTCTACCAGAAACGATTGTTGCTCGGCACCTGTGTTAAATTTATCATCCAACCGTTTTCGATATAGAGGCGTAACAATGGCTGACAATATTGCAAAAATCGGCAACGAGATCAACACAATACCTGTAAGGGAAAAACTATAAAATAACATGACTGCTATATAAACAATTATAAAGAAAACGTCTAATAGTGATGTAAGGGGTGATCCTGTCAGAAATCTCCTGATATTTTCAAGCTCACGCACTCTGGCGACCGTATCTCCAATTCTTCTGGATTCAAAATAATTAAGCGGAAGGGAAAATAAATGTTTGAACAAACGAGAGCCCAAAAGAATGTCAATTCTATTAGTGGTATGGGTAAATATATAGTTTTTTGCTAATGCCATTAATGTTTCAAAAATAATGACCATTATTAATCCGAATGCCATGACATTTAATGTGGAAAAAGATTGATGCACCAAAACTTTATCGATAACCACTTGTATTACAATGGGCGAAAAAAGACCTAATATCTGCAGGGTGAAAGATGAAACCAGAATCTCGGCAATCTGTTTTTTATATTTAATGATGGAAGGAATGAACCACTTTATCCCAAAAGGTTGCGTCCCCTCTGTTTTTTGTATTCTCGGAGTCAACAGTAAGGTTCTTCCGTCCCATATTTTTTCAAATTCGACTTGATTTATAACCATTGGATTGTTATGCGATAGCTTTAATACAAGAATTTTTTCACCCTCAATTTTTGCAATTATTATATATCCTTCTTCCGGAATATAACCAATTGCAGGTAATGTCATTTTCCTTAGTGCTTCAATATTAAGGTTTACGGCTTTAATTTTAAACCCGATATCTTTTGCAATTTTTATAAGCTCAATTTCGCTTACTGCTGTTGAACCAACCGCATAAGTATGCTTAACCTGCTCCAAGTCAACGCTAATTCCATGAAACCTTGCAATTGATATCAGGCAGTATAAGCCTGTATCTGTTTTAGAGTGAGTTAAACCCTCAGATCTCTGTTCACATGTAGGATTTTCTTCAGAAACAGGTCTTTCCACAATATCTTTCATTAATTTTATACTCCCTGCTTTAAGCTATTGACAGTTTTATACCATATATACTAATCGGCATTACACGAATTTGACCCACCTGCATTTTGAAGATGCAGGTGGGTATATATATTCGTTTATTTACGAAGCAACCCAGAATTGTGAGAGAATGCTTTGTACATCATTTGGACATTGTTCAACAGCATCACTCCAGGAAATATTGTTTTGCTGTTCGAATGCTGCCATTTCCTGAATCAGCTGTTCGATCTGTGTGTTGAGAATTACTAAACCCGTATTGTCATGGATTTCTTCCACCTGATTTAATGATCCGGAATACCACGCTTTTACGGTTAATATATCGTTTGTCTCCGCATTCGATATAACCAGATCATCATAGGTTCTGCTAAATATGAGACTTAATGCAGAATCTGCATATTCAATCTTATCCGTATTCCCGAGCGTAGAGTCAATGTCATATATTCTGTCAGAACCGTATCCGACGCCAAAAATATATGTGTCATTTCCGGTGCTGCCTTTCAGAACGTCGTCTCCGCCTTTTCCGTCGAAAATTTCATTATATACATTGCTGTCATTACCGGAAATTGTTTCAGAACCGGCTGTTCCTGTTCTGTATATTGGCTGCATTCTGATGGCTTCGGCATCCCATACTGTACTGTCACTGAACTCGAACCGTTCAATCTTAAACGAGTTATCCCCATATGAGAAAAAGGATTGGATAATCAGCTTGTCCGTTTGTCCCGCAACGGTAATCTCCATATTGCTGCCAACACGGTTAATGGTAATGTCGGAAGCGTCTATTCCCTCTCCGAACCGTATTGTATCAATATTCCCGGCGGTTATATCTTCATCTTTAATTGTGTCAACACCGTATCCGATACCAAAAATGTAGGTGTCGTTACCCATGTAACCCTTGAGGGTGTCATTGCCGCCCTTGCCGTCAAGTATTTCATTGTAAGGCGTGTCATCATTACCGACAAGTGTCTCACCGCTGCCGGTTCCCGTCACATATACAGACTGCTGTTTGATTGTATTCGCATCCCATACCGTTCCGTCGCTGAACTCGAATCTTTCCACCTTATAGGAATCATTATAAAAGTAATCATCGATTATGAGTTTATCTGATTGTCCGTTTATCGTTATCTCCATATCGCTGCCGACCTGATTAATCCGTATGTCGGCAGCGGAGATGCCTTCACCAAACCTTATGGTATCAATATTGCCGGTAGTTGCGTCAATATCATAAATTGTATTGGTGCCATACCCCAGATTGAATATATAAGTATCGTTGCCGGTACTGCCCTTAAGGATATCGTCTCCGCCTTTTCCGTCGAAAATTTCATTATATACGTTGCTGTCATTACCGGAAATTCTTTCAGAACCGGCTGTTCCTGTTCTGTAAATTGGCTGCATTCTGATTGTTTCGGCATCCCATACTGTACTGTCACTGAACTCGAACCGTTCAATTTTAAACGAGTTATCCTCATATGAGAAGAACGATTGAATAATCAGCTTGTCCGTTTGTCCCGCAACGGTAATCTCCATATTGCTTCCAACACGGTTAATTGTAATATCTGATGGATCTATGCCATCTCCGAACCGTATAGTATCAATATTTCCGGCGGTTATATCTTCATCTTTAATTGTGTCAACACCGTATCCGATGCCAAAGATGTAGGTATCGTTACCCATGTAACCCTTGAGGGTGTCATTGCCGCCCTTGCCATCAAGTATTTCATTGTAAGGAGCATCGTAGTCACCGGTAATCGTTTCAGAAGCTTCTGTCCCTGCTATATGAACAGGCTGCTGACTGATTGCATTTGAATCCCATATTGTACCATCCCTGAAAACGAATCGCTCGACCTTATAAGAATCGCTTTCATAATAGGACTGAATGATAAGTTTGTCTGTTTGACCTGCAATAGTAATCTCCATATTTTGTCCGGCCCGGCTGATTATTATGTCCTCGGGAATGATATCGTAGCCAAATTCAATGGTGTCAATATTATCGGATGAATTATCCTGATCAATTATGGTATCTGTGCCATATCCATGTTCGAAAATATATGTATCATTACCCGTTCCGCCATCTAAATAATCATCTCCACAATTGGCATCTAAATAATCATCGCCGTCTCCGCCATACAGCTGATCATTTCCCGCATAGGTACAGATTATGTCATCCCCAGCTTCTCCATAGACAATGTTTAACCCGTCACCTAAGAAAATTTCATCGTCATCTGCGCCGGCATAAACGATATGGTTATTTTCCCAAACACCATATATTTCATCTGCGGTATCACTACCATAAATATATATAGTTTGAGCATTGATGTAAGTCTGATCCCAAACAGTACCATCTTCAAATTGAAACTGTTCAATTGCATAATCCAAATCAAAATCCCAATAATCATAATAATTTTTAATGGTCAGGGTATCAGTTTGTCCGATTATTGTAATACACATATCATTATTTACACGTGTAATTTTAATATCAGACGGCAATATCCCCTCACCGAACCAGATGGAGTCAATATTTCCGGCAGTTTCATCATAGTCGATAATCGTATCTGCTCCATAACCGAGGTTAAATATGTAAGCATCTTCACCTATGCTGCCGTTCAGGGTATCATTGCCTGTACCACCGTCCATAGATGAACCGCTAAAAGTAAAAATGATGTCGTCGCCAGCCCCGCCCTCCAAAATATTTGAATCATGGCTTGCCCAGCATTCACGTATGACATCATTACCGTCTCCACCCTCAACACTAAAGCCATCACCATATAATTCTATTACATCATCATCTGAGCCACCGCAGATTGCTAGAGATTGATCTGTTGCAGCATAGGCTGTGATTGAATCATTACCATTTCCGCCATCAACTTTCCCCCCAAAGCCACCTGACGAAATAATAATATCATCACCATCGCCGCCATCAACCATTCCTGCAGAATATAATGTTATTGTATCATTTCCGCTACCGCCATTAACAGTACCGGAACTATATAAATGTATTGTATCAAAACCATTCCCGCCGTTTATATATCCATTGCTAACATATATCAAATCATCTCCGTCTCCACCATCAATCGTATGCTTATTATAATTGTCATACGAATGTATTGTATCGTTACCTTCTCCGCCTATGATATTCTGCAATCCATAGCCGGCCCATAACTCATCATTTCCGGTACCGCCGTCTATTGTTTGGGTTCCGGCTCCCCCCATAATATAATCGTTTCCGGCTCCCCCGATAAACGTACTGTTACCTGTTGTACCGTCTGCATGAATTTCGTCATCGTCATCTCCGCCGTCCAGCAGTTGGACTCCGTCAGAAGCAAACATATTATCGTTACCACTGTCGCCATACAAATACTGATTGCCGGATCCTGCAAACATTATGTCGTCACCACTACCGCCATAAAGTCTTTGATCACCAATACCGGCGTTTATTACGTCATTTCCATTGCCGCCATAAAATTCAATGTAACCAACGGTTGATATAGCATAAAAGTCATCGTCTCCATCTCCGCCGTCTAAGATTGTATTCCCGCATGTGTTACCTACAATAAGAGCATCGTCTCCATCCCCGCCATACAGCACATCATTACCGTTACCTGAATAAAGTTCGTCATTTCCTGCGCCACCGTATAACGTATCATCTCCGGCTCCTGAATAAAGAACATCATTGCCGGAACCACCGTATATTGTATCGTCACCATTTTCTCCGCTTAAAGTATTATTGCCAAGTGATAAACTGGCATCCAACAAGTCATTTCCATCCCCGCCGTATATAGATGAATTTCCGATGCCTCCATATATCTGATCAGAGCCGCCTTCACCTTCCAGGTAATTATGTCCGGCAGAACCCGTAACATCCAAAACATCATCACCGTCTCCGCCAAATAACGAATTATTACCTTCATAATCTATCAATTGATCATTTCCGTTCCCACCATATAAAATATCATCGCCGTCTTCACCATACAGAAAATCGTTACCTTCCTGACCATGTAAGACATCATCTCTGGTACCTCCTCGTAAAATATCACTGCCGTCTCCGCCATATAATAAGTCGATACCGTCACTATCTATATCTATTGTATCATTACCGCCTTTTGCAACTATTATTTCACCACCAGTTGTGTAATCTCCGCCTAATGTGAGTATGGAATTATCACAGTCATCCAAAATTCTAACATCTGCATTAAATACAATATCATCAGAAGAATCTAAAAGCGGATCATTCGAAAAGTAAATTGAGTCTATTTTATTATTGGGATCTGTTATACCAATATTATTAGCATCAAAGTAATCTTTCAGAATTATCGTATCTTCACTGTTCACAAATCCAATTTGAAGGTCATTATCAACATTATTATATATAACTTCATTTAAGTAGTATTTATTCATTTTGAGTTCACTTATATGGGTAAGGTCTGTATCGTGATTAGTTATTTCTGTCTGATACCCGCCCCCCACATAAATATATGTATCATTGCCGGAACCCCCATCAATAAAGTTAATTTCTAAGGGGTCGTCCCCAAAAATAATTATATCGTCTCCAGAACCCGCACTTATCAAATTTGTACCACTACCTGAATATATGATATCATTACCGTCTCCGCCGTTTAAGGTCTTATCTCCATAACCTCCATGTAAAGTATCGTTGCCACCACCTCCATAGAGTTCATCATTACCAAAACCACCAGCAATATAATCGTCGCCGTCACCGCCATTTAAAATATCTTCGCCGTCTCCTCCGTAAATTGTATCATCATCAATATTTCCATTTATCGTGTCGTTCCCATCATTTCCACTAAGAATATCGTTTCCAGAACCGCCATCAATAATGTCGTCACCATTTTCCCCAAAGATGTGATCATTCCCAGTTTGGCCATATATAATATCATCATCATTGCCACTGCAAATATAATCGTCTCCCACACCGCCGCTGATATAATCGTTGCCATCGAATCCATTTATAATATCATTAATAAGAGTCCCATCAATTATTTCAGCATTATTTGAGCCCAAAATTATATTCCCGTTGTATCCGAAAAGAACTTCATTATTTAGACCGGACTGATATCCCATGTATTGTTGTCCCATATACAGTACAACAAATTTAATTAACTCATCGCCGTGATCAATTGTTCCTATTCTCTCACAAAAATTATCGAATGAGTCTAATGCTTCCAACCAGCCTATAGTAGCATCAAATACAGCGATTTTTGTCTGCATAGGCATTTCTGACGCAACAAATGTCGTGAAATCATTAATGAAAACCGATAGTACATCCTGATCTGTGGCAGAGTGTATATTACCGTTTTCATCAAGCATAATATTCGGACAATGATTTTGCATAAAATCTGTTTGAACTTCAGTATCTACATATGTTATAGATGAAGCGATAGGGAATAACAGGCAGTTGATGAAATCAGCTTCTGCATTAATTGACACGATTTTACTTGCATTAGCTGCAATAGCAGTACTATACTTTTGAATAAATTCTCTTGAAAAGCCCTGTCCGTCAAAAGATACACATCTGTCAACAATATCAGACAGTATTGTTATATACTGCGATTTATTACCGCCTTTAGAATGTCCGGTAACCGTTATATCATGACTTGAATTAAGGTTTAGGCTATTAAAATAATCTAAAGCCTCTATTTGACATTGCGTATCCGAAAGATATCCACCCTGACCATTATCATGCCATTCATCGTCGCCGCCTGTGGCACGGAATACAACATTAACATCGTTGCCGTTAACAAAGCATGCGGCACGCAAGCCATCGCTATCCTCGCCGACACCGTTTGTTAATGTATAACTGCACAATTCAGTATCCGCTTCAATGAAATCAAGTATTTCAACCCACTCAGCCCTTGTCATCCTGCCGGGAAATTCGTCCACTGTGCCGATTTTATCGGGATTTATGGAAGAATCTAAGTAATTTACACCGTTACTATCTGTTCCATACAATAAGTTATTTACTATTTCTCCTACAGTTTTATATTCCTGATTTGCAACATGTTTTAGATAAATTAAATTATCCAGTAATAATAATTGGTTTTCATTTAACATTTGTCAAAACTCCTTTAATATGGATATATTCTATATTGGTCTACTTTTAAATTTGGATAAACGGAAATATCGTAAAAAGGTTCTGTATCGATATTCATAATCTTATTCCAGTTTTTTCTATCAATTAATTTGTATCGATTATCATCAATTATTATAGAAATAAACAGTCCACCCACTAATTTTTTTTTCACTCTTTCCTGTGCTATTTTTTTAAGTATGCCATCAATGTTTTGATTCATTATTTCACTCTTTTTTACAAACATGTTAATATCCGCACAAAATCTTTCATCATTACTATAAATATCTTCCACCTTTGTCCCATAATTTAAATTATCTCCATACATAAAATCTCCTCTTTGCATATACAACTTAAAATCAGTAAAATAAATTTTCACAATGTTACTCATTGCCTGTTCATATTCATCCCTGATTATGTAATAAAAGTAGTTATCATGGCATACATATTTGCCCTCTTTGTTTTTGCATCCTTGTATATTGAATATTTGATCCTCCTTTCCTTTAGGGTGTGCAGATAATTTATCATAACTGTAAGCCCAGCTTTCCCCTGCATAGGAGAGCGGCTCGAACTCTTCACCATACTTGTCCTCTAAATATTCCAGCATTAATGTTTTATGGCTTTTTAAAAAACAGCCGTTTCCTAAAATTAGTATGAATGCTGTGCAAAAAACCATAAATATTCTTATATAACGATTTTTCATTTTGGCTCCACTTTCTTAAATACAATTCCGTTGTTAGCTGTTGGTCGCTGATTACCATAGTAGTTTTATATCTTCATTAATTCTATTATCTTCCATAATAATACAAAAGTAATAATTGTCTTTCTGCAAGCATATTGGCAGCTCCTTCTTTTAATCATATTTTTTATACTCTAAAATTTTTAATGCACCGGTTACTCTTATCTCATACTTATCATCTGACCATTCTTTTATGTTATTTAACATATTATTTATTTCATTTCTATTAACCAAATCAAATTTATTATCATAAATAGAGTAACATCTTATTTTCCCAGGTAATTTTTTATCTATCATTTCAGATGCATTTTTTTTAGCAACCATCTCAATATTATTAGTATCTGTATTCTGTTTAACAAAGATTAATATTTGTGACGCAAATCTACTACTTATATCATAAATATCCTCTACCTTTACTCCATAATTCAATCGGTCATCATACATCTCATCCCCCCTAAGCATATACAACTTGAACTCCGTGAAATACTTCCCAACAATATCGCTCATTGCCTGTTCATATTCATCCCTAATTATGTAATAAAAGTAGTTATCATGGCATACATATTTGCCCTCTTTGTTTTTGCATCCTTGTATATTGAATATTTGATCCTCCTTTCCTTTAGGGTGTGCAGATAATTTATCATAACTGTAAGCCCAGCTTTCCCCTGCATAGGAGAGCGGCTCGAACTCTTCACCATACTTGTCCTCTAAATATTCCAGCATTAATGTTTTATGGCTTTTTAGAAAACAGCCGTTCCCTAAAATTAGTATGAATGCTGTGCAAAAAACCATAAATATTCTTATATAACGATTTTTCATTTTGGCTCCTCTTTCTAAAATACAATTCCATTGTTAGTTGTTGGTCGCTGATTACCATAGTAGTTTTATATCTTCATTAATTCTATTATCTTCCATAATAATACAAAAGTATCCATGGGTCAACTTAATTCAATAATCATTAACATAAATTTAATATATTTTATAATGGTCTATGCCGCTGCGACAGCCGCGTACATTGCGTTTGCGCCGCCCTTTGAATGTCCTGTGGCGGTAATATCGGCGCTTGTGTAATATGGTAATCCATTAAAATAATCTAAAGCCTCTATTTGACATTGCGTATCCGAAAGATATCCACCTTGTCCGTTATCATGCCATTCATCGTCGCCGCCTGTGGCACGGAATACAACATTAACATCGTTGCCGTTAACAAAGCATGCGGCACGCAAGCCATCGCTATCCTCGCCGACACCGTTTGTTAATGTATAACTGCACAATTCAGTATCCGCTTCAATGAACTCAAGTATTTCGACCCACTCAGCCCTTGTCATCCTGCCGGGAAATTCGTCCACTGTGCCGATTTTATCGGGATTTATTGAAGAATCTAATCCACCTTGATTTAACAGTCTATCAACGATTTCTCCTACCGTGTCTGTATTATGATTAACAACTTCATTAAGATAAATAAGATTATCCAACAATAACAACTGGCTATTTGTCAACATTTATTATCTCTCCTTAATTTGTTATTTCTATATGTTTATTATCTTTAAACATATAAACTTCTAAATCCTGTTTAACAATAACTGATATATTGGGTTCGAACCATTTATCTTTCGAGTCATACCATTTTTCCCTATTAATTAACTTATATTTTTCATCATACGTATTATAAAACGATAATTCGCCAATAAATTTCTGCTCCAATCGTTTTTGAGCGATTTCAATTAACATCTTATCTATACCTATACTTTTTGTATTACTCTTTTTTACAAATAAGTTGAAATTAGCATTAAATTTTTCGCCTTCTTTATATATATCTTTAATCTTAGTACCATAGTTTAATCTATCTGGATACATACCCTCTCCTCTTAGCATATACAACTTAAAATCAGTAAAATAAATTTTCACAATGTTACTCATTGCCTGTTCATATTCATCCCTAATTATGTAATAAAAGTAGTTATCATGGCATACATATTTGCCCTCTTTGTTTTTGCATCCTTGTATATTGAATATTTGATCCTCCTTTCCTTTAGGGTGTGCAGATAATTTATCATAACTGTAAGCCCAGCTTTCCCCTGCATAGGAGAGCGGCTCGAACTCTTCACCATACTTGTCCTCTAAATATTCCAGCATTAATGTTTTATGGCTTTTTAAAAAACAGCCGTTTCCTAAAATTAGTATGAATGCTGTGCAAAAAACCATAAATATTCTTATATAACGATTTTTCATTTTGGCTCCACTTTCTAAAATACAATTCCATTGTTAGCTGAACAGGAAAAGTAGTAATGAAATTAATACTACAAATGTTTTGTTAATCTTTATCATTCTTATATGCTTTTGTATTATTATAGCAATCAGTGCATTCTTATTTATTATTTAACATATTATACCACTGTTATCCATAACAGTCAATATTTTTTGCGACTTATTTGGTGTTTTTTACCGTTTTTTCGTCATGGCGTTATTTGCAGCTATTTACAACCTCGTGTGACCCGATAAACGAATTTATTCCGTCGGGCGTTTCGGGAATATTCACATCGATAAGCGCATATTGTATATTGCTGACTTTTCCGCATCTCCCTAACGGCGCGTTCCGGGAGGACGATATTCATGTTTGAATGGATAATACAAAATATCGCAACCATTATTATAAGTCTTGCTGTTCTTTCAATTGAGCTGCTTGCCATAAGGTATTTAAGAAAAAGCCGTAAAAAAAGCAGGTGCTTCGGATGCGGCAACTTCAAATGCAACCGCGACAGCTCAAATAATTTGAAATACTTAGCACGATTATAAGACCTATTGAAATTCAAGTAAAAGCCTTGATATATGGCTCCTTACGCGGATTTTTAAACAAGGTTTTAATGAGTGATTAGTATTACATAATATTGCGGTGAGACCGTTTCATGCAGATGAAAGGAGCATATGGTTAATGGCAGAAGAATTAGATTTAGATTTAGGTTTAGAATTACAACACGAAGTAAATATCAGCAAAGGCATTGAGGGAAACATAATTGATTTGGATTTAAAAAAATGTGACCGCGAGGTAAGGGCAGACATAATGGTGGGCAGCAAAGACTGCATCAGGGTTTGGGGACAGGTAATTGACTGTGAATGCAAGCCTGTCAGTGATGCGCTGGTCAATCTTCTTCGTTCATATACCCATCACGGTAAAACCGAATATGAGGGGGTTGCCTACACCGTAACCGATTGCTGCGGTTTTTACCAATTTGACATTTGCACATGCGATGAACACGACAAATACAAAGTCATTGTCATACTAAATCCATTCTAATACTAATTTAATTTATAAACATAGATAATATCCAAGTCCTTTGTATATCTTCTTATTATGATATTTCTATATATTTATTTTAAATTAGTATAAAACATTCCAGAATAGAGCGATGCGTTCCTAATACTAATTTAAACTAAATTAGTATAGGAAGAACGCGCCATGAGCGATAATTATGGAATAGTTATAGTTGGATTTAGTATCAGCAAGGCGTACAGCGGGAAAGAACGCGTTGTAAAAGGAGACGGCATCTGCTTCCCCTGTATTGACTGATCAAGAAAATGGTGTAAAAAAGGGGCTGACGCACAATGTCAAATTGTGTTCAGCCCCTAAAATTATGCCTGACGAAGAAAACACGAGCCTAAACACCAAAAAATGTTGAAAATAGGCGCACTTAAACAAGAGCTAAGCCCTTTTTG
>JAQWBH010000491.1 GCA_028707405.1 Parabacteroides sp. | reverse complement strand
AAAGAGCAGGAGAGAATAGGAGACCAACTATCGCACAAAATTTTTGAAGAACTCAGTGCCTCGTTTATCACACCTTTTGATCGTGAAGATATACATCTTTTAGCGGATTGCATGGATGATATCGTGGATTTGATTAACAGTTCTTCCAAGCGCATTGCCATCTACAATCCCAAGGCCAACAATCCCCGCGCATTGGAACTGGGGCAAGTAGTCAGTGAGGATGCAGCCAGTATTAGTAAGGCCATGGATGAACTTGGTTCTGTTCGAAAGAATGCCACCTCATTAAAATTGCACTGTAAGGAACTTCATGATTTGGAGAATAGGGCCGATGACATCTATGAAGCCGCCATTATTAAACTCTTTGAAGAAGAGACCGATGGCATTGAATTGGTGAAAGTGAAGGAAATCCTGGCAGAACTTGAAAAAGCCACTGATGCTGCAGAACGTGTAAGCAAAGTCTTGAAAACCATTATTGTAAAATACGCTTAAAAGCTGGTCTATGATAATGCTCATTTGTATAATAGCGTTGGGGTTTATCTTTGATTACATCAACGGCTTTCATGATGCTGCGAATTCTATTTCTACCATTGTTACAACAAAAGTACTTACTCCTTTACAGGCTGTTTTGTGGGCCGCATTTTTTAACTTTCTGGCCTTCTTCATTTCCAAGTTTATAATAGGCGAATTTGGCATTGCCAATACGGTGTCAAAAACCGTATACGAGCAGTATATTACGTTGCCTGTTATTTTAGCCGGTATTCTGGGGGGTATCACATGGAATCTTTTCACTTGGTGGCGAGGCATTCCTTCTTCGTCGTCTCATACGCTGATAGGTGGATTTGCAGGCTCGGCCATCATGGCCAGCGGCTTTCATGCGATCCATGGTTCCATCATTCTGAAAATTGCTGCTTTTATCTTTTTGGCTCCGATTATCGGTATGATAACTGCAACGATTATTTCGCTCTCTATCATGTATATTTGCCGTCGCGTGTCGCATAAGCGTGCAGAGGTGTGGTTTAAACGTTTGCAGCTGGTTTCTTCGGCCTTGTTCAGTACCGGTTTTAGTATGAATGATTCCCAAAAGGTAATGGGTATCATTGCTGCCGCTATGATTGCTGCACATCCATTGAATATCGGATTAAATGTTCATACTGTTTCGGATATTCCGGATTGGGTTGCCTTTTGTTGCTTTTTTGCAATTTCTTTGGGTACCATGTCCGGTGGTTGGCGTATCGTGAAGACGATGGGAACCAAAATTACGAAGGTGACACCATTTGAAGGTGTCGTCGCCGAAACATCTGCTGCCATCACGCTTTATTTGACCGAATACTTGAAAATACCGGTCAGTAGTACTCATGTCATTACTGGCGCGATTATGGGCGTGGGAGCTACAAAACGTCTTTCGGCAGTACGTTGGGGTGTGACGAGAAGTTTAATGACAGCGTGGATTCTCACTATTCCCGTAAGTGCCATATTGGGTGCACTGATTTATCTGATTGTAAAGCTTTTTGTATAACGTTTTTCAATAACACATAACGGATTAGAATTGAAACGGTCACTTTTCTTGTGCACGTTTTTTGTTGATGGCGCGCCTGTATGATTAATGACTCGGTGGTTCAAGTCCACCAGGTGGGTATGTAGCGTCCAACCATTAGCCCAAGGCAAGGGTGTCCATCGCGAGGTGAAATCTGAAGGAAACCGTAGGCAAAGTTCTGGTCTGAGGAACACGAACATCATATAAGGCTCAAGTTGTAGGATGAGTTTGCCATACTAAAAATACAGAATGTGGCTAAGGCAAAATATCTTTGTGATATCGAAGGTAAAATTTTATCCACAGAGGATATTTCTTAAAAAAATATTTAAAAATCAACTCACTAAGCATATGGAGCATAAACCTTCTAAAGTCTCTATTTTAAATTCATTTCCACTATTCCTTTATGGATATTTTGGAAAAAGCATCTGATAAAAATAAACTGGAGTAATCTTATAATCTACGTATGAAAGAACTATCGCTAGAAGGACGGAAAGCCCTTTATAATAATTTTGGAAAGAGTATTATTGAATTTCATTCACTATTACCCATTTATCTTGTTGCTAGTGATCAAACTGAAGACCAGATTAATAAGGTAATACTGCGATGTGGCTATACTATCCTTTATTCCATTGTGGATATTTCATCACTGCTTCGTGCAGAGATGAGAGAGACTGTCAATATTGGCAAACGTCTAGGTTTAATCAAGTTGAGGATAGCTGTTTCTGAAGTATTCAAAGCCATTGTGGGTGCTGTGCCCGATGATAAAGAGGCTTTATATAGACAAATAAGGAGTTCTATTAGCAGTGATTTTGCTGATGAATGCTTGGCTATAGATAAGGCGATTGATGATTTCAAACTTAATTACTGGTCACAATCAGATCAAAATGCTCGCAATATTGCTGAGCATTTCAGTAAAAATCCTTATGAATACTACGAACTAATAGTAAGTGCAAACGAAGAAACTGAAATTAATAGGGTAAATGCTATACTTGCAATGATTCAACCTTTATTTGTTATAATCTCTAAGATCGAGAACAAAGAAAAATTGTTGGAGAAAATAGAGATCAGTGAAATCTTGCACTATTCAAGTTCGTTTGCAGCAATACCCGAAAAGATAGAAGTCGATTCAAGATACAGTAAACTTGGTGATTTTATGAATAATGAAGCCAAGTCGTTAGATTCTTTTGCTTACAATTTTAATTTGCCAAATATTATTGAAAAGAAGTTAGGCTCCTTTAAAATTAATGAGACCATGCAATATATGCTTCAATTTTTAGAGTTAATGATGCATTTGGAGTTTATTAGTCTTGAAACTGCTTATTCATACAGAGCTATATGTTCTTCAGAATTCCCGATTGAACAACGCTTGAATCTTAGATTAATGTATAAAACTAATCATGAGGGATTCAAAAAACTATACGGCTTTAAAGATGATAAAAGTGAGACGATATGGTGTTCTAAAATAGAATCTCAGATAAAAGATTATAGTGATGTTGTAAGAGCCGAATATGAGTCTATAAAATTTAGCATGAAATTTCTTGCTAAACAAACAGGTATTAATGATGAACATCTTGTTGTTGTTTTAACTCATTTAAGGAAAAACAAAAACAAAGATTATATTCCAAAGGCGTTAATAGAATTGGGTAACTTGAATATTCGGGAAATAATGGTTATCTCAATGCTTTTCTTGAATACGTTGAAGAAGATTATTCATCTCGGTCAGACGATACTTCCTGAAATCAAATGTAAAGATGAAGAAGAAAGTTGCAGGAAAATTGATGAGTTGTTAAAACCAATGAATGGTTTAGTAGATAATAGTTTAGTAGATAAGATTAAAAACTCAATTATCCGTGATTGTTTCTGTCCAGAAAAATAAGGATAAATGGTCTATACGACAAATGGTAGGCTATTATTGAGCTATATTTTTCAAGAGGACAAATGGTAGGCTGTTTTTTGAGGGGTTAATCGCTATCTATGTTACGTTGTTG
>JAQWBH010000490.1 GCA_028707405.1 Parabacteroides sp. | reverse complement strand
CATACAACTGCGCTATAAAAGATCTATCATCATCATTTTCGATAGCTGAAATGATAACAGGAAACATTGCTCTACCTCCCTTATTAAATGAAGTATATATGTAATTACGCCAAAAATATCCAAAAGTTTCATTATATATACAAGTTTATCAGGTGAGGTAAAAATATGCTTAATGTTCTTTGCCCCCAAAATATTTTTTTATAAAGACGTGTTACAAAAGCTGCTTTAAAGTGTTTATATACTATGAAAGGAAAAATTTGGACAACCAGAGATATGTTTGGGTAGGGAGATGATGTTATGAAAGGGGTGATTTTTAAAAACTTATTTATTTAATCAAATAATTATGGAGGGTGAAAATGTGGAATATTATAGCAATAATTACGAAAGGAGGTTTTTATTAAGTATCACCTAAATATACTGTTTTTTTATGATGGTGGTAATTATGTTAAGAGAATGGGCTTATTTGTTGGTTTTTTAAAAATATGAATAGAGAGTCTTTCATAACTCCAAAAATATTAGAATTTCAAACAAGTTATTTTTACTACTGCCGTTGACTAGGCAGCGGATTCTTTATCATCAGGCTTCTGATAGATTATTTTAATGCGATTAAACTAAAAAGAGCACACTACTCCCTTGTAGATGATTTTGCTAGTTTTTAACCCGAATTAGGCTGCTATTTGTTCTTTCTTAACTGAATTAACCGCTATTACAGTGGCTAGCAGAGATATAACACACAGGTAAGCGTGGTTTTTAACCTTAGCCAGGCCACGTAGAGTAAGACACTCTACGCCAAGATGTTCCTTAAGTCGGCCAAAGCATCGTTCTACGCCGGTTCTCTTGTTATATAACTTGCGCCAGTTATCAGTTCCCCGGTGGGGAGTGCAAAACAGGCGGGGGTCATCTTTAACCCTAGTCTTAATTACCATTCCATAATTAGAATCAGAACACCAAGCGGAACCATAGGGGCAATCACATTTGCCCAGTATATATGGACAACGGAACTTGTTGGCATCCTTATCATGACCCCAGTAAATCATTCTGTATCCCGGAGAACATACTGGAGTTCCATCAAAGTCAAAACCTGCTTTGGGCTCTTTGGCTCCTCGGAGATTCAAGGGTATAATAGCTTGAGCATTATAGTCATACCTTACTGTTGTATATATATCGGTACTATCATAGCCTGAGTCCATTAAATAATAGCGCGGATGGGATTTTTTGCTTGAAGAAATAAAAGGCGTTATGGCTATATATGATTGAAATAGCGGAGGATATGAAGCTAAATATAAGTTACATTGTTTAAATTCATTATCCAGGTAATATCATTTTTCTAAGGTGTAAAAATATATGCCTAAAACACATAATCCAAGATTTGAAGACCGGTCATTGTCATTATGGAATGACAAGGGGACGGGGTTGTCGTCATCATTGAGGAACTTCACATATCCGTATACTCAATAGGCTAATAATCGGCAGTTTAAGGTATACCATCATAAAAAGGCAAAAAGCAGTGAATAGGAGTGATAACTCTGAAACTAAATAAATTCAGATTGGAACGTTATTTTGCCCAATATGAATTTTCCGCCCGCTATTTGCTGTGCTGTTCTAATTGCGAATCGTACAGTATTTAGGAAATACTGGACCTGGATCCGGATAATGAGCGGACATTTAAAGAAAGCCGGCTGAGCTATATTGAATCCAAAGGAAGCAGGGCTTTTATTATCGGAATAAGTTTCCTGCAAGTTAACTTATTCAACTATAATCAACTACAAATCCATCGCCAGGAAATGAATCAATGTATAGAATAATACTTGAGGTGATTAGATATGAATAAGTTAAATATAAGTAAATGTATTGTTCAAAAAAGAAAAGAGAAAGGAATAACGCAGGAAAAGTTAGCAGAGTATATTGGCGTTTCTAAAGCATCTGTTTCCAAATGGGAGTCTGGACAAAGCTATCCTGATATTTTACTTCTTCCGGAACTCGCCACTTTTTTTAATGTTTCAGTCGATGAATTGTTGGGATATTCCCCGCAACTTACAAATGATGATATAAAAAAAATGTATAACAAATTTTCACATGAGTTTGCTGCCAAACCATTTGATGAAGTAATGGAACAGTGTAACCAGGCAATAAAGAAATACTACTCTTGTTTTCCATTTTTGCTGTCTATGATTCAATTATTACTGAATCACTCGACTCTGGCAAAAACTGAGGACATAAAAAAAGAAATTCTGCAGCAATGTATTTTGCTAAGTCAGAGAGTAAAAGAGGAATCAGGGAATTTCTATGACTTAAAAAGTGCGAATACTATGGAAGCGTTGGCAGAGATGGCGTTGGGAAACAGCGAAGAAGTTATTCGTTTATTAAATGATCAACTGGTTCCATATAGCGGAGATGATGTCATGCTGATTATGGCATATCAAATGCAGGGAGATAATGATCAAGCTAATAAAGTGAATCAAATATTGCTCTATCAGAATGTAATAGATACGTTAACGCTGTTAACCAATTATCTTTCGTTACACATGATTGAACCGGTTCTGTTTGAACAGATATATTCTCAGGGAACACAGATTATTGACTCTTTTCAAATGAAAGATATTTTAACAAATGCGGTTTTTGGAATTCATATCGTTGCTGCGCAGGGATATTTGCTGCAGCAAAAGAACGAAAAGGCATTAAACGCATTAGAACAATATGTGGATACTGTGTGTGGATACCAATATCCGTTAAGGTTAAAAGGCAATGGATATTTTACTCAGGTAGATATATGGCTCGAGGATAATATCACGATTGGAGCACGCAGTCCGTTAGATGATATAACAATTAAGACGAATTTTATCAAGATGGTTGCTGAAAATCCTGCATTCATGCCGTTAAGAGAAGAGGAACGGTATAAAAAGATTCTTAATAATTTGCAAGAAAAGTTAGGCGCAACAGTGTCCAATGCCGAGCAGAATAGTTAAAATTTAAGGAGGATGTAATTGTGATCGTTGCAACAACAGAAAACCTGGTTAGTTATAACGTTAAAGAAGTAAAAGGACAAGTACAACCATGCGGCGATATCCCGGATCTATTAACGATAAATCATTGGTGGGCAGGACAGTTCCCATACGGATTTGGGTATTTGTACTATTTTGTGTAAATGTTTTTTTCCATCCCTTGATCTTCATGAATAAAATTACCAATTAGTGGAAAACTACATATAGGTCTTGCCTGTCAGGAGGATAGGGCTATGCTGGGGAGCAACACGAGCGCCTGACAAGATTCGACCGAGGGGTAAAGGGGGATGCCACCCGGTGTTCCCCTTAAATTAATTTACCCCTTGGGAGAACCAAAGCGATAAACCCCGGGGCGAAGCCCCGAACAATGTTATTACAAAGTTACATACGTTCTCGATTTCTCAGAAAATAAATAATTCCTGGCGACGTCTTACTCCGACGGCGCCAGTTTGGCGCCTAGTGCCGACAAATAGAAGCCCGAAGGGCTGACTGTCGGCGACCACAGAATCTGCAGTTGCAGAT
>JAQWBH010000489.1 GCA_028707405.1 Parabacteroides sp. | reverse complement strand
CAGAGGCTCTTAAAACCCGTGATGGAAAACCACGCTACGAGATCATGTCCGAAAGCATGAAAGCAAAATTCATCGCCGAGCAAAAACAACGCGCCGGCGAAGAATGGAATTATAATATCGGCGGTTCTAGCCCCTGGGTCGTGGATTTTGAAATTAATATAGAAGGAGATACCGCAAGTATCATCTACCATTTGGCAGACAGCGGCGGCGGAAAGTATGATCTGACTGAGATCATTACTTTTGGCAAAGAAAACAACCGGTTGGTCATCATAGATGCAAAGGAGAAAATTGCCGAGTGGGATAGGGTGTCTTGTTTTGCATCAGATGCCAAGCAGGCTGCGGATATTTATATCAAAGCACTTCGAGAAAGCGATTATCTGACACTGCTTTCCCTTACCCATGATGCGCCTTTTGATCCGGAGGGACAGGAGATTTGGGACACGGTAAAAATAAATGATGTAAAAGTAATTAAAGAGGATGTACGTGAAAACAAGGCTTGTTATTGGCTAGAACTGGATATTAAAGACGGAGGGAATTCTGCTTTTGAGACAGGGGTTTTCCCCAGATGGCTGTGGCTGGTAAAAGGTGATAAGGGTTGGTATGTGGAAGGCTTGATGACAAGCGGGCCGCCAATTGCAAATTGGTGGATTTCTGAAAATAAACCTGGAAAAGAAATAAATGTTGATGATTTAACAGAAAGGTCAATTATCACAAGTGATCGCTATAACGAAACAGAATATCCCTTGATCGCTGAACTTCCCAAAGAGGATATCTATTTATATGGGCTGAAGCCTACCGGCGTAGTGCTTAAACATGGGGATAAAATCCAACTTTTTAATTGGGAATATACCACGCCAAGATTTGTTTTGCCTATGTTAAATAAATCCGATCTGGATAATGACAGTGAAGATGAAATTATTTGTGTGCTCAATGTAGGTTCGGGTACCGGATTATCCCTTTATGAATTGCATGTTCTTAAGCTCGCTGGCACATCCGGCTATGTGGACTATATGTTCAGCGATTATTTGGAACAAATGAAAACGATGCTTTCCGCTACTTACGATAAAAAAGAAAATAGGATCATATTAAAAACCAACAATAATAGTTACACCTATGATATTCCCGCAGAATATCAAGAGCTTACTTATAAAAATATAGCATATGGAGATATTGTTTACTTTGACGTTTCACATGGGCTGAAAATAAAGATTCCGATTGGTGTGTCATTTGACGAGTTTGCAAGCCCGCAGTTTTTTGAAGATACGGCATTTTTTGAAGGAGATATAGAATTTAAAAATGGTAAATTTCAGATTACAAATCCACAGATATTCCTTAGAATTCCGGAGTAATAAATGTCCATTCCCGGGCACACTCCGCTACTGGTGTAGTGCTGACTTAATTTAAGTGCGACACCCTGTTTTATAACAACAAGTTGATTGATAATTAAAATAATATATATTATACTGGAAATAAAAAAGGGTTTAGTTGCATAGATGAAGGATTTAGCCTAGCAGTACTGTTGGCCTAAAGAAGTAGGTTTCATGTGTTCGTATTAAGCTATCCTGAGAATACTTGTAAAAGGGGGGTTATCTATGATGTACCCATATATAATTTTAGCTGACGAAACAGAGATAGTGCATTCGCATATTATTGAGGAAAATGGGATGCAATGTGTAGAGGTTCATTTTGAGCGCCCAAGGGAAGATGGCTTCGATATAGCTAGGTGTATCCTACCGACCTATACATGGATTAGGTGTGAAGGGTTCACTGACAAAGAGATCAATAAATTTGAAAGAATTCTCCATAATAATGCGCATTTGCTGTATAAATATGCTGCATCTGGGGGGATAAAAATTGCCTAGTCTATTTCGCATTGGCTCTTATCTGGTTTTTTTCTGGTCAAATGAAAATTTCGAACCAATTCATGTACATATAGGCAAAGGCAAGCCAAGTCCCAATGCAACTAAAGTATGGCTGACGGCGGCAGGTGGCTGTATTATTGCTAATAATTCAGGTAGAATACCTCAAAACGAATTAAATGAGATGCTGGAGATTATAGCTGCACAGCATTTTATGATATGCGAAGAGTGGAAAAATCATTTCAAGGTTGATGAGATTAAGTTCTATTGCTAAAAAGAGGATTGCAAAAACCTTATTCTATGCGGGATAAGGGAATATCTAAAATAAAAACAAATGTCAAGGGGACGGGGTTATCGACAACATTTCCTTCTTCTTATAATTGTAGGGGTGTCAACTACCCCGTCCCCTTGACACCCCCCTGGACACCTGTAGATCCTGGTAAATCTGGCCTCTCATACTAAAGTATGAGAGGCTTTTTTGGCGATTTCATACTTTAGGTTGATGAAAAATTTTCCACCATGTCTTAAATTTAAAGACAAGGGGGAGGGATGTCCGTGGAAGCAATCCGAAAATGGCATAAAATATATATCATACTGTTAATAATCAGTATTTTCTACAGTGTGGGTTTTTAGAAGGTTTATGCTTGAAGCGGCTGAAAAATTCAATTTAAGGGGAGGAAAAAAGTGAAAATAAAAAGGCCTTTAAGTATAATTTTGTGTTTAGTTTTTGTTATGTCGTTATTTTCTTTTAGTGTATCGGCAAAAAGTAGCAGCTTTGCTGAAGAAGATGAGGACCATCATAACTCGGTATCTGAGGATGTATATGCAGAACAGGGTAATGATATAGATAATGGGATTTGTGACGATGTTTCTTTGGATGATATGCTCATTGAAGATGAACCCGATACGCCAGCTATAACCCCAGCAGGTGCAAATATGATGCAAATGATGGCAGCGGAGGTTAATGGTGAGGATCCACCAATAATGGGAGAGACAGATTTAAAAACATCATATGAATTTGCGGAGGCAACAGGAAGATTTGAAGTTATTTATCCCAAGGAAGGTGAAGAAGGGGAATATAACTATGAATATTGCGATGTAAGTTTTACACCAATTATAGAAGAATGTGACATGCCCTTTTATATAGCTAATGGTCTATATGGAAAAGCGGCAGTGTTTACCATAAGAGATAGTGATGTAGATGTGAAAGCAGCTATTAACATAGAAGATATCGATATTGAAAAGTCTGATCTTTTAGAAGCAGGTGAGCCGCGTATCACTGTTTCCGAGGTCGATGACATCTTTTATTCTATTATTTTTGAGGTGGATTTCTATTCCTTAAAGGTTTCTGATGAATGGATTGGGACATTAAGTGCCGAAGTACAAGTATATGATTCGCCTTCTATAGGCGTATATGTTGATTATGAGGGGCAAATCGACTTATACGATGATGACTATTGGGCATCATACGTTGATGGTGATATATGGAATTCCACAGTGAATGTAAATATTATGCGCGAATCCACTGAACACGATACAGAGCCGGTGGAAGGCGTCCGTACAAACATCTATTATTATTGGGGGCAATCCAGTTCTAATCTTAATAAGCCTTTTTGTATTTTTAGACCCACAGAAGTCTGGGCAACAACCGGTCCCGACGGAATAGCA
>JAQWBH010000090.1 GCA_028707405.1 Parabacteroides sp. | reverse complement strand
GCTTCCAGTCCCCAAACCGTACGGCCGTCCAACTGGCGATAATGGGCCCCAGAAAGGCAGCTATAGCTTTAATAAACTGACCCATTGTCAGGCTGCTTGTAAGTCGATCACTGCTAACAACATCAGTCAGGAGGGGATTTATGGAGACCTGGATAATGGTGTTCCCAATCCCCAACAATGCGAATGCAAACAGCATTATCGGAAAGTTATAGACAATTAATGGAATAATCATTGCCAATAAGGTAAGCATCATGCTGATGATGACTGTACGCTTTCTCCCCAGGCTATTCAATATCATGCTCGTTGGGACAGATAGAATGGCAAACCACAAGAACAGGCTAAAAGGGAGCAGATTGGCTATGGAGTCTCTCAGTCCAAAATCCTGTTTCACATAATTGGTCGAGATTCCAACCAAATCCACTATTCCCATTACAAAAAAACTGCTTATAACGGGTAACACCTTCAATAAGGAGATTCTATTTTTCATAATTCATATTTAAAAAACATTTTCATTTTTTTTTATTCTACAGTTTCACTTTTGGAAATTTGTGTTCCTAGGACTTTGGCATAATTTCTTTTCCTGTTGGTAAACATAACCTGAGAGCTTTCTTTCACCCATTTTCTGTGTCCTGTGAAAATTTAAAGGAATTCAAGATGCAACTATGTATCGTATATTACTATTGTTTCATCCATGACCTGAAGCAACATTTCTGTTTTATTAGCAGGATCAGACGATTTGAGTTCCCAAATATTGGCTGACCTGTATTGTCGGAATGTTTGGGAAAAGCCTCCTGTTCAAGAATTAACCGATCTGTTTGAGCCTTTATACCCGTTTCGTAGAGTAACATAATCAGTAAAAACAATATTTCTTTATTATTAAACATTTACCTTTATTGCTAAACCGGTTAACTCACCGGGCAAAAAATTATTCACTTATATTAGTCATTCGTATTAAGCATGTCGTCTGATTTGTGCTTCAAGTAAATACTGATTAATCGTATTTTTGCCATTAATTTGATTCATTAGAATATCGACTGCTTTTTCACCCATATCCTTAATCGGTTGTTCAATGAAATTAAAAGGAATATTTGCAATTGAAAATGAATCAATTTTGTCAAAGCAAACAACATCCATTTCTTCAGAAATCCTAATACCTTCTTTATGCATATATTTCATACCCGTAATGAAAACCCTTCTAGAACAAAAGAATATAGCATCAACTTTATCCGTATTATTTTTAAATTCAACTATGGCCTTATGTATCTCTTCTTCTTGTTGCTCATAGTTAATATCCTTAATTAATGCCGGATCAAACAAATTGTGCTGATTTAAAACATCAATACATCCCTGTTTCCTGTCCATCAATGCATTTAACTTAATGTCGTAACAAACAACAGCAATTCTCCTATTTCCTTTTTCTATCAACATTTCAGTCATTTTTGCAGATATTTTATAGTTATCTACGATGATGTAGCTGGCATTGATTGCGGGATAAAAGCGGTCAACTTGGACTAATGGAATGTGTCTTGCAATTATTTTTTGCGTAATTTCTTCTCCTCCATCAACAGGAACTAAGATAATTCCATCCGTCTGTCTATTTAAAAGTATAGTAACGGCATCATTAAATTCATCTAATCTTTCGTTTGTGTTTGTAGTGATTACAGTATAACCATATTTTTTTGCTCTTTCTTGGATATGGAATGTCAGATTTCCAAAAAATTCATTTGAAATATCAGTAATGATCACACCAATTGACATGCTTTTGCCGGTAGTAAGGCTCCGAGCGATTTCATTTGGATAGTAGTTCATTTCTACAGCTAACTGTCTTACCTTCTGACTTGTTTCATCACTGATGCGACCTGATTTGGCTTTTCCGCTCAACACCAGTGAGACTGTTCCTTTCGAAACACCTAACTTATCTGCGATATCCTGCATGGATACTTTTTTCATATCTGATTCGAGTTGGAATAATAAACCAAACCGGTTAACTTATCGTTTCAAACATTTATTACATTTATTACAAAAATATGTTTAAATCATTAAGAAAACAAAAATAAAACATTATTTAACTCTCAAATTAAAAAATCTCTACGAAATAACTTTAGGCAAAGCACCTTAGGAGCAAAATGGATGTTTATTTCTTTTCATTTTCAATTTCATTAACTCGATGTAACCAATATCCCCAGTATTCATCGACAAATTTGATCACAGGTTTCGGTGACCAGTCATTATTATATAAACTAAAATTACTGTTTGAGTTATTTGTCACACTTACGAATTCCCATCCAAAACGAGTACCTTGAATGAGTGTATTTTCAAGAATCGCTTCCAGTTCACTGTTTTTAAAAGACACAAAATCGCTTCCATTAAAAGTCATGTGTTCAGTAATAGCCCAGTCTCTTTTCAGAGCATTCTTCACTTGATACACTCTATCATACGCCTTTTGATTAGGTTTATTTGAGGGGAAGTACCATGACCAATTAACCTGAATTATATTTGCTTGCGTGAGATGAGTCAAGAATTCAATTGGATCGCCCATCCGAAATTGTTGCTCCTTTTCATTTGCATCTAGATAATCGACAGCAATATAAGCATTATTGCCAGCTATTTCGCGGTAAGCAAGTGCATCTTCGTTAACCCATTTGGCTAGAAATTGTGCTCTGAATTTGTTCCATGTAGGATTTGTAATAAAAGACGCAGGTTGTGGAAATGAAGAAGGCATTTCTGATTCTGAATCAGTGATTTTATTCTCTTCTCTCCATTTATTATATTCATTGCGTGCTGCTTCACTGTAACAAAGTGCAATGGCACCCATGTATTGCGGCTCAACAGTTGTCTCAAAATATAGAATTTTCTTTGTATCTATGCCTTTTGCCAAATTTTTTATAAATTTATGGACAGTAGATCTATAACCGGGATGAAAAATTGAAACCACTTTAGATCCAAATCCATATTCGGTATCAGTAACCATTTCACCTTTGTAATCGATTGCAAACGCATCAGGATGTAGAGCCCAAAAACCTTCGGGGATAGTTCCTCCTCCCACTGCGTAGGTTTCGACCGATAGACACGGATACATTCCTTTTGCATAAATTGCATTGATAAGCTTATTTAGAGGCTCAAGAGATTTATCGGGTATACCATCTCCATCTGTATCGAAATGATGCCAATAGCAATTAAGCTCAAGTGTATTAAAATGATAATTCCTCAATTTATCCAAGTTTGAAATAAACATGTCAACCACTACTGGGTCAGCAAAATTAATTAATGGCTTACCAATTTTAAGAAATACCCATTCATCATCCAAATAGAATTTTCCGTTTTTTATATTCCATAAATTATAATTTACTGTTGGATTTGCATTAATAGGGGGGTTAGGGTAGTCGGCTTTTGTTAATGGTACATTCTCCGGTTGAGTTTGTTTGTCATTACATGAATAAAGACAAAGCGAAATACAGCACAAGGTAATTAACGCAAAAGCTAATTTTTTCAGATACATAGTTTAAATCTTTTAATAATAATTATTTATATTCGTATACTCAATGAAATTGTTGAAAGTTTTGGTTAAGTTACTCTCTTAAATATTTTTTTAGGTATGAATTGTCTTTCCATATTTTGCTTAACTCATCCACAACAGGTTTTGGATTACCTTCAAAATCAATAAGAGACGTATTGATCGTGCAAGGATAGCTGTCGTGCCCCATCCAGATAATAAATCCACCGCAAGTCGGAAATCTTTCCTTGCTTTTTTTTAATGCAAGGACAAGGCCCTCCATTTGTCGATTTTGACTCCATTCTATATATTCATTGAGATTATCCACGCTTCTCCCGGATTTTAAATATTCTTCCCACTGAATCCACCAACTAACGCTACGCCACAGTGGATTTTCCATACTTGCCGGTAGTAATTGAAACTGACCTTTATATTTATTCATAGTTTCTGCTGACATAGCACCCGGGACTCCCACCTCCGAGCGGAACATAGCATCATCTCTATCCCAATATTCTTTAACAGCAGACATTGTTCTGTCTGTTTCTGTATATGGGAGGTCCCACGGGCCGTGTACATCCCAGTTTTTCCCTGTCCCAAAGTTATTGAGGTTTCCATAAATGTTCGGACCAGACGGGCTTCCTGTTAGAAATCTTCTTGTAGGATCTTGTAACATCAAAACCTCTTTTATAGATTTTATCATTATATGTTTGTGAGTGACAGGCGCTGTATCTCCCAATTCATAAAGTTCATTTCCTCCACACCACAATAACAAACTGGCGTGATGATGAAGACGCTTAACATAGTGATTAACGATTTGGGTCATTTCGTGCACTGCTTTTAAATCTTCTGGAGGATAATTCTCAAGTCCTGAAGAGCTTAACGGGAAGTCCTGCCAGATAAGTATTCCTAACTCATCACATAAATCATACAGCCACTCTTTTTCTGGAAAACCTCCTCCCCAAATACGAATAGTATTTATTCCCAAATCTTTGTATAGATGAAGTAACTTAGCATAATCGTCAAACTGTAAATCAGCAAAGTTTGGCCTAATAGGTGTCCAATTTATGCCTTGTAGAAAGATAGGTTGACTGTTAATGTTACATATCCAAGGCTCTGCATCGATGGGGGCATTTTGACTTTTTGTCCACTCAACGTGTCTGAAACCAATACGTTTTGTGGTTTGCTGTAATAAGTTACGATTTTCATCTATTAAGTTTACGTGTAAATTATATAAATTTTGCGGGCCCAGTTCATTAGGCCACCAGCGTTCAATTTTCAGATCGTCCCAGACCTTATTAAACTCCAATTGATCTGTTGAAAAAGAATCTTCGAATACAACTTTCCCATCGGTACTTGTAAGAGAGATTTGAAGATGTTTTCTTAAAGCCGTATTATTCAATTCTAGTGAAATTGATAATTTGCCGATATTCTTACTTTTGTTAGCTTCGGTAAAAACTTTTAAATTATTAAACAGGGGTTGATTATCCTTTATTTTATGAAAAAAAACTTTATCCCAGATTCCAGTTTGAACTATTCTGGGCATCCAGTCCCAACCATAATTAAATCTTGATTTCCATTCAGTTATCTTTGAAGTCCATCCGATCTGTCCCAAGTTCTCAGGTGGACATTCAAAAATAAGGACAATATTGTTGTTATTTTCTTTAATAAAAGGAGTAATATCGAAACGATGCGGAATAAACATGTTATCAAACTTCCCTGCTTCTTGCCCATTTACCATTACAATACCCTTATAATCTAGTCCCAGAAACTCAATAATCACCTTTTCATTTTCCTGTGCAGACAATTTTTCGCTTGGTATTTTGGCCCCAATTAACCAATGCCTATTTTCAATCCATTCAATTTTTGTACTGTTGACGCCCATGTTCCAATCTTCAATAATGTTAGCATTTTTTAATGCTAACTGTACTGATCCAGGTATATTAATTGGGATATTGGCATACTCAGCCCAACTACCTTCAAGTTTTTCAAAATTAAAATTCATCCTCCAAACATTCGGCCTATATCCCCATAAACGCCATTCCAGTGAAGAAGCATCGAGTGTGTATCCCGGTTCCATATTAAAACTGTTTGCATTTATTTTTATGGTTAGGATTGGGAAAAGGCTCAAATATAATAGAGTAAGTAGTAAAAGTTTTTTCATAGTTTGTTATCTATTTCTTATTTAGTGTTGTTTTGTAAAAATGGAAAAAATTATAAGCGTCAATAACTTCTATATCAAGCTCAGGTCTCATCTCTTTTAATCTACTTATAGCCGAAATCACTTGGTTAGGGCTTGTCCATACTATTCTAAAAAAGTAATATTTTGGTGTTTCATCAGTTGATTTTGGGATAGATGATGACATTTCCTTAGCCGTTTGTTCAGCATTGTGGAAATTTGCTGCGTTATTAATTAGCTCAATTACCGGCATCCCATTCCAAACGTGAGGTGTAGGCAATTTCCCTCCATTGCCATGAAAATCGATAACAATCGTAGCAAATCCATCCGGAGAAAATTGTGTGAATGCATCTTTAACGGCAGCAGAGGGTTCGTCCCAATCAAGGACCATGGGTGATAATGACATGTCCCATTGTTCATAGAATTTTTTATTATGATTAATAAACAATGGCAGGTAGGCCGGATCAATACGATTAGGATTCATATATCCTGCAGCACTTGCGTCCGCTGCAAAAAAATCATTGTCGGTTTTGGTTTCATATAGATACTGCATAATATCAGGATAAGTTTCGGACAGATTAGGATTTATTCCCCATAAGAAAGGCATTGAGCCTCTTTTTTCATCATCCCAACGGGTGGGCATAAATTCGTACAATGGTGTAGCAGAGTCATAATCAGCCATCAAAATAGCAATGTACGTTTTGTTTTTTTCAGGATTTCTCAATGTTGGCCGGCCTTGTTTCATATTTTTCTGTGGAGCTTGAGAATGTACTGTTTGATTAAAACAATTATGCGCTACAGTATTCTGATAACAGTTGTAAGGTGATATAAGGTGTACGGTCTCCCATTCAGTTGGTACTGGATCGTGTTTACTTGGGTAGCCTTCAATGTTACTGTACTTAGGGAAGGAGAAGAAACCTGCAACTTCCGTCATTTGTTGACCATTTGTCAATTTAAAAACGGCTTCCAACATCAATTTGTAAGTATCCAAATCTGTGCCAAGTGCTTGATTTGGATCATCCAAAGGGACTTCATCACCCCAAGGAGATAGGTCATAAACAAAAGCGCGGTTATAGACAGCCCAATCCCTTGTTACTATATAGCTTACGTCACCTTTATGGCGGGTCATATATGAGTCTTCGTACAAAAATAACCAATGGGGGTTACATCGTTTTGTTTCCAGATATTCTTTTATTGCCCAACGATATGCATCGTTTTTTCTACTCCCAGTAACAGAGCCCGTAAACATTCCCCTAAAATCTTTAATAATAGGTAAATCGATTATATTTAAATATTTATTAGCCATTTCAGGGCTTAAAACCAGTCCATCCTCTAAACCCGCTAAGGTAGTTGCTACGTTAATTGTAGCAGGGACTTGAGTATCCCAGATAATAACACCCTTCATTTTTGTTTTGGCAATTTCCAGCAGTTGTTCAAAAGTATCTATATGAACTTGTTCTTTACCAGCCATCCAGCCTTTTGTGGAAAAAATGTTGAGCCAATAGGAGGGTTTATTTAAGGTATTAGACAATACATACAAGTGTGTCCCGTTTCTATTTAGTACACCTTGAATGCAAGCAACTGCCATTGCTTCGTCATACGATGAGATTGTAGACGAACCTTTCAATTTGTACAAATAGATAGCATTCTCCGGCTTTTCAATAACTTTTAACTTTGGTGTATCCTCATGCTTATTGCAACTACAACTCACAGCCATGATGAAAATGCCAAGAAATAAAGTAATGAGAAAATGTTTAAATAAATTCATAGTTAATAGGTACTAATTTATCATTAATGACTATAATGTTATGAAGAGTTTTTTTTGAACAATAAACAATCAAGCTAGGACTATTGCCACAAGCAATAGTCCTAGCTTGATCGAAGTGGTGTCAGTACTCTTCGTAAAACTTCATATTGTCTATTTTAACTTCAACAGGTCCCTGAACATCAAGATGATACATTCTAAAGAAGTTGATAGCAGAAAGATCAATATTACCTCCTGATATCTCAGCTTCAGACAATTTCAGAACAACTCTGTTCCAGCCGTTCTTGAGTCGAAGTTGACTCATGAAATTCCAATGTAGCTCTTGTGAATCAGGATTTCCGGAGCTTGTTATTTCAATCTGACCCGGCCAGTCCCAATTGAAAAGTGAAACGTCTGAGATATATAAATCAAATTGTAATACACCGTATTCAAGTCCCACTTTAGAATCAACAGGCTGATCGAAGTTTTTTTGTATGATGAATCCACCGCCGGAAGTAAACTTAATGGCATATGATCCTTGCTGGGGATTCTCTGAGCTCAAAACTGGCCCGTCACCTCCAGCCCAACCCTGTATTGATTCACAATTGTCGAATATCGTCCCTACAGGTTCTGGCTCAGGCACAATTTCGCCAATTTCAAACAGCTTAGAAGGTGCATAATTAAACTTAATTCCAGGAACAGAAGTTACGGCACCAACTCTAAAGTAGTAAGATTTATTAGGTTTAAAGAAAGTTGAGTTTTTAGCAAGATTTATTGCTAATTTGAAAACTTCTTCTGAGTTAACCGGCCTATTAATTATTCTTTCACTTGCAACTAGACGAACAGGTTCACCTACAATTGATTCACTATGAGCATATAAACCAATTTTTCTCACTGCATCAGGGGTGTTCTGTTGAATTGAAAAGGTTACAATTATCGTATTTCTATCTTTTACAAAAGATACATCTTTTATTCTTAAATACGGTGTAACAACAAAATCCAATTTCGTATTATTATCTATTTTAATTTCTTGTTCATCAAGTTGCAGGAAATTCCTTGAATCAGGCTGAACCGTGTATGTATTTGAAAATAAAAGTGTATTAGCATACGTCCCATCACTCTTAACTCTCAAATATTGTGGTGAAACGGGATCATAGCCATGTTCTATCAATTTAATTGTTGTACCGTTAATTAGATCTGATTGAACCAGTTCATTAGTTTCAGAATCAATTATACGTCCTGAAATTGAAGCATCAGGGTAATCATAATTATCAAGTTTACATGAATATAATAATGTTGAGAAAACGCAAGAGAAAAAGAGATATTTGATTATTGTCTTCATATTATATTATTGTTTATTAGTTAATATTCAGGATTTTGTATCAGATCATTTGATCCTATTCCCGGAATCGGACCGTAGTACATCCTTTTGT
This sequence comes from Parabacteroides sp., assembly GCA_028707405.1. GTDB lineage: Bacteria > Bacteroidota > Bacteroidia > Bacteroidales > Tannerellaceae > Parabacteroides. Next base: position 5,967 of record JAQWBH010000090.1, on the reverse strand, counting down.
CAAATGAAAGCGGAACACCTCTGATTATATGTTTTCTGACAAAGATATACTTTGGTGGGCTTACTCGTAAATCTAATACAGGTAATAAGGCTTTGGGAATTGTATTATTAAATTCTTCATGAAACTCCCTTCTGCGAATTAAATCCCACCAGCGTTTATTCTCAAAAGCAAATTCTACCCGCCTTTCTCTTAATACATTTTCTATTGTCAGGTTTATATTAGTGGTGTGACCAGCCCTTTTTCTGGTTTCGTTTAAAGCATCTTTGGCAATAGTTTGAGCTCCTCCTTCTGAATATCCACTTTCTACTACTGCTTCAGCATAATTCAACAAAACTTCTGCGTAACGAAATTCCATCCAGTCGTTCGTGGAAAAACCTAATGAACTATTTCCATCAACCGGAGTTGGGGAAAGAAACTTTTTAAAGCTAAATCCTGTACGAGTCATTTCAGCCAGATGTTGTTGGTCAAACCCTGAATACTCTTTCCATGAATCTGCGCCAAATGTATGGTAGGTCACTCCATTAACAGTTATTGATGCTTTATCAGCTTCAATAACTGGTGTGCCATCCGGTTGAATGTACCCGGCTTGTATGTTGATTGTGTTTCCTTTCCATTCTGTACCGGGTAATATTACTGTAGACCACAACCTCGCATCTTTGTTTTTAAAAATATCAAACGGTGTATCAAAGTGTAAATAATTTTTATCCCCACTGTAGCCGTTATAATCATTTATATTGCCGTTTGCAGTGGTGACAATTGGTGAATCCTGACCAGGGTTTTGATAAGATTCATAAGTATCCACTAGCTCTAAAGTAGGATTCATCCGTCCAGGATGTGGGGCGCCATCAGCAGTTTGATTAGGGTTAAACCAGAAATCCATGCTGTGGCCACTTCCCGGTTTCCCGTAACCATATACGAGTATTGCTTCTTCTGGAGCTATATTTGGATCTTGAAAAAGTTTTAAAATGTTGTCTATAGCTTCATCTACGGTTGATGGATTTGCTTTATATAGCCCGTGAAAACCGCCATCCATAATGGCTTTTGATGCTTCTATACATAATTTATAATAGTGGTTAGCATTTGATTCGTCCATTCCCACTAATCCTAATGAAACGGCTTCTCCTGATAACGGAGCTTTGTTCCAATACTTTGCGATGGATCCGGCATGAAGTGCAGCCCTGGATTTCAGTGCATATGCCGCCCATTTTGTGGCTCTTCTTGAATCATTTCCGCTTCTTTTTTCAGGTAGAAATTTAATAGCTTCATCACACTCGTTCATAATAAAATCCCAAGTCTCTTTTTCAGTACTTCTTGGAACTTTTAATAGGTCAATTTCAGAGGTATACTCCTGAAAAACATCAATAATAGGTAGTCCTCCATACCGTTTTGCTAAAGCAAAATAAGTAAATGCTCTTAGAAAATGTGCTTCACTAAGAAGTTCGTTTTTCTTATCTTCACTAAGAGTTGATATATTAGGTATTTCTTTGAACAATAAGTTAATATCTCTATTTAATTTGTAACCTGCATTCCACCAGGGGAAGTTCTCCCCATCAACTAAGTGATTGTATTCCGAGTTAACAGCGTTGCCCGCTTGAGCATCAGGATGAATGCCAACAGTATTAACCAAGCCGGTATGAAAACCTACACGATTGTAAGTAAAGTCCTCGAAAGGAGCTTGATAATATAAATTTGCAAAATATACACGAATACCATCTTCGCTTGCCAACAATACTCCTGAGCTTACTTTGTCAAGTGGTTGTAAATCCATTATATCGCGACAAGATGAGAAAAATATCAAAGAAAATGGAATTATTAATAATATATATATTCTTTTCATAAAAGTAATTTATTTAATTAGTGCATTAATGTAATCTGATGTTTTCATTTTATTCATTGATAACAGAAGTAATATAATGTTTACGACATTCTAGAATGTTAGATTGACTCCGAGATTAAAACTCTTATTTAGCGGGTATACCCAACCGGCATTATATGCTCCCTCGATACGCTCCGGGTCAAAAGGTTTTACAAACGGATCAGTTAAAGTAAGTAGATTATAGCCGTTTATGTATACTCTAAGATTTTGCATGTTGAGTGAATTTACAAACTTTGAGGGTAGACTGTATCCAACTTCTAGTGATTTTAATCTTAAATAAGATGCATCGCGTCTCCACACTGAACTTTCATGGTACATGGCTCCCACATCAGGTTGTCGTCTTATCGCAGGCCAGTCACCTTTTATCCATTCGCTGTCTGAGGTATATGGATCGGACAAATGCCATCTGTTGTAGAAATATGCTGGCATATTGCCATCATTCCAGAGCATTGTTGCATAATTGTGTGTAAATCTTACGCTATATTTACCTGATCCCTGCCATAACATGTTAAAATCAAAATCTTTCCATTTTGAATTGAATATTAAACCGTAATGCAATTTTGGATTACCTCCCCATGCTAAAGGGATAATATCATTTCCATCAATTACACCATCATCATTGACGTCTCTGTATCGAAAATCACCTGGAATCTCGAGACTGTTACCCAAAGTGCCATTTTGAATTGGAGCATTAACAATTTCTTCTTTTGATTGAAATTGACCAATATAGTCATACATCCAAATTACATCACTCCATCTTTCATTTTGTCCGTTGCGCCAACGATCCATACTATTTACAAAAGGACCCCTTTCTGCATATACAACCATTCTGCGTGCAAAATTGACATTCCCGCTAACATTAAATGAAAAATCAGTTGTCACTTTTTTAGCGTAGCCGATAGAGAGTTCAATACCCCTCACTCTATCTTTATTTAAATTCTCTTGAGGTAAACTTGCTCCAAAAGTATTTGGCAGTGTGGCATTTCGGTAAGCCAATAATCCCGAACGATCTCTTTGATAAACATCAAATTCAAGATTTATTTGATTGTTTAATAATCCTAAATCAAATCCAAGATCTTTAACGATCGAAGTATACCATGTCAATTTTTCGTTAACAACCCCAGGCGCAGATGCCCCACTTGTCCATGTTCCATTAGCAAATTCATGCCCGCCAGCGTTCAAAGAAAAACCACCTATGTATTGAAACGGACTTCCTGCATCTTCACCTATAACACCATATGAACTTCTTAATTTTAGATTTGATATGAAGGGTACATTATTTTTAATAAAGTTTTCTTCCGATATTCTCCATCCCGCAGAAACAACGGGAAAAAATCCCCACCGTCTATCCGGATGGTATCTAAAAGAACCATCATACCTTGCTGCAAATTCAAATAAATATTTTCCCAGATAATCGTAATTTAATCTCCCCAATAACGAACGAAAACCTGATCTGTCTTCCATTCCACTTGTCCTTTGATTATTCTCATCACCCATATTAATTTGGTCAATAGTAAAAAACTGGAACTCTCTTTGTAATGCAGCAGAACGAGACCAACCATTACGCTCTTCATACACTCCTGTAAATCCTAGATTGTGTTTTTCATCAAACGTTTTCTTATAATTTACATGAGCTTGTAAAGTAATACCATTTCCATCGGACCATCCATTATTTAAAGTGGTTGGATGACCAAAGCGTATTGGAACATATTCATCACTTGTTTGATCGTAAGTGAACATGTTAAAACTTTTGTATAACGATTTTGAGTAACCGTTACCATGTTCATAGTATGCTATCCCTTTTAACTCAAGGCCTTCAACAAATGGCACATCATATTTTAATGATACGGAAGATTTAAAGGATTTAGCAACACCTTTGGTATAGCCAACTAAGTCTGAATTTGATGTGACTAATGGATTATATGCTTGACCGTCATAAACATAGGCCGGGTAATCTACATTGTTGTTTGCATAGGGAGTATGAATTGGCAGCTCCGAAACAGTTCCTCTTATGATATCCATTATTGGCCATCTTGAGCCATCCTTTTCATCATACCACCCTGATAAATCAATTTCAGTAGTAAGATTATTATTCAAGCGTGCAGTAACATTTGATCGAAAAGAATACTTTTCGTACTGGATGGCATTTGATTTTAACAATCCGGGATCTTTTAGGAATCCCAGGCTGGCGTAATAATTAACTTTATCACTTCCGCCTCGAACGGAAAAAGTATGTTGTTGCTGGATGGCTGTTTTTTTCATTGTTTCATTATACCAATCAACACTTTCATAGCCTTCCCCTCCTTGTCGCCACAATTCGACTTCTTCTTTGGTGTAAATAGGAGCTAATCCCATATTTACAGCGGCATCATTACGCATCTCAATCCACTGATAAGCATTTGCCATTTCGGGCATTTCAGTTGGATTGCTAATGCTGATAGATCCGTTATATTGAAATTTTGGTTTACCTTCAGAACCCCGTTTTGTGGTAACTAAAATAACCCCGTTTGCCGCATTCATACCATAAATTGCGGCTGCTCCATCTTTAAGAATAGATATGTTTTCAATATCTTCTGGATTGAGACGTTGAAATTCTGTACTGCTGACCCTGGTCGTGCCATCTATTATAAATAAAGGAGATCCGAACCCACGAATGTTGATCATTGCATCGTATTCACCAGGAGCACCTGTGTTTTGACGAATCTGTAATCCTGGTATTTTACCCTGTAACCTTTGAGCCAAGCTTGTATGCGTGGTTGTTAGAATGTCTTCATTTTTTATTGTGCTAATTGCAGCTGTCAGATTTCCTTTTTTTTGTGTACCATAACCAACGACCACTAATTCGTCCAATGTTTTCGTATCTTCCTGGAGTACAATGTTCAAAACATTTCTGCCATCCACTTTAATTGTACTTGTAATCATGCCTATGTATGACACTTCTAATATAGCATCCGAGTGCACATTGCTTAATACGAAATTACCATCACTATCCGTAACTGTCCCATTATTACTGTTTTTCTCTATAACAGTTACTCCTATCAACAATTCTCCGTTTATATCAGTAACAGTACCTCTGACGGTAGTGTTCTGAGCAAATACACATAGTGGAAATATCCACAACATGGTGAATAATATCCCTTTAATTAGCTTTAATGATTCTTTTTGCATTTCATTCTCAATTTAAGTTACATTTAATTATTTGGTAAAAAATAGGTGTCACATTACAGGTTTTTTATTTTAAAAATTTATATATTTGATTATGGAAAATATAATTAGCGGCTTGCTAAACCGGTTAACTATGTTTTTCGAAATTTTTCCTAATTTATTAATGTAAATCTTTACTTAAACTAAATCGTTGTTTAATATTTTTTTGTTGATAAAATTATATTTATCTACTAGTGAGTTATGGCATGAGTCAATTTTTTAAAATACTTTGAGAGATCTCATCAAGTATGCTAAACCGGTTAACTATACTTGTCTACAATTATATATCGTATTTTTGTCAAAAATAAGTAATTTCTATCAATAATACAAAACATATACAATAAATTAACTAAGATTAACTAAACGTGGAGTGTTATAGATATTTACGAGTTTCTCGGGTTTTTAAAAAGCTATCAAAATATTTTTAAATTTACACGTAAAACGAAGAGTCGATGTTAAAATTTTAGTTTCAAGTCGCATGACGAATGCTTCAAATCCCGGGCAAGTTCACCCATGAGTTTATTATTTAATCTTCTGTTCGGTTTAATCCCTGACATGCAAATAAATCGTTCAAGCAGATAAACATTGTTTATCATTGTTTTACATGATGCCTTCAAAAGGAGTTTCCTCCTTCTTTTGCCGGGTTAACAGAGGTAAAAGATGCGTTAAAGTTGAACAATGGCTTTGTAACGTTCCTTGCCTGCGATTATCTGTGTCCGGAGAAATTTTTGGTATCCCTGAAACAACACCCAGTTTGGAGATATTTTCGGGATCAATGGCTATGGCTTTTCGATCTCCGGTTAGGACCCTGTCAGACAAAGACAAGTTGAACTCCATCCAATCAAAATCCTTCGAGAAGTTCTCGCTATATCGCCATTCACACGATT
>JAQWBH010000488.1 GCA_028707405.1 Parabacteroides sp. | reverse complement strand
ATAGTAAATTTCATGCTCAACACCTCGGGTGAATAAATTAAATGCGGATTATACCTCATTTACTCTATTTTACCATTGATTACTTGTACTTTCGAGGTATTTTATAAATCGAGTTCACGGATTCAGGTGAAATAGAAGACGGTAACAAATACATTGCTGAAATGATCTGGATTGATGCTCGCTAAAGTTTAGTTTCTTGAGCATGTTTAATTAGGCATAATTTTTTCGTTCGGTTTTATTCAGATCAATGAACGAGAGGGGAGATGACTGGTTTGAGTGATATAATCGGCAAAATCTGCCCATATTGTCAAACTCCAATTAAACCAAGTGAGTCGGTAGTATTTTGTTCAGCCTGCAGTACACTCCATCACCGGCAGTGTTGGAACGAAGGCAGAGGATGTACCACTTTTGGCTGTAACGGCAATCCCGCTGCAGAGCCGTCTGACCAGCGCGGCAGAAATATTATAGATATTGATGTAAACGAACTTGATTCAAGCTCTACGTTTGAAAGAAACGAATCCGATATGAGTTATTATAGGGAACCGGAGAAGCCGTTTTATAAAAAGATACCGATTATTCCAGCATTAATTTTGCTTTTGCTTGTAGGAGCCTGGGTGTTTAGGTGGGATTATAAAACGACCCAAACAATTGATGACAAAAGTAAAATCGTACATAAAGTTGACCGCTGGACAAGCAATCATTGGTATGAACTATATGGAAGTTTTGGAGAGACAATATATAGCGGATGGGAAGTGGCATGTTTAAAAAATGGTGAAAAGGCTACAACAGGTAAATAAGTTAAGGATATATGGCATAGACGTAACCGGGCTACCGTTATCTGGTATATCGCCTTTGCGGGCACATTGGGATTTATTGTTTATAGGGTTGTAAAGGACTAATGAATTATAGGAGGTATCATCGTTTCTTTGGAATCGGGATTAGTTAAATACCGTCATTATTTGTTTCAATTACTCGAAAGGATGAATTTTAATGTGGACAATGTGGTTAAAATTATTAGTAATTAGCTTCCTGGTTATGATTATCGCATTGGTCGGATTCATTATTTTAGCGTTTAAGAAAAATACTAGATGGAAATATTGGCTAGTAACAGCCATAGGAGCATTTATTTTGTTCCTGGTTAGTGCCCAATCTTTTTCTCCTCCAGATTACCTATCATATTTAAATACCTATTCGGATACCCAAATACCTTTGTCACTTCCTCCAGTATCCTCCGATATGAGTCGAATTTCAATACCAGAAATAGGGAGCATTGATATACCTAATAGTATGGAAATTCAAAATCAGGCAGATAGGCAATCTGTGGAAGCCTATCGAAAAGCTGTCGGCCTTTCGCCATCCAATTATGAGGGAGTTATTTTCAGGCAAAAAGATAAAGATAAATACAGCTGCATTCTTGTTAATACCCATCTGGGAGAACCGGGTGATTTTTCCAAATTATCCGAACATTTTACGTTATCGGAAAAAGAGCTTTCCGTATTATCACAACAAATGCGTAATACCATCCAAAAACAAATTGAAGAAAACCCAGGTATGAAAATGTTAGAATGGTACCCTCCAAAAGTTGAGATAATTAATGATATGACCGCTGTAGTCTTTAGTTACCATCGGCAACTGGCAGATAGACCACCAGTATTAGTATGGACTTATGAATTTCAAAATTATGATAGGTCAATAGCTCTGACTATAAGCTATAGGGAAACTGAAAAACAGTACTGGGAACCCTTATTCAAGCGGAGTTTGGATAGTTTTAGAATCACAAACATAATAGGTAATGAATAGTTCCATAAATAATAAAATTAACAGCGAAAGGGATTCAAAGCAAAGACCTGAATCCGTGACTATTGCTCATGAAAGCATATTCTGACCAATCGGCTAAAAAAAGTGTTAATAACTTGTCCCCGCTCAGAAATAATGGCGGTAAAAATACAGGATAGTATTCGTAGTTAAGTGGCGGAGGAGTTCACAAAAGATGTCGGTTCCGGTAATCTTTTTATTGAGAGGGCATGAAAGTTAGCGGAACGCATCCCGTTGAGATTTGAACCTTCCAAATGCATCCCGCCTACACCAACCTTTCATGCAATTTTAGAATAATGCATTATCGTCTTTCTGAAAAGGCTTGTTTAGAGTATCTCTCTACCGGAAAATTGCCTTCAACAGTTCGCCCCTCGTATTGCCAGACCTGCGGAGCCAGTGGAAAATTTCATCGCCACAGCAGCTATCACCGCAAAAAAGTATATGTGCTTGGCCAATGGCTTAAGGGCGGGCTTCACATTCAGCGATTTCTATGCACCGATTGTAAAAAGGTGTTCAGCCTGATTCCGCTGTTTGAATATTTCGGTCTTAAAAGACCACTTTATCGTGAGTTAGGGCCAATCAAAACAGTGAATAAGGCCAACCGTCTCAGTAGGGAGGCCACCACTTGGATGACCTCCTCAACTATGGTAACTGCTAATCTTTCGGTGTATTAATTTCCTCATCGAATTCAGCGGTCTGCTGATGTTGGATGCCGTAATACTCACGCATTGAGATTTTGCCCTTCATGTGTATTTCATAGGCATTGTGCTTAATACGGTCAATGATAGCCTCAGAAACGGTTCCGTCTGTCTCAGTACCGATACGGTCATACCAACCACGAGGATCGAATTGTGTGCAGAAAATCATTGAACCCCGGCGAGTTCGAGCTTCAATTATCTCAAAAAGATCCATTGCCTGATCCGTAGTCAGAGGTTTAAGCAACCACTCGTCCAGTATCAGCAAACCAACCTTACGGTAGGAAGCAATGACTTTTTTTAAGGTTCCTTCGCCCCTGGCAACTACAAGATCATTTAGAAGTTCCGGTAGTCTGATGTATTTGACAGATATATAACTCCTGCATGCCGCATTGCCGAAAGCGCAGCCAAGATAGGTCTTGCCACATCCGGAAGCCCCTTTGAGGATGAGATGTCGCCCTTCGTTTATGTAGGTGCAAGATGATAACTTCAGGATCAATGATTTGTCGAGTTCTCTGTCAGGTAGATAGTCGATACCCTCGATACAGGCTTTGGTTTCGGCAAATCCAGCATTATATATCAGTTTTTGAAGCTTTACTGAACGTCGTTTTGACCATTCCGCATCGACAAGGATTCCGAAGCGATCATCAAAAGAAAGTGTATCATAGGCCTCATCTCCAGATTGAGATTTAAGGGCATCAGCCATAGTACCAAGCCGCATTTCACGGAGTTTGTTAACGGTGATCTGGTTAATCATTGCGATCACCTCCTCCAAAATAGTTAGCGCCTCTAGATGTCCTTTTGATAAACTAAATGCAATAAAGGAAGCCAGGAAAACAAGTTGACCTCCAAATAAAAAAACAAGAGGTCATAACATGGAGAAGAAACAGAGAAGGTATAGCGTAGATTTCAAGTACAAGGTAGTGCGGGCATATTTAGACTCAGGCAAGACCCAGCTGGAGATATGTGAAGAATATGGGATATCGAGGTCATCACTTATCAAATGGAAAAAACAGCTGACAGAGAACGG
>JAQWBH010000487.1 GCA_028707405.1 Parabacteroides sp. | reverse complement strand
ACTGCGAAAACAGGTGCGTTCTCGTGATCGATGCTGTTGTTTTGGAGCCATAAATCCATTTTCCCTCTACCGACATTTATGTCTCCAAGGCAGTCGTCGGGCAATATGGCGTAATTTCCGCCCGGTATATGCAATATCTTAAGATCGCTGTCATCCGGGAGCTGTAATATACCGCCGCATTCTACTCCGCATACATAGACATCATCATGGGTGCATATATAAAAACGCCGCGCATTTTTTATGAGCAATGGATATTGCTCCTTTAAGAAGTTCATGACCATTTCAGATGCTTTTCGCTCGGCATGATTGCCTTTTTCACATGCAATGATAAAATCCATTTCCGGAATCCGTGAAATGCTGATATGTTGCGCCGTTTTGCGCTTTTTGACGGGGAGAAAGAGCTTCAGCTTTCGCACCTTGCCTCTGAAAAACAGGTATTCTTCAAAATATGCGTCGCAGGTCTGCTCGAACATACTCGATGATAACCAAACATTATAAAGATAATTCCATCCGTCATTGATGTCTTGTTCATTATAATTAATAACACAGGTAGCGTAAGTACCCGTTTTCCCGATTCCGTCTTTTTCCGTCATTACTTCATAGCAGAACTGATTGCCGATTTGTTTTCCGTTTCTGCCAAAAATACGCCCCTTTATATCTTTAAGCCCCATAATTGCTTTGTCTTCGATACCAATTAGGCAGGAATCATAAAAGCCGGTGATTTGGCATTCAGGTATGAACTCATTTCCAACCTTAACCGCGATACTCATTTCGTCAATAGGATATGGGTAGAAATAAAAATATGTGTCGCATTGTTTATATTCGAGCGGAGTCATGCCGACGATACATTTAAACATTTTGTTAAACGCTTGTTGTGTTTGACACCCACTTTCATTGGCAAGGATAGCAAGGGGAATATCCGAACACTTGATTTTTTCACAGGCATTTGAAATACGACGCTTGCGGATATATTCCTTAACCGAATGACCCGTGTATTTGTAAAAATCCCTATACAATTGGACAAGTGAAATGAAATGTCGCCTGGCAATTCTGTCAGGATTAAGTTCCTCTGTCAGGTGTTCTTCGATGTATAATAAAACGTTATGTATATAACTGGTTTTCTCCATATAATTAACCTCTGAAATTTGTCTATAACCTGCATATATCTATCCTTAGTCGTCTGTGGAGGCGACAATCTTTATATCCCTGGCAAAGGAAAACACCTAGCCAAAGAAAGTATTACCGGTTGATGCAGTTGCGATCGCTCTGAAATACTCTTTCCCTGCAGACAACATTGTTGCCGAAACGGTCAATAATAGTTTACATCAGCGTATTGTGGCATTCAAGCACAACCTCGTACATTTCAACAACCAGCTCAAATTTTCTGTAACAAAGCAATACCTCGATATGATTGTTTTATATTGAGTCGCAGGGGTTTGGGGGTGCGTGCCTCCAATTTTTATTGTTTTAGAAAGAACCAGTTTGATTTCAGGTTATATGACAGCATACTTCGCTTACTTTTCATAAATTCGAACACACATAGTTATATAAAATGTGCTAAGATTGAAATGTTATCGGTATTGGCATTGTGAATTGACAATGTAGAACAAAAATTATGGTATCGATGATAGGACGGGTGAGGGAATATGCCATTTCAAATGACACATTTATGTATAGCAGAGAAAATAAATCAAATTGCCCCGGCAAAAATTAAGGACTTGCCACAATTTTATTTAGGCGTGGTAGCTCCTGATGCTGTACATAATAGACTAAATTACATTTCAAATTATAAAAAAGCGTCGCATTTATGCGTGGGGGAAGAAAGTTGGGGAGCAATCACCAATAATGATGAATGGATTGAAAATGTATCAAATTTTATTCGTAAAAATAAAAACTCTGACAACTATGATTTTGTTCTTGGCTATTGTACCCATATTTTATCTGATGTTTACAATAACATAACTGTATGGTTACCCTTTAAGCAAAAGTATCAAGAAGAAATTTCAAAAGGATATGGCGGACTTTATCATCAAGAAAGCGAAAAAGTAGAAATAGCATTGGCACTGGCGTTTGAGAATAAAAAGGATTTTTGGAAGTGCCTTGAAAAGGCTGAAACAGTAAGCCTAGATAATATTATTTTTGCTGAAGAAGTAAAAAAACATAAAGAAGACATTCTATATCATTGGTATAAAGGTAAGGAACGTCCAGATGTATCTTCAAATAAAATTGTAACAGTCGAGAGCACTATGAAATTTATAGATGACGCGGCTTATTTTGTCGTAAGTATATTGCCAAACCTTAAAGTATAAGTATAAGAACTCGAGGTAGTTTACAGGTATAAACCTTAACCACTCTTTTCTGTTTTGAATCATAAAAACATTGTAATAGCGAACCGCCGTTAATAAAAGTGTTCTTATAATTCCTGTTTGGTCAGACTGTCAGAAAAATGTTATCTTTATACTCCAGTCGGTCACAATACTTTCTTACAACCTCGATTACACCTTTTATTTGTCCGTCATAAGGCTTAGGGTCGGTGAGAGTACTATGCCGTATATCCGTAACTTCTCCTTCGTAATCACTGTATTTATAGTCAACCATGACAATATCTCCCCAATCACTTATATTGTCGTCGTCGATGCACCAACCGCAAGGTGTCAAATAAACATACTTAATCAATTCCGTTTCCATCATAAAACTCCATTCACATCAAATAATATTTAGTTATCTTATCAAAAGTAGAGTGTGTCTGATTTCGGAGGTCGATGTAGTCATACACTTTCTCCATGTGCCCAAACAGGGAACCGCCGAATACATGCCGGCCTTTGAACTCCGTATGGTCTGTGCCTTGAATTGTTGCAGTTTTTTTAGTATGAGTGCATTGGTTTGAAAGAAGCAATCCGACATTAGGATAGATATCATCGGCATTTAATAATCCGAGCGTTTTAATTTGCGGTATGCTAAGCTCTACCTTACAATTCATGAACTCTTTCTTTGCGGTTTCAAAAGTCAAATCCTGTTCGAGTGAACGCGTGCTTTCGAAGCTATCGCCGATGCAGCTTTCTTTTCGGCTATCGTTTTATTAAGTTTTTCTACCTCCTTTGTACGCTCCTGCTTTCTGTAATCAAGCACAAGCACCGACAAATGCTCTTTGTGGGTATCTTTGGTAAACCATTTTACGCCGTGCCGTTCCATAACTTTGGAAAGCTCTTGCTTCTCTGATGCCGCCCAACGGTTCCATTCGGTATCGCCTTTACCCGTACCCTAAAAACGTTGGTCGGCAAGTGCTTGTTTTAGGGATACTCGTTTTTCAAGCCCTCGACTGCTTTCGGTGGTGAATGGGACAAAATCAATATGGATATGCGGTGTGGATTCATCCAAATGCATGAGCACAGAGAAAACATAAATATTTGGATTCCGCTTTTGAAAACCCATATAACTCATATTCCGCAAAACTAAGTCCGTAATTTGAATAGTTAAATAATGGAATCCAGCACTTTTTTAAAAAAAATGCTGGATTTATTTTCTTTTCTATTTTATAATCAACATGTACCGGTATAAATAG
>JAQWBH010000486.1 GCA_028707405.1 Parabacteroides sp. | reverse complement strand
ATATCCTTTCGGTTACGGATTGAGCTACACAACATTTGATTATCGTAATGCTAAACTTTCGGCCAACACAATCACAAAAAATCAGAATGTCACATTGACACTGGATATTGCCAATACAGGCAAACGCAACGGCGACGAAGTTGCACAAATCTATATCAAGAATCCAAATGATCCATCAGGTCCAATCAAAGCACTAAAGGCTTTTAGCCGTGTCAATATTAAGGCCGGAAAAACACAGAAGGTCAGTTTTCTGTTGGAACCAAAAGCCTTTTGGTCATTTAGTGACAACACGCAGACGTTCGAAGTCCGCCCTGGGAAATATCAAATTCTATATGGCGGATCTTCAGACGACAAAGCACTTAAAAGCATAGAGTTAACGATAGAATAAAATCAGTTCAGTTACAATCTAAACGAGCCTCTCAACTTGTAAACAAACAAGATTAAGAGGCTCGCTTTATTTATCGGCGAAATAGTTTTTCTCTGATTTCTTTCTGATTTTACTCTAGAAAAAGGCACTCTTCAAATCTGTATATTAACACTACTTCAAAGTGACAATGCTTTCTCGAACTCTTTACTGAAAATCACTTGATATAGCTCACAAGAAACTTTGCATGTGATAAAGGAGATGTGGTAATAGTTTTCGTGTCTGCCGGAAAAAGAACGGTTTGCCCTTGATGAACATCCAACGAATTTCCTTTGTCATCCTTTAACGTTGCTTTCCCATCCATACAAATATAGATAACAAAAGAGTCGAAAGCAGAGAAGTCTCTGGCAAAAGGCTTGTCTAACTCCAATAAATCAGTTGTAAAATATTTGCAGGAAGCCAATTCGACCACCTCGTTCTTGAGAGGTTCATAATGTGTACGATAATCAGAATAAAGCGTATAATCAATAGCATCTTTTGCCTGTTCGGTATGCAACTCTCGTCCATTGCCATTGGCATCCTTGCGATTATAATCGTAAATACGATAAGTGATATTGCTCGTCTGCTGTATTTCTGCCACGAAGCAGCCTGCACAAATAGCATGAACACGTCCGGCCGGGATAAAGAACACATCGCCTTCAGACACCGGATAGCGACGCAAAACATCCATGATCGTATTATTTTGAACGCGTTCCACATATTCTTCAGGAGTGATCTGTTTAGAAAAGCCTGAATACAAAGCGGCACCCTCACCGGCATGAATGACATACCACATCTCTGTTTTTCCAAATGAGTTATGACGTTTCTTTGCCAGTTCATCATTCGGATGAACCTGAATCGACAAATCGGCATGTGCATCAATAAACTTGATCAGTAGCGGGAAACGCGAACCGAACTGTTCCATCACCTTCCCTCCTATCAGCTGTTTGCCATACGTATTAATAAGTTCGTCCAGAGATTTGCCTTCGAAAACTCCGTTATCGACAACAGAAAAATTTTCATCTACATGCGAAAGTTCCCAACTCTCGCCAATACTATCCTGACCGGGGGTAATTCCTTTAAATGGGCAGATAGCTGAACCGCCCCAAATAATTTTTTTCAGGATCGGCTTAAATACCATTGGATATAATTGCATATTCATTGTTTATTTGTCTTTCTTTAATTTCAAAACCAAGGCTGTACGTGCCGGAATATATAATTTGAGCCAACCTTTCTTATCTTTTTCATACAAAGCATCGTATTGCGTAAAATGATGAACAGCATCATCCGAAAGACCGAAACCTCCGAACTGATTCGCATCCGTATCCAACACTACTTCATACTCGCCCTCATGAACCAGCAATCCATAATCCGTAAACGACTTCACTGGATTAAAGTTGAAAACAAACACCAGATTCCTGCGCATATATGCCAGTATCTGATCCCCGTCGTTGTCCCAAACCTTTTGAATAGGCATCGCCTGAAAATTACGGACGTTTTTTATCACTTTCAGCATCTCCCGGTCAAAATTGCTCAGAAAATGATACTTCAAGTTCATATCATCCTCCAGATTCCATTGACGACGTGCATATTTATATGACCAACCATTGCCTTCACGCGGAAAGTCAATCCATTCAGGATGCCCGAATTCGTTACCCATAAAATTCAGATAAGCACCGTTGATTGTTGTAGCCGTCACCAGACGAATCATCTTGTGAAGCGCCATACCGCGTTCAACAACCGCATTACGATCGCTCGTCTGCATATGCCAGTACATATCAGCGTCAATCAAGCGAAAAATAATCGTTTTATCACCAACAAGCGCCTGATCGTGACTCTCAGCATAACTGACTGTTTTCTCATCCGCACGACGATTTGTCGTCTCCCACCAGATCGAAGACGGCTTCCAGTCTTCATCTCTTTTCTCCTTGATCATCTTTATCCAGAAGTCAGGGATATTCATAGCCATACGATAATCGAAACCATAACCGCCATCTTCAATTTTTGCTGCCAGACCGGGCATTCCGCTCACCTCCTCAGCAATAGTTATAGCGTTCGGATTAACCTGATGTATCAATTTGTTGGCCAAAGTAAGATAGGCGATTGCATCGCCGTCCTGATGACCATTGAAATAATCGGCATAGCCGCAGAAGGCTTCACCCAAGCCATGACTATAATAAAGCATCGATGTAACGCCATCAAAACGAAATCCGTCAAAATGATATTCGTCAAGCCAGAACTTGCAGTTAGAAAGCAAAAAATGTAACACCTCATTCTTGCCATAATTGAAACAAAGTGAATCCCACGCCGGATGTTCACGCCGGCTGCCACCATGAAAATACTGATCATAAGAACCATCGAAACGGCCTAGTCCTTCAACTTCATTCTTTACTGCGTGACTATGCACAATATCCATAATCACGGCAATGCCCATGCCATGCGCCTCATCAATCAGTTGCTTTAGATCTTCGGGTGTTCCGAAACGCGACGAAGCGGCAAAAAAACTACTCACATGATAACCAAACGAACCATAATAAGGATGCTCCTGAATAGCCATAATCTGAATAGTATTATAGCCTTCACCGGCTATGCGCGGCAACACATTTTTCCTAAACTCATCATACGATCCGACCTTTTCTTCATTTGAAGCCATTCCTATATGGCATTCGTAAATTAAAAGAGGTGAAACATCCGGCTTGAAGTTCTTGTATCGGAACACATACGGCTTTGCCGGATTCCAAGCCTGCGCACTGAATATTTTTGTATTACTATCTTGTACAACTCGCCTGATCCACGCAGGAATACGTTCACCGGAACCACCATTCCACTCTATGAACAATTTAAACAAATCACCGTGATGCAGCATTTCTTCTGCCAGCTTAATTTCCCAAGCACCATTTTTCAAAGACTTCAGACGGTACTGTTCGTCTTTCCTCCAGCTATTAAATGTACCAATCAGATAAATGTCGACGGCATTCGGTGCCCATTCTCGAAATATCCATCCATCGTCCATTTTATGCAGCCCAAAATAAAGATGGCCTGAAGCCATATCCGACAGAGATTGCTTTCCGTTGTCCGTTAGACTCTTCTCTTTATCTATTGCGTATTGACAGCGACTCTCAATAGCTTCCCTATACGGTTCCAACCAAGGATCATTTTTGAT
>JAQWBH010000485.1 GCA_028707405.1 Parabacteroides sp. | reverse complement strand
TACTGATGAATCCTATCTATCTCGGCCACATGGTGCAGGGAAAGAAAATCACCAAGCTGCATGAAAATCAGCCGCAGAAACGAATGTCGCCAGACGATTGGATCATCGTAGAAAATACGCATCCTGCTATCATCGAACAGACGCAGTTTGACCGTGTGAAGACACTTCTTGCAGAGAAAAAGACCGAATATCACGATAGGCTGGGCAAATATGATTATCTTGGAAAGAGTGAAAACATTTTCAAGGGACTTGTGGCGTGCGGCTTCTGCAATCGCAACATGGTACGGTACAAGGAAGTTTACAACAAGGGCAGAAATATTGAGTATCTGTTTATCTGCCCGCAGCACGCCATGTACCCCACTGACTGCCCCAACGCCGGAGGACTGCGAGAGGACAAAACAACCGCAATCGTGTATGATTTGCTTCGTTCTCAAATGGAGCTGCTTGTGAAAGCGGAGGCAATTATCGAGCGTGTGAGCAAATCGGCAGGCTTCCGTGAACGGCGTACCGAGCTTGCAGAAAAAATTACCGCCGCAGAAGAACGGCAGAAGAAAATCAAGTCAAACCGCATGACACTGTTTGAAAATTACATCAATCAAATCGTCAGCAAGTCTGATTTTGAATACTTCACCGCATCCTACGATACCGAGGAGCAGAACCTTACGGCTGAACTGGTTGTATTAAACAGCGAGATTACGGTTTTACCTGAACATACGGCGAAGGACAACAAATGGTATGCCGCCTACTACAAATTCAGGGACAGAAAAGAACTGTCGCGCCTGATGCTGACAGAGCTTGTCGAGAAAATCTATATTGACGGCGACAAATCGGTGCGTGTCATGCTGAAATATCAGGACGAGATGAAAAAGCTGTTCCATCTCGCACAGGAAGGAGAAAATGTAAATGGCTGACCTTACAAAAACGCTGAAACGCTATGTGATTGCCCTCTATATCCGTCTGTCCTCTGCTGACCGCGATACCGGCACAGACGGCAAGGACGAAAGCGACAGTATCACCGCACAGCGCGATATGCTCCGTAGTTTCATAGCCACCCGTTCCGAATTTGCGGGTGCTGAAATCATTGAGTTTTGCGACGACGGACGGACGGGTACGAACTTTGAGCGTACAGGTGTTGCGAAGATGCTGGACGCCGCCAAACGCGGACAAATCAACTGTATTATCGTCAAGGATTTAAGCCGTTTCGGTCGTGACTACATTGAAGTGGGCGATTATTTGGAGCAGATATTTCCGTTTCTCGGCATTCGCTTTATCGCTATCAACGACAATTACGACAGTATCGACCACCCCTTCGGCTCGGCAGGCTTGATTGATGTGTCGTTTAAGAATGTTATCTACGACCTGTACTCAAAGGAACTGTCCGAAAAGGTCAAAACTACGAAAAAGCAGCTTGCCGAAAAGGGTTATTTTCTCTCACCGTATGCTTTTTACGGTTACGATAAAGTCCCCGGCAACAAGCATGAGCTGATGATTGATGAGGGTACAGCGGTATATGTCCGTGAACTGTTCAGCCGTTTTCAGAATGGTGAAGGTACAACCGAGCTTGCACGGGACTTCAATCTGCGCAGGATTCCGACGCCCATGATGGCAAAACGGCAAAAGAATGTCACCCGCAAATGGAACAGCAAATCGCAGGAAAGCAATATATGGTCGGGTTCCATTATCCGAAAAATACTGATTGATGAACGCTACACAGGGGTTATGATTTACGGCAAAAACAAGCGCATCAAGGTCGGTTCGGGAGAAAGCGTTCCCGTTCCGAAGGAAGAATGGACAGTTGTTCCCGATGTTTTCCCAGCTCTTGTCACGAAGGAAGCCTTTGCCGCCGTGCAGGAAATTTTACGCAGAGAATACGCAGCCGCACACAACAAGAAAAGCGCAGTTCTTTTTCATCGAAAAATTCAATGCGGATACTGTGGTCTTGCCATGACGCGAAAAAAATCTAAAAACACCTATTATGTTTGCCAAACCTATAAGGATAATCCCGAAGCGGTTTGCCCGGATGACAGGATTTACGAAAGCGAGATTGCCGAGGTTGTGCTTGCCGCCATACGCAGGCAGGCACAGCTATTCCGAAAGGTCGAGGATAAAAATGAGCGTCGGCAGGATAAAACCGCCAAGCGAAAGCATACGCTTCATGAGAGAATCTCCGATCTGCGTTCGGTTATAGGTATGAAGTCGCAGGAAAAAATGCAGGCGTTTGAGGATATGGTATCAGGCCGTAGTACGCCAAAAGCGTATCAGACAAAATGCGAGCGCTGCGATGCTTATATCCGAACCACAGAAGCAAAAATCTCAGCTTTGGAAGAACAGCAAAAAAAGGAAGAGATCATGCGAAATCCTGCTGCGGACGCGTTTCTGCCGCATACCAATCTTCGCACACTCACACGGGATATTTCCGATGCGCTGATTGATAAAATCTATGTTTACAGCGGTCAGGCGATTGAAATTGTTTGGAAGTTCAAGGACGAGTACAAGGAAACTGCAAGAATAAACGCCTGAAAAAGCTGTGTCAAAGCTTTTTCAGGCATAGACGCAAAAAAGTTACATAAAAGCCCCATTTATTTTTTAGTTTTATCTTGACACGGGGAGATGAGGGCATCACGGGAACAAGCACCATACACCGTGATGAATTCAACCGACTGCTGGCAGATTGCGAAAATGGAAAAATCGACATGGTGATTGTTAAGAGCATCAGCCGATTTGCAAGAGATACCGTGGACTGCCTGAATACTACCAGGCACTTAAAAGAACTGGGGATTGCGGTCTATTTTGAAAGAGAGAAATTCAATTCCCTATCCGATGATGGAGAGTTGCTTTTGACCCTGTTGGCATCTTTTGCACAGGAAGAGAGCCGGACCATTTCAGAAAATGTGAAATGGGGAATCCGAAAGCGGTTTGAAAAAGGTATCCCAAATGGCCACAAAGCACCATACGGTTATGAGTTGGATGGCGAGATGTTCCGCATTATTTCAGAACAGGGCGAGGTCGTAAAAGAAATCTATCAGAGATACCTTGCCGGAGAACCTGCTTATAGCATTGCAAAGGTTCTTGCAGAATGTGGTTTTACCGGGCAGATGGGACGGCCAATCGAGCAGACCACAGTGAAGGAGATTCTTTCCAACCGTTCCTACACAGGAACAATGGTGCTGCAGAAGAACTTTTTTACCGAAAACAAGGTGCGGAAACAGAACAAGGGCGAGTTGCCAATGTACCTGGTTGAAGAGATGTACGAGCCACTGGTCACAGAAGCAGATTTTGAACAGGCACAGGTCATCCGGCAGCAGAGAGCCGATGAAATGCCGAACAAGAATCCAGTCCTCACACCTTTTTCCGGCAGAGTCAAATGCGGCAACTGCGGATGCGGTTTCAGCCGGAGGACTTCGGGAAAGAAAAAACGCTGGGTCTGCAACACCAGGGAACGAAAAGGCATGGATATTTGTGAATGCAGACCAATTGATGAACAGGAACTGATCGATGCAACTATGAAGGTTATGGGAGACAGAATCCTTGATGAGGAGAAATTCAAAAAGGAAGTTAAGCGGATA
>JAQWBH010000484.1 GCA_028707405.1 Parabacteroides sp. | reverse complement strand
GCTGCTCATCATATTTTAGAAGAGTTGAACAAAGAATTTGAATTTTATAAGCCCAATCATGGAATTGCCTTTACAACATCCATTTGTAGTGTTATTGGCAAAAAGAGTATAAATTGCGAGAATATGAATCTTGATAAAGGAGATGAGGAAACGATGTATCATATGATTACGACTATTGTTGATAGAGGAAAAGCGGAAGAGGTGATGAATGCTGCCACTCGTGCG
Organism: Parabacteroides sp.; assembly: GCA_028707405.1. GTDB lineage: Bacteria > Bacteroidota > Bacteroidia > Bacteroidales > Tannerellaceae > Parabacteroides. The sequence goes on along the minus strand of JAQWBH010000484.1, from coordinate 3,352 downwards.
GGGTCAAAAGGTGGCACGATTATCAATGCGAGAGGATCCGGAATTCATGAAACAGCCAAGTTGTTCGCAATGGAGATTGAGCCGGAAAAAGAAATTGTCATCATTTTGACTGAATCACATAAGACCGAAGATATTGTTTCTTCCATAAAAGAAGAGCTGCAAATAGATGAACCCGGTAAAGGAATTATTTACATTCAAAACGTAAATAAAACCTATGGGCTACGAAAGTAAGAAATAAATAATAACTCAATAAATTCCAAAATACCCGAATCGGTTTAGATCAATTCGGGTATTTTGATATCTCTTTATTTTCAGAACAATACGGTTTAATTGACATAAGGTTTGCTTTGCGTTATCACCACCTTTGTGTACAAACCGTTTTGCTTCATCAGATCTTTATGGGAACCGTATTCGGCAATTCTTCCCTTATCAAAGATGGCAATATTGTCTGACACCTGGACAGCTGCAAGACGATGAGAGATGAAGATGACTGTCTTGTCTTTTGATAAAAGAAAAAATTCCCCATATATTTCGCTTTCGGCTTTCGCATCAAGACTTGCCGTAGGCTCGTCAAGTATGAGCAAATGAGCTTTTTTGTATATTGTACGGGCAATGGAGAGCTTTTGTCCTTCACCACCGGATAATTCGATGCCCTCCGAAGAAAAGGTTTTGGTTATGTGTAATTGAGTTTGATTGGCATATGCGTCCATTTTCAAGTCATGTATACTCACTTCCCTACAAAAACATGAGTACATTTTTTTGCAGTCATATTTATACCCACTTCTCCACAGAAAAACGAGTACTTTTTTCTACTGGTAATCTTATATAGTATTTTACTGACCGTATCTTTGTCACTGCTATCGAACATAGATACATTTTCTAAAAGACTAAATGCAAAATTTACATTGTCCTGAAAAACCGCTGCGATATATATGTAGTATTTGCTGTTGGGAATGCTCCATATGTCAAAACCGTTTAAGGTAATTCTACCGGATGTGGGTTTGTAGAACTTGCATAATAACTTGATGAAAGTAGATTTTCCGGCACCGTTCGGGCCCACAATCACAAGTTTTTCTCCTTTTTTGATTGTAATATTTACTTCTCTTAATGCAGGATTCTTAGTATTCGGATAGGTGAATGTCACATCCTCGAAGACAATTTCATCTATGCTTGAAATATCAGCTTCTGTTTCTTTTCTTACTACACCGTCCTTTTCGTTTTTGTGTATGAAAAGAAGCTTGTTGTAATCGGACACAGTCATCATTTTTCTTTTAAATAGCCCTAACTGCTCACTGAAAACAGACAATGCTGATGTCAGGATTGTAACGGCGGTAAAGTACAGGGTGAAATCTGCGATGGAAATATCGCCCTCCAAGTAATCTACAGATAAAAGAAATAGAACAATAAATGATTGTATACCAATAGCAAGTGCCATCATGGTATCAAACAGAGCGGTATTTTTAAAATCCCGGTATTGCAGGGTGACCATTTGATTGCGATAGGCCTTTATTTTATTCATAAACCAATTTTGGTGATTGCCAACCCGAATTTCCTTTGCACCTCCCGGGTTAAAATATGCAACTCCATGTAAATAGTTTCCCACACGTTCATTTTGTGCAGTTAAAAGCCGTGCATTTTTTTGATAGCGAAAGCTGAAATATGTAAAAAGGGATTTAAGCCCTACAACAATAAGCACAGTGATTAAAAACAGAAAATCAAGTCTTGCGATGATGTAGGATAGTCCGACGACCGTGATGGCGTTTGAAATCATACGCTGTAGGTATGCCAGTGTTTCCGTGATGGTGGAGGCCTTTTTTGCAAGGTTGACCACTTCGGCAGTCTCGGCACGTTCTATCTCGGAAAGCTCCATGGACATGGTGATTTTTCCAATATCATATCGTAGTTTTTTCATAAATCGGTCAGCGGAAAGTTTGGATCTGTTTTCAAGATAGGTGTTCATAAAATGTAATACCAATAGGAGTGCACCGTAAAGCAAAACAGTATGTAACACATCCGAAAAGGGCTTTCCACCGATCAAAGCTTCGATAATGAGTTTTGGAGCATAAACCGTTAAAATGGGAATAATGGAACTGATGATAATTTGAGCAGGCATCCATATCAAAAAGGGTGGTTCGGTTATATGGATCATTCGAATGGTTGAATAGAATTTCTTCATACTTCATTTGCATTCCTTTCATAATACTTTGCTTGAGATTCAAACAAACTTGCATAGATTCCGTTTTGATTCATGAGTTCATCGTGGCTGCCACATTCGGAGATTTTCTTGTTTTCCAGCACAAAAATGCGATTACAAAACCTTGTGGAAGACAATCTGTGAGATATGAATAAAGTTGTTTTATTATTTACGATTTCGGACAGCTTGGAGAATAACTCATTTTCAGCAATGGAGTCTAGTGTGGAGGTTGGCTCGTCTAAAATCATCACACTAGAGTCTTTATACATAGCTCGAGCCAAAGCTACCTTTTGTCCTTCGCCACCGGAAAACTCAATTCCACCTTCGTCTAATGTTTTGTATATAACGGTGTGGATGCCCTGTTCTAAGCCGGTAATCTTATTGGACAAACCGCTTTTTCTTATGATCTTGTTCAAGTATTCTTCGTGAACCTCACTGTCAAAGACAATGTTTTCTTTGATCGAGTATGCAAACAGACAAAAATCTTGTAACACGATTCCAAGTTTCCTTACATACTCACCGTGGGGAATGGTTTTAATATCAACACCGTTTATATATATGTGACCTGATGTGGGATCATAAAGGCGACACAGTGAGAGATTTTGTCGTGATAAAGCACCAAGTTCATTCATTTGCTTTTTTAAATATGGAAGCATATTTTTTGCAGATAAACCTGTCGGCTAAGCTTACTCTGATCTCCTTTGCATATTTGTAATCAGACATGGTATGAAATAGATAATCCAGTTTTCGATTATCCTTGATTTGAGCATTTTGAAAGTTGTATTCTAATTTTTGTTTTTTAAGATTCAGACGGGATGCGCTCGTATGGATTTATTCTTCAAATCCAGGATACTGCCGTCTTCTATATAAGTTTACTACAGAAAAATGTACTCATTTTGCTGTGGAGAAGTAGGTATATAAGTTTACTACAGAAAAATGTACTCATTTTGCTGTGGAGAAGTAGGTATATAAATTTACTACAGAAAAATGTACTCATTTTGCTGTGGAGAAGTAGGTATATAAGATTACTACAGAAAAATGTACTCATTTTTTTGTGGGGAAGGCAGTATACATAATGATAGTTATAAAAACACAATCGGACATATAACCCAGCTGGGTTACGTCCGAAGCCTTTCTCATGACAATTGTATTGAAATA
>JAQWBH010000483.1 GCA_028707405.1 Parabacteroides sp. | reverse complement strand
GGTAGCCAAGCCCAAAATAGCGAAAGAAAACCGAGTGTTATTTAGTTGGCCGGTGAATCCCGAAATGTCGGGAAAATTGTGCCAGGTCCAATAAGCCAGCACTCATGTAAATGGTGTGGTAGTTCAGCTGGTTAGAATACCTGCCTGTCACGCAGGGGGTCGCGGGTTCGAGTCCCGTCCATACCGCAGAGAGCCTACGACAAGAGGCGCCAAAAGAAAGACAAGCCCTTCATATTCAGTGAATATGAGGGGCTTTTTTCGTTTATCATGTCTTGGTCTAAAGCCAAGAAAAAGACGAAAAAAGACAAAGCAGCTAACCTAAACTGTACCCCCTTTCCGAAAAAACGCAAGGGGGTACAGTAATTCGAAGCGAAGGGGGTACAGTTTGGTCAAAATTGGCAGCGTATTGTCCTGATTTGGCATAGTGCATAAAATTCATTTTTAGATAGTTATCGGTAATTTTGTAACATTAAAAAATGAGTTTATGAAAAGTACATTTCGCATTCTTTTCTATGTAAAGAAAGACAAAAAAAGAGCAGACGGCACTTATCCTATCATGTGCCGTATTACCATCGACGGAGAACCAAGCCGTTTTAACACAAAAGTAAATGTCAATCCCAATATCTGGGACGCAAAAGCCGGTATCGCTATCGGCAAATCTAATGAAGCTGTTGAAGTCAATGCCTTATTGAATACTATAAAAACAAGTATTCATAATGTGTATCATGAGTTACAGACAAAGGAAAACAATGTAAATGCCGAAAGAGTTAAGAATCTCTTTCTCGGCATTGAAGTAAAACATCAGACTGTACTCGAACTTTTTCAACGCCATAATGATGATATTGCCAAATTAGTTGGTATAAGCAAATCCAAAGAAACACTCCAAAAATATGTAGTAGCCTATAAACGAATGGCTGACTTTATAAAGGAGTATTATAATGTATCAGACATTTCTTTAAAAGAGGTGAATCATATGTTCCTGCACAACTTTGAAATTTACCTGATGACTTCCTGTAACTGTAAAGAGAATACTACCGCAAAATTTCTGCAACGTTTCCGTACAATTATCATCATGGCAAAAAATAATGGTTGGATACACATTGATCCGTTTGCCAATTTTAAGATACGCTTCAAGAAGACAGATCGTGGCTACTTGACACAGCAAGAAATTGATATAATTATGCGAAAGAAATTTGCTTCCGAACGCCTTGAACGAGTACGGGATATATTTATTTTCAGTTGCTTCACGGGGCTTGCCTACATAGATGTAAAGAACTTACGCAACTCTAACATCCGAACTTCTTTTGATGATGGATTATGGATTATGGGTAAACGGGAGAAAACTGGTGTTAATTACAACGTCCCTTTGCTTGATGTTCCAAAGCAAATTATAGATAAGTATTCTGGAAAGTTACCGGATGATAAAGTTCTTCCGGTTATGAGCAATCAAAAGATGAATGAATACTTGAAGGAAATCGGAACAGTGTGCGGTATTGATAAAAATTTGAGCTATCACCTTGCAAGACATACATTTGCAACCCTTACCTTGACCAAAGGGGTATCTATCGAAAGCGTATCAAAGATGTTAGGGCATACCAATATCAAAACTACCCAAATTTACGCAAGAATCACAGATGTCAAGGTCAGCAATGACATGGCTTCATTTGCTGAAAAACTGGAAGAGAAAAAGATTAAATCTAAATCTAACTTGGATAAACATTTTGAGTGTCTTTCTTTGGGTGAGAAAATGGCATTATTCAATCTTCCAATTACTCTATCAAATGATCCTGAAAGAGTGAAACGCATATCTATGATGTGGCACAGTCTTTCAGAGGAAGAAAAATCTTCTCTTTGGGCGAATACATTTGAGAAAGAAGAAGCATTTTCATTCAAACCGATGATGAAAGTACAAAAAATAGCTGTAAATCAATAAATCACAATATCATGGAACTACAAATCATACAAAGTAAGATTTATGAAATCAGAGGGATGCGTGTCCTTTTGGATTTTGATTTAGCAGAAATGTATCAAGTAGAAACAAAAAATCTGAAACGTGCTGTAAGGCGTAATATAGAACGCTTCCCGGAGGATTTTATGTTTGAACTAACTGATAGTGAGAACGAAGACTTGAGGTGCAATTTTGGCACCTCAAGTTGGGGAGGTAGTCGATATCCCCCATTCGCATTCACCGAACAAGGGGTTGCCCAACTTTCGAGTGTACTCAACAGCCCTTTAGCGATTCAAGTAAATATATCAATAATAAGGGCTTTCGTTGCTTTACGCCAATATGCACTTGGTTACGCTGAATTAAATCGTAAATTGGAGGATTTTATGATCGAAACCAATATGCAGTTCAGCGATATTTATCAGGCTCTTACGGAACTTGCTTCACAAAGGGAGCAGGAAAATAAGCCCCGAAAACGTATCGGTTTTAATGTTCAACAAGATGAAAAGTAGAATAATTATGGAATACGGATATATCAAAATTAAAGAAAACGATGAAAATCAGCTAATTGTTGAAGCAAAACTCGTAAATTGCACCCTGTGGATGACAAAGCACGAGATAGCTGGTTTGTTTAATGTATTTGTCAGTTCGATTGGTAATAATCTGCGGTCTATATTCAAATCGGGCTTATTGCGGGAAGAAAACGTAACCCGAATACACAAATACGAGCATAACGGTCGTCAATGTGAAATGACTTTATACAATCTGGAAGCATTGATTTTTGTCAGTTATCGAGTAGCTTCCTTTGAAGCGCAAGCGTTCAGGGAATGGGTTATGAAAGCATTAACCGAATACACCCGGACAAAACCGAAAAAAGAAGCAGATGTTTTGATTGTGTACAACCTATCATCAAAACTCCCTGCAATAACATTAAATTAATTCAAACTCTTATAAACAGAAATATAGTCATGAAAAATGTAATCTATTTATTAATTGCGGTTTTAATGGTTTCCTGCGGTGGTTCTAATTCGTCAAAGAGCAACTATGAAAAAACCATTACCGACCACTTACTGAAAGGTAGTGACACAAAAGAAAATCTCAACTTCAAAATTGTTGAGTTAAACGAACAGGGTAATGTTACCGTTGCCGACAGTATTACTTATCTTACTGATGAATTTAGGAAAGATAAGCAACTTATCATTGACCGTGTTTCACTTGCCAAGAAAATGAGTGAGGAACTATTGGCAAAAACCAAAAAGCAGAGCGATATTGACAAGTATAATGCTGATATTGCTGTGATGAACGCCCGTATAGATTCGCTTAAAAACCTTGTGCCGGATAATCTGCGGGGATACGAAAGCAGAAATGCGAATGATGTGCTTGCGATTATTGTCAGATGCAAGTATTCCGTTCAACTATCGGGAACTCCTAAAGAAGAAACTTTCGATTTCTACCTATCTCCTGATGGAAGTAAATGTTACGGAAAGAAAGGTATTTAAGAAAACCATATAAAACAGAAAGCCTATTTCGTTGTGAGGTAGCCTCTTTTTAAACATGCATAGAGATGTATGTATATAACTGTCATATTGTAAGATTATTAGGTTGATTTAATGGCTCCGTAAATAAAATAGAA
>JAQWBH010000482.1 GCA_028707405.1 Parabacteroides sp. | reverse complement strand
TCTTTTCCAAAATAGTGTTACATTTGTGTTAGACAAACAAATATTTGGTCGTATGAAAAATGAGAAAAATAAAAGTTATCCTTGCGCTGATTGTAAGATGCGTCGTAAGTATGAAGAGAATCCCAAGTCGTTCATTGCGAGATTCTGGCATTGGCATACTGGTTTTTGTCCCGGGTGGAGGGCTTACTTTAAAAGTCTGAGCGAGGAGGAACAGGCCATAGTAAGAGTAAAGTATCATTTGAAATAGGATACGTGCATTTATTTATGGATGCCTCTGATTTATTCGAGTTACGCTTTAATGCGATAATTCGTAATATGCTGTGTGATTTGTTACTCACTGAATATTTTATTTTACGATTTCTTTCGGCAAGCAGAAAGGAGGGGAAATAAGTATGTCATTCTGGCCTAAAGAAAAATTACCGCGTGAAAATGGAGAGCGTGTATTTATGCAGATTCCTGAAATTATTTCGGCGAGCAGAAGTACAGATATCCCGGCATTTTATGCGGACTGGTTTTTTTATAGACTAAAAGTAGGCTATTCTGCATGGATTAACCCTTTTAATAGAGTCAAGGGGTATGTTTCATATAAAAACACCCGATTTATCGTTTTCTGGTCTAAAAACCCGCGCCCGTTATTAAAACACCTGAATGAATTAAGAGAAAAGAATATTGGATGTTATGTTCAATATTCTCTCAATGATTACGGAGAAGGTCTGGAGCCCGGTGTACATCCACTGACTGAACGAATAGAAACATTTAAATTGTTGGTGGAAGCTTTGGGTGAAGGCCATGTTATTTGGCGTTTTGATCCTCTGATTCTTACTGATGGCGTTGATATTGAAATACTGCTCAAAAAAATTGAAAACATAGGAGATCAGTTAAAAGGCTTTACAGAAAAACTTGTTTTTAGTTTTGCCGATATTCATATATATCGGAGAGTAAAGAACAATCTTGAAAAAGAAAAGATTCCATACAAGGAATGGTCTTCAACCGATATGCGGGAGTTTGCCGCGAAGCTGTTGGAATTGAACAAAAAATGGAAATATGAGCTTGCAACATGTGCTGAGGATCCGGGGATAGGACTAAAAGATTTTGGGATAAAGCCCAACCATTGTATTGATGATGCATTAATGATCCGATTTGCATACGAAGACAAAATTCTGATGAATGCGTTAAATGTTGATATTAACCCCATGCCTCAACCTGATATTTTTGGGAATGTTATACCATTGCCTGCGGAAGCTATTGTTTTGCCAAACGGAACTTATGCGATTCGGGGTGATAATAAAGACAAGGGGCAGCGGCTTTTTTGCGGATGTATGTGCAGCAAGGATATTGGAGAATATAATACCTGCGTTCACTTATGTAAATATTGCTACGCTAATGATACAAAAGGCCGCGCCGTCGTTAATTATCGACAGCATAAGCTCCATCCTATGGCGGAATCTATTACAGGAGGATAATATGAGCAATTAGTTTATAAAAGGTGTCACTTCTGGAATATGTCCTTTGGTGACGCCTTTGTATAAAAGAAACATTAGCTGCGAAAATGTAGTACGCTTTTGACCGTCATTGATTCATCGGATGCCGTTAGGTATGTAATGCTGTAATTTTTTCCTTCCGGTTCAACATTCAGAATGATATGTCCGCCTTCGAATGAATCTTCATCGATATCACTCATCCACGCTTTTCCTGCATCTTTTTCTCTCCGCTCTTTTGGAAAGATTCCAGGGCAGATGATTCTATCTCCGGGATAGATTGAACGATCGGCCAAACGTTCCATGACAGGAGCTACATTATGTAACTGATCCCAGACGCAGCTGACATAGACTTGCGCTTGCAAGGCGGCAATCAGCTTTCGGGTCATGGAATAATGCCCGTGATGGTTTAGTTTAGCTACATTCACTTTTCCGCAGACATCAGCAATCGCATCCTCTATCTCATATTCTGTGCCATCAGCCAGTTTCCATTTATCAGAAAAATCACCGGCGGTATAGAACCTGAATGAACCATAGGAGAATATCATACCCAGACTCATTCCGTTCTCATTTAACGTCTTGGGGTGTCCATTTTCAATACGTTCCTTATATAGATCATGAATAGTACCATCAGGATAAGCAATTCTTCCGTTTCCACAAATATTCCATGTGGAGAAGGTGGGATACTTACTTGGATCCTTCAGCATGGCAACTTGATTCCTTGTTCCTGGTTTAAACTTCTCCAATTGCATTCCGTTATGTTTCTGCATATAGTCATAAAACTTCTTCATATGGCCAACAGTCCCATTGTCGGATTCATCCGTCACGGGCAACGGATCATCAAAAGTAGGCCAACTACGGTCGAACGCTTTCTTGAAATTCAATGTCTCTGCAGCCTGAGAAAAACCGCTCAAGGTATAATCTTTTCCGTTCCGTTGATCTTTTGACGCATAAAAAGTCTCACATCCGGCATGGTCGGAATGATAATGTGAAAGCATCATATAATCGACTTCTTTCTTTGATGGATTAACCCGCTCAACGTAACGTGCAATCCATTCGCCGGCATGACGTTCAGCATTCGGCAAAACCGGTACGGCCAATTTTCCTCTTCCGATAGCATTATGATCGCCGCAATCCAGCAACATCGTTGTCCCGTCAGGGAAGATGTAAAACATTGATTCTGCTACACCGGTATAGATAAAGTGGACTTGAAATTGTCCTCTTGTCCAGCCTTTCCAAGGCTTTCCTGCACTCTTGTCTCTTTCGCCGGCAGCAAATGCCTTGTCAAAATCACAAAGGCAAACCAAACTTGCACACATTGAAGTACGAATGAAATCTCTTCTGTCCATAATGTATATAATTAGAAACTTCTTTGAATTATAAGAAAAATAATTTAATATAATGAATATTAGTTTGTTGATTGGACTATCTTTTGTGTTTTCATGTCTTGCCATGATACAGTGTTTTGCCTGGATTTCCAACCAGTTTCACCGATAAACAGCGGCAAGTTATAAAAAATGTGATAGAAATAATAAAAGAAAATGGAAATATTCTTTTTGGAAGATGATAAATGCAACAATACGCATTATAAGGAAAAGTTGCCGGTAGTAAATGCATTTTAAAAATGAGTCTGATTTTGTTAAATAGCGTATTCGTTTATATAATACTCTCAAAAAAAATTATAACATGAAAAAGTCATCTTGTAGAGGATATATTATCATTTTTATTTATATTTTTGTCGCCGCGTCAGGAACTTATTTTCTTTGTCTTGCAGCAAGCACGTAAGTGGATTTTCCGGCATGATAAATATAGGCTAAATTGCCTATTCATCAGTTTTTTATGAAGAATTGTGATTGCTTTGCTGCGGAAGCGAATAATGAGTAAAAACATTCTGATCGTTCTGTTTCATGATGGTATGTTTCAGAGAGAAAACGTTGTAAGATATAAATACAAAATATTATTTATCAATCAGGAATAGCATAGAAATATTTGTTTCTTTCTAAGCCTCCAAATGATGCATTAATGAATAAGCAAATGCTGATGGTTGTCCTTGGCATAGCGCTAACGGCAACAAGTTGCAAATACACAAAGAGTAGCCATGAGGCT
>JAQWBH010000481.1 GCA_028707405.1 Parabacteroides sp. | reverse complement strand
TTTTTTGTTATAACTTGTTTTTCTTTGGTTATAAGTGGGTATATTTCTAATTTTGTACGTTCTATACAGCCTGAGAAACGGGCTTTAATATGTAAAAAGTATAACGATGAAAATATTGAAATGTATGATAGGCGCCGTAAGTCTGCTTATAGCTGCAAGTAGTGTTAACGATGTTGCTGCTCAAACTGTCAGTCAGAATGACATGAAAAAAACTTATGAAGAGTTGAAAACTGTTTTCGATGTGTTGAGCCCGCGTACTATTCATCCTGCGGAAGGTTATCTGAAATATCCGTATTTGATTCCTGCCGGGTTTTATACACAGATGTGGGATTGGGACGGATTTTTTATTGGAAATTACTTCTGTTCGAAAGGCAAGCCCGAATATCTGAAGTATTGGGCGTTGAACCTGATCGAAGGTGTTGATTCCAAAGGTTATGTGTCGGGCTGCGCTACAACCAAAGGACCGCGTCCTATTTTTGGAGACTTTTCAATGAAGCCGTTTCTGGCACAAGGGGTGCTTTTTGCTTCAAAAGGACTGAACGATTATCAGTGGATCCGGCCTTATTATGATAAACTGAAACTGACGCTCAGATACAGAGAAGAGACTCAGCGCGATGAAAAGACCGGTTTGTATTTCTGGCAGATAGCTATGCAGAGCGGAGCGGATAATAATGTGGCATTGAATTATTTCACAGAAGATAAAAGGTCTTTTCTGGCTTGCGATGCCAGTACGTTGCAAGTTCGCGAATATGAGGCGATGGCCGTGATCGCCCGCCAGCTGGGCAACACGGACGAATCGGCGCAGTTTGAGCTGAAAGCCCAAAAACTGAAGGACGCTATCAATAAATATCTTTGGTGCGATGAGGACAAGACCTATTATAATGTAGATAGAGAAACGGGAACGTTTTATAAACGCGTCAGCTATTCTAATTTCTGGCCGCTGTTCGACCGGATCGCTACAAAAGCCAACGGACAGGCAATGATCAGACATTATCTGATTAATACAAAACAACTGAAGTCGCCTTATGGCTTCCGTTCGTTGTCTGTTCAGGATCCGGATTACAATAACCGAAATATCATCAAACCTTTCTCGAACTGGCAAGGTCCGATCTGGATGGTTGCCAACTATGTTGATGCCATTATTTTGAAGCATTACGGTTTCGATAAAGAAGTGGAGTGGGTGGCATATACTCTTGGCAAGATGCTGATCAGCGATTATAAGAAATATGGCAGCCTGCATGAGAGTTACAATGCGGAGAACGGTGCACCTTTGGCTCCGGCTGATACATATGTGGACGAGAATGGTAAATTTATCGGATTTGTAAGCTGGAATCTTTGTGTTGAGAATATTTTTCAAGGTCTTATCGATGGACGTTGGATGACGCTGGAGATAAAATGAAGGATTGAATCAGACCACTAAAGAGTGAACAGATGAACATTAAAAGTCCGCTTTTCTGTCATATTGAAGCTGTCCTTACCTCTGTCGTGTGGGGAACAACATTTGTTTCTTCAAAAGTATTGATTTCTCACGGGCTGACTCCCGAACAGATTATGTTACTCCGGTTTATTCTGGCATATATCTGTATCTGGTTGATTTCACCAAAGCGATTGCTGGCAAAAAGCTGGCAGGATGAACTGTTGTTTGTTGTGCTTGGCTTATCCGGGGGTTCGCTTTATTTTCTGGCTGAAAACTCGGCATTGAAGTTTACGCAAGCTTCGAATGTATCCATACTTATTAGTGTAACGCCATTGCTTACGGCAATAGCTACTTCGCTGGTATACAAGAGCGAGCGCATTGGCAAAGCGCTTGTTGTTGGCGCTTTTGTGGCTCTGGTGGGGATCGCACTCGTAGTGTTTAACGGACAGTATGTATTGAAGTTGAATCCTGTCGGCGACATGCTTACGATATCAGCTTCGCTTATGTGGGTTGTTTACGGACTGATACTGAAGAAAGTGCAACAGCATAACTATACGTCTGTGTTTGTCACACGAAAAGTGTTCTTTTATGGGATCCTGACTATTCTGCCGGTATTTCCGATAACGGGAGAAGGTATTCCCTGGACAAGTCTTTGCGATTTCACAGTCCTCGCCAACTTGTGTTTTCTTGGAATCGTTGCTTCTTTCTTAGGTTATCTGGCCTGGAATTATGTGGTGAATCAGCTGGGAGTCGTTACAGCCACCAATTATTTGTATCTTAATCCTCTGTCAACATTCATCACTTCTTCCATCGTTTTACAGGAGCGAATCACTTTGATCTCTCTGGTAGGAAGTTTGATGATTCTTTCCGGAGTGTATCTTTCGCAAAAGAAAACAAATATATTCGGCAACAAATTTGTCTAAAAATAAACATAGTTTATTATTCATCTCAGTGTAATCGTAATTTTGAATCTCGTGAGGCTTCTGTATAAAGCGGTATTGATCTTTGTTAAGCAAAGTATCTTCATCGTTTGCAATTAACAATTTGACCACTTCCTGTGTCAATTCCAAATGACATTGAAAGCCATAAACCCAATCACTATAAGCTACAATTTGACGAGGACAACCTTGACTTGTGGCCAGCACTTTACTTTCTGCGGTTAAGCCCGGCATGTCACTGTGCCAATGTCCTGCGTCGCAACAAGAATTGAAGTGTTGAAGTTTCACATCCTTTAATCCTTCTTCCGTTAATTGTATCGGAAACACACCAATTTCTTTTTCAGGGCTATGCTCAAATTTGGCTCCCAAAGCATTACCAATAAGTTGGGCTCCCAGACAAACCCCTATAACCGCCTTTTTCTCCAATATGCATTTTTGAATGAACGCAATTTCAGCTTTGGCATTGAAGTGCGGGCATTCTTCGAGCGTTGTATCCGGGCTTTGCGGACCTCCTAATATTATGAGTATATCTATATCATCAACAGAACGGGGTAGAGGCTGGTCTTCATATACTCTTGAAAAAGTAATTTTATAAGCTTTCTTTTTAGCCCAGTCAAAAAAAGCACCCGGAGCTTCAAATGCTTCGTGTTGCAAAAAGTGAATATTCATAACAAAGGTATTATCTGTTTCTATTATTATATATGTGACGATTCATTCTAATAATTCTTACAAACGCAGTTATTAGTATGTTAGGTGTATATAAAAAAGTGCCGGCTAATATTCCGATAATTCTTTTAATTTGTTATTCATTAATATAAACCCGTCTTTCGTATTATCCAAATTAAGCATGGACGAAAAAATACCAGTGAAATTTTCACTTTGAATAAATGTGACAGTCCCGTTAGAATTATCAATTAATTCAAATATATGTTCGCCGTCAAATATACCACGAAAAAGAACGCTGCCTAGCCAGCTCAGTTTTTTATATTTGACGTATTCGATAATTGTGGGTTTAAATATCATTCCTTTTCCTTTCGGCGGATGTATTGTTACAGTGATCTTGTTACCTTGTTCAACTACCCCCTCTAAGGAGATGATAAAAGGATTCCAGGCTGGATAATTTTCAAATTTGGTAAGAATACCCCAAACTTTCTCAGGTGAAGCCGAGATAATAATTTCTGTTCGAATGCTTTTAGCCATAATTGTAAAATTTATATGCAGGTTTATAATATGCGAGCC
>JAQWBH010000480.1 GCA_028707405.1 Parabacteroides sp. | reverse complement strand
TAGGAAAAATGACCGATCCACAGCATCCTATACAGTATAGCAAATTTTTATAGTTCTTGGAGAGGAACTCTAAAAACTACTACTCTTATATAATACGAGGAAAACTAAAATGAGTCATTTTGATATGTCGTATCTTGGCGTGATGGTTGATATAGCAGGTTGCCCAAACCATTGCCGTCATTGCTGGCTCGGTGCTCATAAAAACGGGCACATGAGCATTGATGAGTTTAAATACATCGCTGCACAATTTAAACATTGGCGCGACGAGGACGATCGTGGTATCGCTGAAATGGGCTTTTTCTCATGGTGGCGCGAGCCAGATTATCGTGACGACTACCGTGAGCTTTGGCAGTTAGAGCAGGAACTATCTTCCCCTGGACGGGCTGAGAGGTTTGAGCTTCTCTCCACATGGCGGCTTGCCAACGATGAAAGTTATGCTACATGGGTAGCCTCACTGGTACCGAAGAAGTGTCAGATCACCTTTTTTGGCATGGAGGGTAATACCGATTGGGGGATGAGGAGAAAAGGAGCATTTAAAGATCAGCTCAAAGCTACCGAACGGTTACTTGCGGTCGGGATTTCCCCGAGGTGGCAATTGTTTATTACAAAGCGTTGTCTTAATGAATTAGACGAATTTTTACACTTGATTTATGACATGAAATTATTTGAGCGTTGTGAAAATATCGTTCAGAAATTTGAGGTATTTATTGGAGGTATATCACCTGAGGGTTGCGGATATGAAATAGAAGATTTCCGTGTCGAGGAAGATGACTTGAACAGAATCCCTCAGGAATTTATTTCAATTTGCCGCGAAGGAACAAATATGCTCGGGCAACCTGAATATAAGCTTTTGGATTATTTGATTATTGAAAATCAATCCGCCAATTTTTTAGCAAATTTCCCCTGCATCGCAATTGATGCGGACTATGATGTGTATCCCAACATAGCTGAACCCGCCGAGTGGTGGAAACTCGGAAACCTGAAAACTGATGGTATTGACAGTATTCTAAAAGCATATCGAGATGAGACTACACCTGGAATGATTGCAAACCGGACAATACCGATAGCGGAACTTGCAAGGCGATATGGTCAGAAGAATAGCAAAAAGCTATATGATAAAAGCGATCTTATCTGTCGCTTTATGCATCAGTGGGGTGAGGATTGGATGATGAATAATATTTAAACAAATACTTTAATGCTCGCCACTGGACGTGAGATCAAGCTGAACAATTCCTGCGTATAAATCTCCGCTTTCGCATACACGGATTACAGCAGGAACAAGGACAAATTCCATATCGTAATCAAGCTTGTTTGTATGGTAAATATCACAAAATCTATCCGTCATTTGCTTTAGCAGTTCTTTCATATATTTTAAATTTTCGAGTTTTGCCCAATCCACAGAAGAAAGGACTTCACGGTTAAGATATTCCGTAAAGTCCTCTTGCATTTTTATATTGTCCTTCATCTGCATACCTCACATTGTTTGTACAGGTGCATCGTCATCCTGCGATAATTCATCCCTTTCAGCATCGATTTCCTCAGGTGTGAGCTTACGAAAGCTGTCTTCGCTGGGGATAAGAGAGAGGCTTCTGCCATTATCCCATTTCATTCCGATTTGCCCGATATCATCCACGTAATCCACCGTTCCGCGGGTTCCACCATCAATCGGGTGCGGATCATTTCCCATACTTATTAGTTCAATCCTTGTGCCAGCAGGATACATTTCTTTATACATCTTAGCTTTTTGCCTATCACGCTCAAATGAATTCATAATCACAGCTCCATTTCCATATCATTTTGGTCGTTGTATATTTCGAAGTTTACCTTCTCAATCAGCTGAACATCCGGGTGCTTAAGAAAATCATCACCACGTTGTGTAAAGGCAGCGATTTCATAAATACTGGCTGTTTTTGTTTCACCGTCGCCATAGACATATGCTTAGGCGGTAACGTCGAAGCATTCGGAATCGGAGTGCTCTTCAACAAAATCTTCATAGCCAGTATACCCAGCAAGATCATCAGCTTCTCTGGGAATGCCGCATACAAGAAACTCAACAGTGGACATACAATCATTGGCAAGCAGTGCCACCTTTGAAAAAAGTAATGCCATCACATACCCTCCATTCTGATACTGTTAGTCATTTCATCGGATTCACCGAGAATGTCTGAAAGGTGGATACCATCCTTGATACCGACATATCCATATGCAATAAACTCACCATGCTGATTATCCACAATATATTCACCAAGCTTTTCGGAATCATAATAATCATCGAGGTTTTCATCGTACAGATAATTGCCGGATGCCCTGATCAGATACCTGCCAAGCGATTCGTAATCGTCCACATCCGGGACAAATTCGAAGCTGTCGATGTTTTCAGCAAGCAAGACTGCTTTATCGAAATCGTCAATTTCCGCATAGAAGCAAATTGCAACCAGTTTGCTATAGTCCTCCGGTTCAAAATCCGTAATGACTGCCGACAGCTTATTCAGCCCATACACATCAGTGTTATCGTAATTCGGGCAAATTTCAACAAGCCAGTCGGGTGCAATTGGCAATGCATCCAGATTATCAAGGGTGCACTCGTTCATGCTTGGCGCACCGAGACGGTGAACCGCTTTTTCTATTGAGGTTTTCGTACAAGGCATATACAGCGTTTCCGTCTTGCCGGCATATCCGATGGTGGGTGCAAATACGCAGCCCTCATACAAAAAAATGGGAAAGACCTGACTGTCATATATTTCTTCCATATGAATCCCGTTTTGAAACAGTACACCGTATGGCGTTGTTGTACCGCCTGTGGACAACAGTTCTTCGCCTATAGCACGGTAATCAATAAACGGTTCCTGATTGGTAGCAATGGCTCCCTCAATATTCAGAACATGAGTTTTTCCAACCGTATCAATGTTTGAAAAGTCTGATATCAGTGTGTAGTTATGGAGGTTGAAGGTGAGATTTATCATATCCTTTAATTCCACAGGTTCTACCACTACCATCGCCGCACGAAACTGATTCAATTCCTTTTTAGAGAAACTGTCCAGCCTTTTAGCGAGAAAGTTTAGTTCATCCACGTTGATGAAACGGTCTTGCAGGACTGAAAGCTCACGAATATTGCTGTCCATCTGGGATACAAATTGTGTGGTGTTGGTCATGTTCGCTTCACCGATATTCTGCATAGCAGTGTCAATATCATAATCGTTGCAGGGCATATTCAGTATGGTTTCATGGTCATCTCTTTTTAGAGTTGCACGTATACTTAGCATCTTTCGCCACCATCCTTTTTAGCGACTTCAATAGCTTTCATGCCGTAACGGCGTATTGCCATAGCATTGCAAAGAATGCCGAACATTTTGTTTGTAATAAGATCCGT
This sequence comes from Parabacteroides sp., assembly GCA_028707405.1. Classification (GTDB taxonomy): domain Bacteria; phylum Bacteroidota; class Bacteroidia; order Bacteroidales; family Tannerellaceae; genus Parabacteroides. The sequence goes on along the minus strand of JAQWBH010000480.1, from coordinate 230 downwards.
ATCTGCAAGATCAGAAACGGTAATGTGTGCTGTCCCGCTATACAAATCCCTTGCAGTCATATATAGAGTGTAGGCGTCGGTACTGACATTACCGAGTCGAACAGCAGAAAAGTTAATGCCATTGTTACTCATCGCACATCGAACCTTTGACCATAAATACTTATCTGCGGTCAGAAGATACAGTGCCGACAGCATGGAATTCTCACTGTTAAGACTTTTCTCGATAGCTC
>JAQWBH010000479.1 GCA_028707405.1 Parabacteroides sp. | reverse complement strand
CAATTTTATGGAAAGCGATATGTGGATGGAAGATGCAACTATAGCTGCAGCGTATATGCAGCTTCAGGCTGAAGATTTGGGCTTAGGCAGCTGCTGGTGTCAGATACATGGGCGATATACTGAAAACGATACTGATGCGGAACAGTATGTACGAGATTTGTTGAATATTCCCTATCAGCTTGGAGTCCTTTGCATCATTGGTTTCGGATATAAGGCAGAGCAACAGAAATCACATGACGAAGGGCAACTGCAATGGGAGAAGGTGCATCTTGATAAATTTAAAATGTCCGATAGCGTGAAGGAAGGCGGGATATGAAAGTGATATTTATAGGGACGGGTAATTTGGCAACTCGATTGTCTCTAGGGATGAAACGAGTTGGTTTTAATATCGTTCAAGTTTATAGTTATACACAAGACCATGCAACGTCTTTAGCTGAAAAATTAGGTTGTGAGTGGACTACAGCTCTTGAGGAAGTTCATGATGATGCAGAACTGTATGTTTTTTCATTGAAAGATTCTGTTTTGCCAGATGTTATCGCTGGCATGAAGTCTAATCAGGGTATATGGATTCATACTGCCGGGAGTATGCCGATGGATGTGTTTGCAGGTTTTTCAAATCGATATGGAGTGCTTTATCCTTTGCAAACATTCAGTAAACAACGTGCTGTTGATTTTTCTATAGTGCCGTTATTTTTGGAATCGAATAATGCCGATGTCGCGGAAAAGTTGAAAAAGGTAGCATTCTCCATTTCTAGCAATGTCTATTTTCTTTCCTCTGAGAAGCGTAAGTATCTGCATTTAGCGGCTGTATATGCTTGTAACTTTGCAAATTATATTTATTCTGAAGCTTTTAAATTACTTGAATCGCAGGCAATACCGACAGAAGTGTTGCTTCCGTTGATTGATGAAACAGCGGCTAAGGTACATGTAATGTCCCCTGCTGAGGCTCAGACAGGGCCGGCTGTACGCTATGACGAGAACGTAATAAACAAACATCTTGCTATGTTGACTGATACAGATAAAAAGTTGCTTTATCAATTGCTTAGCAAGAGCATACATAAGGAAACGATAGATGGGGAGCATTAACTATGATTTGAAAAAGATAAAGGCGTTTGTATTTGATGTGGATGGGGTGCTATCCTGCAACTTTATCTCTTTGGATTCTAGTGGAGATCCAATGCGAACGGTTAATATAAAGGATGGTTATGCAATGCAGTTGGCTGTAAAGAAAGGATATCAGGTAGCAATTATTACAGGTGCTTATACGGAATCAGTTGTGATGCGATACTCCCGTTTAGGCTTGAATTATATCTATACAAGAAGCGCTGTGAAAATTAATGACTTCTATGATTTTTTGGAAAAAACAGGATTGAAGGTAGAAGAGGTGCTCTATGCAGGTGATGACATACCTGATTATGAAGTAATGCAGCTGGTGGGACTTCCTGTTGCTCCGGCTGATGCAGCTCCTGACATTAAAAACATTGCTAAATATATATCGCCTTATAACGGTGGCCATGGTGTCGCACGTGATGTTATTGAGCAGACAATGAAAGCGCAGGGGCGTTGGATGAGCGATGAAGCTTTTGGATGGTAACAAAATACTATAATATATGTTGTCAAATTTAGAAAAATATAAGATTGTATTAGGGTCGGCTTCTCCACGGCGTAAAGAATTGCTGACTGGATTGGACTTGGATTTTGAAGTCCGTGTTATGGAAGGAATTAAGGAATCATATCCTAAAGATTTGCGTCCTGATCTTATTCCTGTCTTCATTGCTGCAAAGAAAGCGAAAGCTTATAAAAAAATAATGCCGGAAGACGAATTGCTTATAACGGCTGATACAATTGTATGGACATACAAAGAGGTGCTGGGTAAGCCTGCCGATCGTGATGCTGCTATAGAAATGTTGAAACAATTGTCTGGAAATGAACATCAGGTGATTACTGGCGTTTGCCTGACCTCAAAGCAAAAATCTCTCTCTTTTTCGCAGACTTCCTCTGTGACTTTTGGCGAGTTGACAGATGAAGAAATTGAGTATTATGTCGACAAATACCAGCCTTTTGATAAAGCCGGAGCTTATGGTGTGCAGGAGTGGATTGGATATATAGGTGTTGAGTCGGTCAAAGGGAGTTTTTATAATGTGATGGGCTTGCCAGTAAGGAGGTTATATCAGGAGCTGAAAAATTTCTAAATGATGCGAAGATTTTGCTGCTGGCTTTTATGTTTCTTCTCTTTGCAGTTGGCTTTTGCCGGTAATCGGAAAGAGGTGTTTGATGTGAAGCTCCAGAATGGATTGAAGATGTGTGTTGAGGTATGTGAAGATGGTATTTTTCATATACAAATGACTCCGCATGATCAATATACGGAGTCTCTGTTGCAAAGATATCAGATTCTGAAAACAGACTGGGCTGCGGTGGAAGTGAAAAAAAAGGAAGATCGCCAAAAATTTGAACTACGTACAGCACATTATATATTAAAGGTAAATAAGCAAACAGGCCTTGTTTCTGTCACCAACAACGAGGGAAAAAATATTATTGAGCAGTTGCGTTTTTATGCTTCTTCTGATAGGCTTTGTGAAAAGCTAGGTGAGGTTATTAATAAGAAATTTTTGGATTTGAACGTATCTAACAATAGTGGTATCATTGGTGATGACAAGAAACCGACTTTGAAAGATATGGCTGAAACGGGTGATTTCAAAAATAATAGTATTCTTTCAGTCTTATTGAAGAACGACGAGCGTTTTTATGGAGGAGGTAGTACAAGTCGCGAACATATTCAGCATCGTGGTGAGTTGTTGCGAATGTGGGCAACCTATCAGCATACCGAGATCCCTACTCCATTTATGATTAGTTCTAACAACTGGGGTATTTTTAATAATACGACACGTAAAATTTTTTTTGATGTAGGAAGTTACGATCATGATAATTTGTATGTCTACAACACGACTGATGAGGCGGATTTTTATCTGATGTTCGGCAATTCTATGTGTGATGTGATTGATAAATATACAACAATTACGGGAAAGCCTTTTCTTTTCCCGAAATGGGCTTATGGGTTAAACTTCGGTCCAAATATGTTGGAAGGACAGTTTGATATTCTCAATGATGCCGTGCGTTTTCGTGAACTCGGTGTTCCTTGCGACATGTTCTGGCTCGAACCGCAGTGGATGGAGAAACGCTATGATTTCTCGACGAAAAAGAAATGGAATTATCAAAAGTTTACGGCTGAACCTTATTGGGTGGCGGATAAGTATCCTAAGAGTGAATCCCACAATTTGTTGATAGGGCGTCTGCATGGTTTAGGATTTCATCTTTGTCTTTGGTTATGTGAGGAATATGATGAGAGTCTGGTGGCTGAAGACGAACTGGCAGCTCAAGCCGGTAAATCGCAATCGGGTCAGGAGCATTGGATGGATCATCTGATGAATTTTGTCGATAACGGTGTCGATGGTTTCAAGCTTGATCCCGCTCGTACGATTGATGAGCATCCGGATTTTTCCTATTATAATGGTCGAACTGATAAAGAAATGCATAACTTGAATCAGGTGTTGATGCCAAAGCAGCTTTTTACGACTTCGCGCTACCATAAGGGGACGCGGGCTTT
>JAQWBH010000478.1 GCA_028707405.1 Parabacteroides sp. | reverse complement strand
ACAGATCTCTTTGGTTGATTTGTCATATCTGATTGTATAGAGATTACTTGATTTTCCCATTAATAAATAGAAATATCTCTCCGAATCAAAAAAGTCAGTCATCCATAGGTATTTGAAGAAGTCATTTTTTTTAATCCATTGGTGTGAAAGTTCAAATGTTGGTTTTTCACCCTAAAAAAAGAGACAACATTAATGAATAATGCTGTCTCTTTTTTGAAATATTTCTTGTCGTAATTACCAGAAGTAGATATAGAAGGCGATGGTAATGGCAATGATGATGCAAGAATGAATGACATCCCATGTACTCCAACTTGCGCGTGTCGCTGCCCGTTGTTCGGGTGTCGACGAACTAAAGGTTAAGCCTTTAATTTGTTCAGCGGGTGCGGGCTTGGTGAACATACTGATGATAATGATCGCTGCCATACAGAACACCAACATTCCACCGCAGAAGAACAACCAGTTTGTGTCATAAAAGAGTGATTTAAACCAGCTGCTTGATGCTGTCGGATCGTTGCTGTAGAAGACTTTAGCACTTAAGCGGGTAATACCAACAACAAAACCGATAATCAAACCCCACATGCCGGCTTTGGGCGTTACACGTTTGGAAAGAATACCCAGTAAGAACGCGGCTGCAATACCCGGAGCTAATACCGATTGAACATCCTGCAAGTAATTATACAGATACTGGCCGATACTTTTCATCACCGGAATCCAGAGAATACCCAGGATTACTACAACAATTGTGGCAATACGGCCAACTGAAACCAATGACTTTTCACTGGCTTCCGGTTTGTATTTTTTATAAAAGTCGATGGTGAATAACATGGCTGAAGAGTTGAACAGAGAAGCCAGCGAACTCATCAGAGCGGCTAATATACCACAAACGACGACACCTTTGAATCCGGCAGGGAGCAATTGCCTTACTAGGGATGGAAAGGCCGCATCTGCAGAAGTCATTTTAAAAGGAAGACCATTGATTAGTACACCGTTCTTTTGTAAGGCAAAAGCGATCATTCCCGGAATCAGAAACAAAAATACAGGCAACAGCTTCAAGTAGGCACCGAAGATCGCTCCGCGGCGAGCCTGCGTCTCATTCTTTCCCGATAATACACGTTGTACAATATATTGATCGGTACACCAATACCAGAAACCAATAATGGAAGAACCGATCAGAGCGCCCAGCCAGGGATAATTCGGATCGCGATTATCACGTATCAGATTGACCATCGTATCACCGTAATCGTTGGCCGGTACAGCTCCACAAGCTGCTAATACTTGATCCCAGCCTCCAACGGCTTTTAATCCTAACACTAAAATAACAATAGACCCTAGAAGCAGGATTGGTGTTTGAAGTACTGAAGTATAAAGAACAGATTTCATTCCGCCGATGACCGTATAGACAGCTGTGAGCAAAACAAGTCCGATAGCTGCAATCCAGAAGAAATCAATTCCCCAGAGTTCTTGGATGCCAAACACTTCCTTAAATACTAAACCACCGGCATAAACCGTAACGGCAACCTTTGTTAATACATAACTGACTAATGATATAACAGAAAGGATCGTCCGTGATTGCGGGTTATATCGTTTCTCGAGAAATTCCGGCATTGTCAGAACCATACTGCGAGAATAGAAAGGTACGAATACCCAACCCAATATTAAGATCATCCATCCTTGTATTTCCCAGTGAGCCATTGCCATACCGCTCGAAGCTCCTGCTCCGGCGAGACCTATAAGATGTTCGGAACCAATGTTGGAAGCGAACAGAGAGGCACCGATGGCAAGCCATGTGGCATCGCGACCGGCAAGAAAATAATCACCCGAACTGTCTTGTTTCTGTTTGAAAACCCACAGAACGATCCCTATCAGAACGATGGCGAAGATTCCAATTACAATATAATCTAGTGCTGCCATGGATTAATGTTTTTACCTTGTTTGTTATTTGTTATTTATTGGTATTTTGTTTATTCTACGAAGATGTCTGCCGCCTTCGAAAGATGTATTGAGAAAGGTCTCAACGACGCGTAGCGCTTCTTCATGACTGATGAAACGACCGGGCATTACAAGAATGTTGGCATCGTTATGGGCGCGTGCAAGCCGGGCGATTTCGTTATCCCAGCAGATTGCTGCTCTGATTTTCGGGTGTTTGTTCAACGTCATGGCAATTCCATTACCAGAACCACATATTCCGATGCCACAATCTACTGCCCCTGATTCAACAGCTTCAGCTAGCGGATGAGCAAAATCAGGATAATCGCAACTCTCTCTAGAGTTTGTTCCAAAATCTTTATATGCTATTCCTTTTGAATCAAGAATTTGCTTGACAAACTCTTTCAAATCAAAACCAGCGTGATCGCTACTTAAACCTATCATCTTCATATTTTTCTTATCGGCAGTTACTTGGTTGATAAAAGTTGTTTTACTTGCTTGTATACATTGGCTCCTGTGAATCCCAGCTTTTCGTCGAGAATATGATATGGAGCAGAGAAGCCGAAAGATTCCAGTCCCCAGACTTTACCGTTTGCTCCGACAAGACTTTCCAAAGTGACCGGCAGTCCTGCCGTCAATCCGAATACTTTCCCGGAAACAGGAATGACCGAATCCTGATATTCTTTGCTTTGACTACGGAACAGACCTTCCGAAGGAACAGAGACAACTCTTACTTGTACTCCTTCGGCTCTTAATAATGCAGCACCTTCTTCGAGTGTTGCAACTTCAGAACCTGAAGCGACAAGCGCTACTACGGGATTCTGATCGCTTTCTACTATGTAGGCTCCTCTTTCTGCCTGCAGCGCTTCGTCATAACGATTTTGTTTTGATGGCAGGTCTTTTATTCCCTGACGAGATAAGATAAGTGCCGTAGGAGTAGATATATTTTCCATAGCCATTTTCCAGGCAACGGTTGTCTCCATGACATCGGCCGGGCGAAGAACAAGCATCGAATTATGACCTTTGTGATTCTTTAGTTTTTCCATCAGACGAATCTGAGCTTCCTGTTCAACAGGTTCGTGTGTCGGTCCGTCTTCACCAACGCGGAAAGCATCGTGAGTCCAGATAAATTTCACGGGTTGTTCCATTAGTGAAGCCATACGTACAGCCGGTTTCATATAATCGGAAAATACAAAGAATGTTCCGCATGCAGCGATAACGCCACCGTGGAGCGACATCCCGATGCAGATACATGCCATGGCCAGTTCTGAAACGCCAGCCTGGAAGAAAGCTCCACTGAAATCGCCTTTTTCGAATGCATGTGTTTTCTTTAGGAATCCATCTGTTTTATCAGAGTTGGAAAGATCTGCTGAAGCACAGATCATGTTTTCAACTTGTGTGGCTAGGACGCCTAATACTGTTGCTGAAGCGGCACGTGTTGCCTGATTGGGTTTCTGTTCGATAGCCTTCCAGTCAATGACAGGTGCTTTTCCGGAGAACCAGTTTTTCATTTTTGCTGAAATCTCGGGATTTGCTTTTGCCCATGCTTCTTGTGCTTCATATCGTTGATTCATGATGCTTTCGAGTTCTTTTGCGCGATGAGCATACAACTCTGCTACTTCAGGAAATATTTGGAAAGGATCATCTGGATCACCGCCCAGGTTCTTGATTGTTTCAGTGATGGATGCTCCGGCTT
>JAQWBH010000089.1 GCA_028707405.1 Parabacteroides sp. | reverse complement strand
AAAGCAGAATAATTATGACAGTATTCAAAGACAAAACGCTTTTGATCACCGGTGGCACCGGCTCATTCGGTAATGCAGTGTTAAGACGGTTTCTGGATTCCGATATAAAAGAAATTCGCATCTTCTCCAGAGATGAAAAAAAGCAGGATGACATGCGTCACGACTTCCAGGCAAGGATGCCGGAAGTGGCCAACAAGATCAAATTCTACATTGGTGACGTCCGCAATAAGAGCACGCTCCACTATGCGATGCAAGGGGTAAATTATGTGTTTCACGCAGCGGCCCTCAAGCAGGTGCCCTCCTGCGAGTTTTTCCCCATGGAATCACTCCAATACGCTGCTTAACTAATTGATACTCAGTTAAATATATCCCTTGCCGTATCGCTTCTCGCTCAACCGAGGTACTACCTGCCCAAAAATCACCAACATTGGACACAAAAGCAACGCCACCGCAAGCTATTTTAAAGAACATATCGTTGTGCGTGTTTCACAACACCGTTGTGCAAAAAGCCAGCAACTTAGGCCTCAAGCACACCGCAAGATACAAAGAATTTCCGAGCTATAAAAGCCGTGTTTCATAGAAAACGCCAAAAAACACCAAGATTTCGAACGCAACTGAACAGAAGTGTCCTCCTCTATCCAGACCTGCCGTTCACCAGAAGACTCCCTCAACCGGACTCTCCGCCTGAGCTTCCAGGATACATTCCACCGCTCTGGCAACCAACCAAAGAAAATTCGTTCCAAAAACGTCATATAAAACCCGCGAATATAAATTGTAACAATTCGCACTACAAAGATAAGTAAGATAACTCAATCCTCCAAGAACTAGTTATTGGGTATTATGTACACAGCCACCATATATACCGTCTCTATCGTCTCGCCAGGCGTGACCATAGAAGAAGAACAAATAGCAAGGGAAACCCTCAACCGTTGGAATGCAGAAAACGGAAAGGAGAAAGGCAAAGTCTTTCTCCCGTTGCCGTCGGACTCCACCGCAGAGCCGGACATCTACGTCCTGCCCATTGACAACTACGTAGACACAGCTAAAGCAAACGCCATCATAGCCACTGGCAAGCCGGTTATTCTACTCTTCAGCGAATACCACAACGACGAGAACACCATCCCTGCAGAGCTTAAAGATGTTGAGGCCCTCAAGAACGTAAAGGCATCCAACTGCGTGAAAGCTACCTACAATGGTCGCAATGATTTCCAGCAAGCCCTTATTGCAACCCTCGAATCATTGAATACAACAAAATAGAAATCAATAATTTATGTCCATTTTCAAAGACAAGACCCTCCTAATCTCAGGAGGAACAGGATCCTTCGGGAACGCAGTCCTTAAGCGTTTCCTGGCCACAGACATCAAAGAGATTCGCATCTTCTCCCGTGATGAGAAGAAGCAAGATGACATGCGTCACGAGTACCAGGCCAAGTATCCGGATGTGGCTCACAAGATCAAGTTCTACATTGGCGATGTAAGAAATCTCGAGTCTTGCCGCAGCGCAATTCCTGGCTCAGATTTTATTTTTCACGCGGCCGCCCTCAAGCAAGTGCCCTCTTGTGAGTTTTTTCCCATGCAGGCGGTCTACACCAATGTAATTGGCACGGATAACGTCCTCACCGCTGCCATTGAGGCAAAGGTTAAATCCGTCATCTGCTTAAGCACAGACAAAGCAGCTTACCCCATTAACGCCATGGGCATCACCAAAGCCATCGAGGAAAAGGTCGCCATCGCCAAGTCAAGATACTCCGGAGACACCAAGATCTGCTGCACCCGCTACGGCAACGTGATGTGTAGCCGTGGTTCCGTCATCCCCCTGTGGATTGATCAAATCCGTAATGGCAACCCGATAACTCTCACCGAGCCGAGCATGACCCGTTTCATCATGTCCCTTGACGAAGCTGTCGACCTTGTCCTCTTCGCCTTTGAACACGGCCAGAACGGAGACATCCTTGTACAGAAAGCCCCCGCCTGCACTATCCAGACTCAGGCCGAAGCCGTATGCGACCTCTTCGGTGGCAAGAAGGAAGAAATCAAAGTCATCGGTATCCGCCACGGCGAAAAGATGTACGAAACCCTCCTCACCAAGGAAGAGGCGGCCAAAGCTGTAGACATGGGCAACTTCTATCGTGTGCCGGCCGACAACCGCGACCTCAACTACGATAAGTTCTTCAAAGAAGGTGACACAAAGCGAGTGCTCATAGATGAGTTCAACTCCAACAACACTCGCCGTCTGAACGTTGAGGAGACTAAGGCAAAGATTGCATCTCTTGAATACATCCAGAACGAACTGAACGGCATCCCTAACGTGGCGAAGTAAGACGCATATCGGTGTGAGGCTTTCTTTGGGATAGTCGTTTAGGGCCACCAAGAGGTGTTAATCATCAAAAAAACGAGGATTTACATAACCATGAACAATAGCAACGCAATTGGAATTGATTATTCTGATTCCGAACTACGAGTTTTGGTTGAGGAATACATCATTCAGCAGAAATCAGAGTTCACCCTCCGAAGCGTTTGTTCCTACGTCCTTTATTGGGCCATGGGAGACGGGCATACCGCCCATACCGGACTCTTTGAGAGCAGCCAGCTGGCATCGGTTAGGATATGAGCGCATTGTGAACGACAAGCGGATTCTGATTTCTGTTGAGGAATCAGACGATCCTGTTGTGACGCTCAAGGTTCAGGGAGGTGAAGATATACGATTCCGGGCATCTGACAATACTGAAAGTTTTCCCAAGATGAATCTGGATGTGGAAATAAAAGAAATCGTTGATGCTGTGCATCGAGCTTATTTAATAACGATTAATAGAAGATTTAATTAGAGGTCGTGGCTTTAGCGAAACCTATTACTGTATGAAACGTATTCTTTTCTTTGAAACTACTACCTTTACAGGAGCAACGAGGGTAACGAGGACAATCGCAAAGAAGATACGTGGGCATTTCAAGACGAATATAACGGTCATTAATGACTGTAATAATCCAAAGAAAGAGATAATTGAGGCGATAGAGCATGAACAACCAGACATCTTGTTTAGTAGTTTTACGACCATCAATCCTGATGTGATAGATGTTGGGAAAGGAATGAGTCTTACGGTTGTAGTTAGAAGTGACTATAAGCTAAAGGATATAACAAAAGCTGAACAAGAAAGAGCATATGAATCTTACCCTAAGGCGGACTGGATAATAGCTCAGACACCTGAAATGAAGCAGGAGCTGCTTGATATTATTCCGGCTTTGGATGCGAAGAGAATTAAAGTCATGGATAACCCAATAGACGAAGAATATTTACTTGAAAAGGCATCAGAGCCCAACCCTTTCCCAGATAATGGGAACTACCATTTCATTTGGGTGGGACGTAAAGACCCTATAAAAGATTTACCTACTCTTCAGAAAGCTTTTACAATCGTTCACAGACAATATCCAAATACGGATTTAACTTTAGTTACAAATGACCCGAACCCTTTTTGTTGGATTAAAAATGCTGACTGCTTAGTAATATGCTCAATATCAGAGGCCTCCCCCAATGTTCTTAGAGAAGCATTATTTTTGGGGACAACAGTTATATCTACCGATTGTTCACCAGTTATTAAAGAATTACTTCCACATGAGAGGATTGTAGAAGTAGGGAATTATTTAGAGTTGGCAGAAAAGATGCTTGATCTAGTTAGTAAAAGAAATATTATATTAAATTCCAATTAAATGAAAGAAATTAAAATTGCCGTTATTGGCCTGGGCTACGTAGGTCTTCCTCTTGCCCGTTTGTTTTCAACAAAGTATGAGACTGTTGGTTTTGATATGAACCAAAAACGTGTGGACGCATTGATGTCTGGTCACGATGCAACCCTTGAAGTAGCAGACGACCTTCTTCAAGACGCAATCAAGAACCACGGTTTTGTATGTACAACGGATTTGGAGAAAATTCGTGACTGCAACTTCTATGTGGTTGCTGTACCGACTCCTGTTGATGAGAACAAAGCTCCAGATCTCCGCCCTCTTTGGGGTGCCAGCGAGACTGTAGGTAAAGTTATCAGCAAGGGGGATATCGTTGTTTATGAATCTACCGTTTATCCTGGTGTAACTGAGGATGAGTGCATCCCTGTTGTTGAAAAGGTTAGCGGAATGAAGTTTAATGTAGACTTCTTTGCCGGCTACTCACCAGAGCGTATCAATCCTGGTGACAAGGTACATACAGTAGAGTTTATCAAGAAAATTACATCTGGTTCTACGCCAGAGATTGCTGACATTGTTGACAATGTGTACAACTCAGTGCTGAAGAACGGTACCCACAAAGCCCCTTCTATGAAAGTTGCTGAGGCCGCGAAGGTTATTGAGAACTCTGAGCGCGATATTATGATTGCTTTCTTCAATGAGTTGTCTAAGATATTTACTCTGATGGGTATTGACACTACTGATGTTGTTGAGGCTGCAGGTACCAAGTGGAACTTTATCAAGATGAACCCGGGCCTAGTTGGTGGTCACTGTATCTCTGTTGATCCTTATTATTTGGCTCAATGTGCACAGAGGCTTGGCTATAATCCCGAAATCATTCTTGCCGGTCGTCGTATGAATGATGGAATGGGTGCATACGTGGCAGACCAGACCATTAAACATATGCTAAAGAAAGGTATTCAGGTCTTAAAGTCTAATATCATAATTATGGGTTTTACTTTTAAGGAGAATTGCCCCGATGTTCGCAATACCCGTGTTGTTGATATTTATCATGCTCTGCAAGAGTATAATGTAAATGTAACGGTATACGATCCTTGGGCTAATCCCGCAGCTGTTAAACATGAGTATGGTATAGACATCGTTAGCGAGTTGCCTAAGGGTAAGTTCGATGCTGCTATTGTTGCTGTTGCACATAAGCAATTCCGTGACAATGATGTTGATTGGGAAAACCTCTTGGAGAAAAACCATGTCATCTTTGATGTGAAATGTATCCTTCCCAGAAATATGGTCGATGGTCGTTTGTAATATAATAAGATAGTTATTTGACAATTGTTATATGGAACAATGTAAAAGATGTATTATGGATAGTAGCTCTGACCGCTACTTCCATATAGAGGAAAATGGATATTGCAATTATTGCAATGATGCCCTGAAGCGTTTAGAAAGGTATTACTTCCCAAATTGTAAAGATGACACGAAACTTAAAGCCCTTTTAAGTAAGATAAAAGAAGAAGGAAAAGGGAAGAAGTACGATTGTATGATGGGTATATCAGGAGGGCTTGATTCTTCTTATCTTGCTTATTTAGGAAGCAAGAAATGGGGCCTTAGAATTTTAGCTTTTCATGTTGATGATGGTTATGACACAGAAATATCTAAGAGGAACATTAAAAGGCTTTCTGAATTACCTAATTTAGATATGGATGTTATTATTCCTGATGCTAAACAATTCAATGAATTGACAAGGGCTTTTATGTTTGCTGGTGTACCTAATATTGCGATGCCTCAAGATAATATCCTTTTTGCAGAATTATACAAGAAAGCGGCAAAATATCATATACGTTATTTTTTGACCGGAGGTAACCTTTCTCTAGAATCAATTCTCCAGCATGGGAATACTCATTCAAATTATGATGATACAAATATAAAGGATATTTTCAAAAAATTTGGTAGAGGAAGAATTGATAAGCTTGAATTCTTGTCTCCATTTAGGCGAGATTGGAATCATTATATTAATCACATTGAGTCGTATAGTCCCCTAAATTTGATGGAGTATAACAGAGAAAAAGCGATTAATGAACTCAATCGTGAAATTGGCTTTGAGTATTATGGTAGTAAACACCTTGAGAATGATTTAACAAAGTTTATTCAATTATATTGGTTCCCCAAAAAGTTCAATGTAGATAAAAGGAAATCTCATTATTCAAGTATGATTATGTCTGGTCAAATGACTAGAGAAGAAGCTTTAGAACTAATGCAGAAACCTTTGTATAACGAAGATGATATGGATAAAACAATTGCTATGATTAAAGAACGCCTTAATCTTAGTGATGATGATTTTAATAGTATTATGTCCTCTCCAACACGTCAACATACTGATTTTAAAACGAGTCATTATGCAGAGAGAAAAGAAATAATCAAGTCATTATTTCAAAGGAAAAAGTAGTTATTTTAAAAAATTAAGGCTTTACCCCAAAGTCTTCTCTTTATAAATTCGTGATTATGAGATTATTAAGTGGATTGTGGTGTTTCTTCTGGGGAAAACTGTTCTCTTTATTTATATACGACAAGAAATACTTGAAAGGGAGGTGGTTTACTGGAAGATTTGGAGGAATGTTCGCTCCTGGCTGGCGCTGGGTAACTATGGATGGTTTTGCACGGTTTTTCTTGGGGCATAACAAAACTGCTCGTTTTCCTGTTTCGAGTAGATGTACAGTAATATGCCCGGAGAATATTCATTTTCATCCTGATAATATAGACAATTTTCAATCAGTAGGTATTTATTATCAAGCTTTTGGGGATATAACGATAGGTGAAGGTTCATATATTGGTCCAAATGTGGGTATTATTACTGCTAATCATAAGTTAGACAATTTAGATGCTCACGATGATCCAAAACCAGTAATTATTGGAAAGAATTGTTGGATTGGGATGAACTCGGTTATTCTTCCCGGTGTTGTACTCGGAGATAATACTATCGTAGGAGCCGGGAGTGTAGTGACAAAAAGTTTCATGGGGGGGGGTATAATAGTAGGCTCCCCCGCAAAACTATTACATACTATTGGAGACAAATAATACAAAGCAAGCTGCTTGGATAGCAGTAGGAAGTCTATTTTGAAATGGCTTGGGAATCATTAGTTCTATGATTCTGAGCCGATATTATGACATGGCGAATTATGGTACTTACAAGCAAGTAATGTATGTGTATAATACATTATTGATTGTTTTTACATTAGGTTTACCTAGAGCATACTCTTATTTTCTTCCAAGAGTCCCCAATAATCAAGCCTTTCAACTTATTAAGAAAATAACATCCATCTTTTTTGTACTAGGAACTGTATTCTCTATTACATTATTCGTCTTTTCAGGAGTTATCGCAAACATTCTAAAAAATGATGAATTAGAGGTGGCCCTACGTATCTTCGCGATTGTGCCTACACTTCTTTTACCCACTATGGGGTTGGAGGGGATATTAGCCACATATAAACAATCTTCAAAAATGGCTCTTTATACTGTAGTAACAAGGGCAATAATGTTATTATCAGTAATAGTCCCTGTTTGTTTTTTTCATGGCGGTTATATAGAAGCCATTTGTGGTTTTGTTTTTTCTTCAGTTATTTCATTATTAATTGCTAGTTATTTAAAGTATTCTCCAATTAAAGATGAAGGTAAGGATAAATGTACAATCTCTCTTCGTGATATTTTCAAATTCTCTGTTCCTTTATTAACGGCAAGTATATGGGGCATGATAATAGAATCATCCGACCAATTCTTTGTTAGTAGATACTTTGGTAATGAGGTTTTTGCGGATTTTTCTAACGGCAATATGAATATGCCTTTCATAGGTATGATTACTGGCGCTACTACGACGGTCTTATCCCCAGTTTTTTCCCGTATGAATTATGATAAAGTCGATCCTCATACTGAGATTTTTCCCCTATGGAAATCCGTTTTTGAAAAATCGGCGATGCTAATATATCCGATGGTTTTGTATTGTTTAGTATTTGCGGATGTCATTATGGTCTTTTTATATGGTAAGCAATACGAAGTATCAGGCGTATTTTTCCAAATTAAATTATTGACTAATTTTTTTACAATTATAGCTTTTGCCCCACTTCTCATTAATATAGGGAAAGTCAAATTCTTCTCGTCCGTACATTTTTATGGTGCCATATCTTTAGTGGTTTTGGAGTTCATTGCTGTTAGTTTGTTTAAAACACCCTATTCAATAAGTGTTACTTCCGCAGTTTGTTCCATTGGGCGTGTATTGGTCATGCTTTTGGCTATCTCAAAATTCTTTGAGGTTCGATTCAAGGAATTGTTTCCTACAAGACTTTTGTTTTCAATAATATTGCCATCTTTGATTATTCTTGTATTCATTCGTTGGTCTCTTTTCAAGTTTTGTTCTTTTAACGTCATTTACACGATCGGTTTCTCTCTCTTATTATACGTCGTATTATTTGCTTTTTATTGTTATCTGGCAAAAATAGATTATTTGAAGATTCTTAAATCCCTTAAAAAGTAATTTTTTTTGGAACTATGATTATAGGAGTATGTGGTTTAGGTTATACGGGATCGGGTGCTGTATTCGATCTTATTCGTGAATACGATACTGTTCAAGTCCAAAAGGGAGGTGAATTTTGGTTATCCTACCGTCCTGATGGACTAGAGGATTTAATATATCATTTGAATAACCCTTCAAGATTCACCAGTTCAGACGTTGCTATTCTTCGTTATAAGGAATTGGTAAAAAGGTTGTTTATGTATCCTAAGAGTTGGGGGATAAATAGCTCCGATCCTATATTAAGGCTTACCGATGAGTATATTCGGTCTTTTACACAAGTTCAATGGAAAGGTTTTTGGTCATATGATGTAATTAATGCTTCTAAGTTAAGTTTTCTGATAAAATGGCGTATTTTCCGAAAGTTTTATGACAAGTATCCTTACCTTATGCAATCAATTGCATTGAAATTTATTAATAGGGATATGTACTTATCTGTAAACCCGGAAAGAATTGTTGAGAAGACTTCAGAATACGTTTCTAATCTATTTAAACTTTTGGGTTATGATGATAGCGGTGTCTTATTATTAGATCAACCTTTTTCGGGAGATTTTCCATCCAAAAGTTTTCCATTTTTTAATAACCCGAAAGCAATAATTGTTGACAAAGACCCTCGTGATTTGTTTGTTTTATGTAAAAAAGAAATAATTACAGACTGTAGATGGACACCAACTGACGATGTTGATTCTTTTATTAAGTATTATAAATTAATTAGAAAGGATATCGAGCAAAGTGATACTATTCTTTATGTAAGGTTCGAAGATTTAATTTTTGAGTATGACAAAACAGTTAAACGAATTGAACGTTTTATAGGTCTTAGTGAAGAATCACATATCAATAAATTACAATTCTTTAACCCAGAGATTTCAAAGAATAACACGCAGATATTCAAAAAATATAAAGAGCTATTTAATAGTATCACATTAATTGAACAAGAGCTTCCAGAATACCTATATCCATTTGAACATTATCCGGAAGTTATTCATAACGGTAATTCATTTTAGATGAACAGCTTAAGGTTTTATACGTCCCTTTATGACTATCTGAGAAAAAGACCATTTCTCCCAGATCGACTATTGTCTCCTTTAAGATATTTGGTTAGATATCTTGCATCAAAGAGAATCCCGACTTATTTTAAGAAAGTAGGTATTCATTCGGATAGAACAACACGAAATACAGATATTGTCGTGTCTTTGACGTCTTTCCCTGCAAGAATTGAGTATGTTTGGTTAGTTGTCGAATCTATTCTTCGTCAATCTTTATCACCTCAGAAAGTTTTGCTGTGGCTATCAAAACAACAATTTCCCACAGAAAGTAGCTTGCCATCTTCTTTAAAGAATATTAAAGATAATAGATTTGAGCTCAGAATGGTTGACGATGATATCCGCTCTCATAAAAAGTATTTTTACGCGTTTCAGGAGTACCCTGAGAGTATTATTGTGACTGTTGATGATGACACGTTTTATAATCCTAATATGTTATTGGCTTTGTATCAAGACCACTTATTATACCCCGAAAGTATTATTGCCAATTGCACCAAACGAATAACATATTCCGATGGGATAATTAACCAGTATATTAATTGGGAGAGTGAAGAGAAGCCATATGCGGATAGAAATTTAGTTCAAATAGGTTTTGGGGGGGTCCTTTATCCACCGCACTCTCTTGATGAAGACGTATTAAAGCAGGATTTATTTATGAATCTTTGCCCAATGGCTGATGATTTATGGTTAAATGGGATGGCAAGAAAACATAGGACAAAAGTAATTAAATCTTCTTCAAACGTTATTGTATTACCGATAATGATTAAAAATGATATAGAGCTGACTACAACTAATGTTAATGAATCAAGAAACGATATACAATTGAAGGCATTAAGGCAGTATTATATCACTAAAGAAGCGATTGATTTATTTGACGAAAAATATAGTTTTAACGAACAGTAATTTTATGGCAAATTTTGCATTGATTGGTGCGGCCGGATATATTGCTCCGCGTCACATTAAGGCTATTGCAGACACAGGCAATAACCTTGTCGCAGCTTACGACAAATTTGATAGTGTGGGAAGGCTTGATGCTTCATTCCCCGAGTGTTCATTCTTTACAGAACAGGAGCAGTTTGACCGTTTCTGTGCCAAGGTGAAGGGTACCAAAGATAACATTGATTGGCTTTCTGTTTGTACTCCTAATTATACTCATGATGCTTTTATACGCTACGGATTGCGTATGGGTGCTGATGTTATCTGTGAGAAACCGGTTGTGTTGAATCCCTGGAATCTGGAAGCGTTGATTAGGGAAGAAGAGGAGACAGGCCATAAGGCATATAACATACTCCAGCTCCGCCTGCACGACAGCATTGCCGCTCTGAAAAAGAAAGTAGAAGAAGGCCCAAAGGATAAGGTATATGACATTGACCTTACCTATATAACCTCTCGTGGAAAGTGGTACTACACTTCTTGGAAGGGCAATAACCACAAGTCAGGTGGTGTGGCTACCAACATTGGCGTTCACTTCTATGATATGCTCCAATGGATCTTTGGTCCCGTACAGGAGAATATTGTTCACGTAATGAGCTTTGACCGTGTGGCTGGTTATCTTGGCCTGAAGCAGGCTCGTGTCCGCTACTTCCTTAGTATTAACTCAGAGTGTCTTCCTCCTAATGCCGTTCAGGGTGAGAAGAAAACCTATCGCACACTGAACATTGATGGTGATGAGTTTGAATTCAGCGCTGGATTTACTGAGCTGCATACCAAGAGCTATCAGCATATCCTTGCAGGAGATGGCTTCCGCATCAGTGAAGCACTTCCTTGCATCAAGATTGTTCACGATATTCGTAACGCAAAACCTGTAGGTTTGGTAGGTGATTACCATCCTCTGGCCAAAATGCCGCTTGCCAAACATCCGTTTGGATGGGATGATGTACAATACTAATCATAAGACTAATGGCAAATAAGATTCAAATGGTTGACCTTAAAGGTCAATATCTTAAGATAAAAGACGAGGTGGATGCCGGTATTCAAAATGTCATTGATAATACTGCATTCATCAACGGTCCAATTGTTAAGGAGTTTGCAGAGCATCTGTCCCAGTATATGGGCGGATGCTATGTAACCCCCTGTGCTAACGGTACAGATGCTCTCCAGATTGCCTTGATGGCATTGGAGCTGAAGCCAGGAGATGAGGTGATTGTTCCTGCGTTTACCTATGTGGCTTCAGCAGAGGTGATAGGTCTCCTAGGTCTGACGCCTGTTATGGTTGATGTGGACTATGAGACCTTTAACGTGACCGTTGATAATATTAAGAAAGCTCTTTCACCAAAGACCAAGGCTATTATTCCTGTCCATCTGTTCGGGCAGAGTTGTGATATGGAACCCATCTTGGCTTTTGCCAAGGAGCATAACCTCTATGTGATTGAGGACAATGCTCAGGCCATTGGTGCTGAATACACCTTCAGTGATGGACATAAGGCTAAGACTGGTACGATGGGCACCATTGGTTGCACCTCTTTCTTCCCGTCAAAGAACCTGGGTTGCTATGGTGATGGTGGCGCTATCTTTACAAAGGACGAGAAGCTGGCAGATCGTATTCATATGATTGCAAATCATGGCCAGCGCGTGAAGTATCATCACTCTGTTATTGGTTGCAACTCTCGCCTGGATTCTATTCAAGCCGCTATACTTGATGTGAAACTTAGGCATCTTGATGAGTATGGGAAGGCTCGTTATGAAGCTGCTTCCTATTATACGGCTAAACTGAAGGAGTTTGATCCGGAAGAGAAGTTCTTTATTACACCTAAGGAATTGGAGAAGAGTACACATGTCTATCATCAGTACACGCTGAAGATTAAGAACAATAAGCGTGATGAATTGAAGAACTATCTGGCAGAGCAGGGTATTCCTTCAATGATTTACTATCCGCTACCGTTGCAGGAGCAAGAGGCGTTTAAGCCCATTACCCGTGCTGCTGAGAGTTTGGGGAAATCAAAAGAGTGTGCTTATACAGTGTTGTCCCTTCCAATTCATACTGAAATGAAAACTGACATACAGGATGAAATAATTGAAGGAATTAAGTCATTTTTCTCACAATTGTAATTATTATGAGCCGTAGAGAATTGGTATTTGTTCTAGAGAACTCTTTTCCGTATTATGCTGGCGGGATAGAGAACTGGACAT
This sequence comes from Parabacteroides sp., assembly GCA_028707405.1. Lineage (GTDB taxonomy): Bacteria > Bacteroidota > Bacteroidia > Bacteroidales > Tannerellaceae > Parabacteroides. The sequence goes on along the minus strand of JAQWBH010000089.1, from coordinate 2,781 downwards.
ATAATATGGTAAAGCGATTGAGGGATAATTATCATATTACAATTGTCTCGGAGAATCGCAATTTTGGAAGTGAAAGGTTGTATTATAATATTCCTGATGGTATTAAATTAATTCCTTATTTCTCGTTTAGAAAATATAAGTGGTATAGTCTAATTAATCATTCATATTTTTCACTCTTAGACTACAAACTCAGGAAACACTCAATTGCGCGGGCAATTAATAAAGTCTTAAACAGCTTAAACGACAAAGATACTGTAATAATTGCTCTAAGCACGATGGCTGCTTCTTATGCAGCCGGAAAGATAAAGCACAATCACAAGGAAATTGAATTCGTTTGTAGTTCACGTGGCCCTCATGCTGATGTTATGAGTAAGAATTACCCGTTATTTAAAAAACAAATACTCGCATCAGAAATCTCAAATATGAGAAGGGCAGACATTGTTCTAACGAACGGATATGATACCCAAGAATACTATAGTAAAAGAGGAATTCGCTCAATTGTTATGAAAAATGGAGTTGATCTTGCCCCTTTTTATGACTCTGTACCAGAATCTCCTTATAAAACACATAATAAAATCATTTTATCTGTCGGGACTCTATGGGACATAAAGGGTATACCCGAACTTATTTCAGCATTTGGAATAATGTTAAGAAAAGGGGTGCAAAACGTGGAGTTGTGTTTTGCTGGAAAAGGCGACCCGTCAAAGTATGAAGAACAAGCAAAGCGTTTAGGAGTGGATAAATACGTTCATTTCATAGGACATCAATCCAATCTGATTCCTTATTACAAAAACGCGACCGTTATAGCCTGTTTGTCTGGTGGCGGAGGATTTGGCATGGCGGCAATTGAAGCGATGGCTAGTGGCCGCCCCGTCGTTGCATGGGATTCACCTGTTTATAAACAGTTTCAGACCACTAAACAAACAATGGTTCTAACAGAAGAAAAAAATGTTGAAAAGCTCGCTCAATCTTTAATGGAAGTGATGTCGAATGAAGATAACTTTAGCATTATTTGTAATAATGCAAAGTTGATTGCGAGTGAGTTTGATTGGTCAAAAGTGGTCGATGATTTTATAAAGATTATAGATAACCAATAATATGATATTGAATCGTCTTGTTAATTTTGTGAAAGCGAAGCGTTCATTTAGGAACTTTAAAAGATTTGCTATTGTAGGAAACAGTTTTGTCGCACTCCCGTCTTCTACTGTTGAAAATGCAACTGGTGATCAATCTAGAATTATTATTGGGGATAACTGTGAATTGGGATGTAAGCTACATGTAGAGGGTGACGGTTTTGTGAGGATAGGTAGCAATACGACCGCACGCTATGGAACTGAAATTCGTTCTACTGCAGGAATTACGATTGGAAGTGATGTGATTATATCTCATTATGTTACTATTTTTGATCACAATTCACACCCCACATCTCCTAAAGATAGATTTGAAATGACCCAAAGTGGTTTCCATGGGCCATTATGGAGAAACTCTAGAGCAGAAAAGAAACCAATAGTAATTGAGGATAATGTTTGGATAGGGCAACATGCTACTATCTTGAAAGGTGTTGTAATAGGAAAAGGTTCAATAATAGCCGCGAGTGCTGTAGTTACTAAGGATATTCCTGCATATTCAGTGGCTGCTGGTAATCCCGCGAAAGTCGTTAAATCATTAGAGCATTGAAAGTTTACTTAGATAGTCTACACAAAATTGCCTATTCTACAGACGCCTCAATCTACTTTGAGGTGCCTTATGGAGTAGCTTATCCAGAAACCGTAGCGGATATTCAGGTACTTATGGCAGAAGCAAGGCGCTTGAATACCCACCTTATCCCCCGTGCTGCCGGTACATCAATAGCCGGACAAGTGGTGGGAAGCGGTATTGTTGTGGACATCAAGAAGTGGAATCAAATATTAGAGGTTAATAAGGAAGAGAAATGGGCGAGAGTCCAACCCGGAGTGGTTCGCGATGAACTGAACATAACCCTTAAACCCTACGGCCTTCACTTTAGTCCAGAAACCTCTACCAGCAACCGATGCTGTATAGGAGGTATGTTTGGCAACAACTCCTGTGGTACCCATTCTCTGATATATGGCAGTACACGTCATCACGTCTTGGCCTGCAAAGGAGTTCTATCTGATGGTAGCCTGTTTGATACAGAGCATTTGGATGAATCCAATCCGTTAATAGAGAGGATTCTCTCACAACTGAAAGGATGGGCAAATGATCCTTCAATAGTATCCCAAATTGAAGATGCTTACCCAGATAAGACACTGAGACGTAGAAGCTGTGGTTATGCCATTGATGAAGCCATTGAGGGCGGAAAGATAGACCTTTGCAATTTGCTGGTTGGTTCTGAAGGCACACTTGCTTTCATTACAGAAATCAAGGTCTCGCTTGATCCATTACCACCATCGGAGAAGATGGTGGTATGCGCTCACTGCGATATGCTGGCTAAGAGTTTCTTAGCTAATCTTGTTGCACTAAAGCACAATCCAGTAGCCGTAGAACTGATGGACGGCAAGATTCTGGAACTGAGTTTCCAGAACTTGGAGCAAAAGCGTAACTCTTTCTTTGTGGAAGGTTTGCCTGCGGCCTTAGTCATTGCTGAATTCTGGGGAAAAACCAGAGATACTATAGATGCCCAAGCAACTGCCTTTGGGCACTGTCCAAAATTTTGTGTAAATGATAATTGAGTTTTCATAATTACAACAGCACCCTGCCTTCAAAAATAGTAATAAACTGATTCAAAACAATAGCCCAATTCTTTATAGGCATCGTCCACTT
>JAQWBH010000477.1 GCA_028707405.1 Parabacteroides sp. | reverse complement strand
AATTTTAACCACACCATTTGATATATAAGGTTTATTGTTTACACTTTGAGGTGCAACAACAGATGTATTGATAGTACTTTCCCAATAAGGATAAAGATACAATGTAATATTGGGTACTTCGGGGCAAATTTGAATTTTGGATATTTTCTGCCCCCGTACATTTGTCAGATTTTCTCTGATATTAAACCATTGATTAGGTGTAGGTCTGAACAATTCGTCATTTGGCAATTGCACCAACCCACCGTCATTACCAGTTTCGCTTTGAACTAAAATATTAATCATATCACCAGGAGTATAAACCCAATACGAAAGAACAGATTTTCCATCAATAATTTCTATAGGATCCCAAAAATTGAGTGTAGAATTCCAAGGCCATTGCCACTCAACATTATTCGTCTGAATACGAAATATTTTTTGCGATTTTGTCCCAGGAAAATTATTTTTAACTTCATCAGGTAAAGTAGAAAGGTCAACCTCCTCAATTCGTTGATTTGCGGTTGCCTCATCGGGATAATATGTAGAAAAATAGTTCCCCTCTTCTCCCCAAGTAATCAATGGTGATTCTACGCCGGCGGTATAAGTCAAGGCTGTTCCCCAGTATGGCAGAATGTATGTTTCTGCATTCCCGGCAGCTCCAATGCAAAATTCCAATTCGCTTAATTTTCTTTCTGCATACATCGGGTCAGAAAGATCAATGGTTATGATTTGCCACTGATTTGGCTTTATTTGTTTCTTCCAGTTTGCAAACAGGATATATCCTGCATCAAACAAGAAACCATTAAAACAATGATCCGGAACCGTTGATGTTGTATATACCAAGAAATTCAACGAATTATGTTCTGTTGTAATTGCAGGCTCCCCAAAATTTTTAAAGGTCATACCACGCCACCAATCTGAGTTTTCATCTGTAGTAGTTACCTTTACCAGCTGTGTAACTGCAATACCAATATCCGGCATCCCAGCAGGTGCTGATGCTACATTTACTTTTTCAAAACTAATGCCGGGTAATTTTGTCCACCAGCCAGTACCATTTTCAATGTCAATCATAACGCTTTGAGCGCTAATATTATTTGTTATAGCAACAAATAACAATCCTAATAAGATAGAATAAAAATGTTTCATAACATAAATAAAATTATAAATTAATAATAAAATAATCTAATATGAATAAATGATGTAGTCCCATATTCGCAAACCATAACTATTGTTATATGCTGTTTTAATGGTTATTTCGTGAGTTACGTTAGGTAAACCAAATTTCCAGAAAGCATCTATTCTTCTGGTGCGGTAATTTGTAGGGAAATAAACAGTTTCAACTTCTTTACCATCGATGTATAGTTTCGCAGATAATTCACCATCAGGAAGTCCATCCCGTTTCTTATATACTTCTCCCCGCAAAGCGAAACCTGTCCCCTTAAAAGTAAATGATTGAATATTTACATCATCATTATTTAAACTTACTCGTTGAACAGGGATCGTATGTTCAAAACTTTGTTCGTATCTTACAGTTTTGGGCTTTTCCATAGCAATATATACACTGTCGGTAGTTAACCGACCACCATTGCCGTTAATTATCTGCAAAGCATGCCTGTAACTAATATCATATATCTGATTGAGCGTCAAACCCGGGCCTTGAAACTTTATATCTTCCGCTCCGTTTAAACTGTTCATCCATTGTCTCGGAATTTGGCTATATCCTAAAATTGCACCTAAAATACCTCCTGCAGATGAAGGGTTACAGTCTGAATCCTGACCACAACGGGTAGCAATATCAATAGTTTTACCGAAATCACCACCACCATACAATAATGCAAGAACCACATAAGCTGAATTAAATCGTGCTTCTGGATTAAAATTATTAAAAACACCATCTGGACAACCATCTTCATCCGAGTAGTACATCTGAATATTACGCCAAGTTTGTTTCCAATTATCAGGAAACAAGTTGTGCCATCGAATCACATCAGCAATACATTTGTAGTATTTAGTTTCTTTTGGAATTGCTTTTAATGCTTCGGTTACAATCCATTCTATACTATCTGAAACAAATGTCAACGTATACATTGCACTAAAAAAAACGCCACCATACCAGCCATCTCCATATGCCATAATATGCCCTATTTTATCACTAATTGCAGATGAAGAATTTGGCATAGCAGGATTCATTAATCCAATAAAATCTGATTCTATTTGAAAGTCCAGGTCATCACAATGTACATTGTTCAACCAATAGCCAGATTGTACACCATCTATTCCGTGTAAAATATTAAATCGTGCCATTTGATTAGCACCCCACAAATTATAGTCTCCCTTAGCAAGAGCGTTAGAAAATTCGTTTATATGGGCATTTATACCCTTCTTCTCTATTACGTCTAAAAAACTGGTCTCAACATACACATCATCATATAAATCGGGGCAACTATTCATCATGTCTTTAACGTAGCCAGTATACCATTCTATTTCCTGAGCATCGGGAATAATCTGTGCCTGCCACTTAAATTCGGTTGGACCACCATAGGTAACACCTATGGTCTGTCCTGCCCAACCACCTTTAATTTTATCTTTTAATTGCCCATAAGATAAAACCAGCGTATCTGTAATAATTGTATCTCTTGCAGGTTGTATGGGCACTGATGGTTTCGACGGCATCTCCTCTGGTTTGCACGCAATAAACATAGCGACTATACTTAGTAGCCATATTATTATACTTATTCTCCGTTTCATTCATTTGTTTCCGTTATCCAGCCTGGAGCTTGTTTTAAATTCTCATTCTTATTAATTTCATGTTGAGGAATAGGGAAAAGATAATGTTTATTCTCAAATACACGTTTTTCTACTAATGTACGTACATAAAACTGATTGTCTGTAAAACTGCTTCCTCTTGAGATATTCATGCCATAAATTTTGATACCTTCTGACTGTTCGGCAATTTTCCATCGATGCGTGTCAAAATAACGATGTCCATCTTCAAAAGCCAGTTCAATACGACGTTCATGACGGATTTTTTCTCTCATTTGTTCCTGATTCAATCCTGTTGGCAAATCAGGCATTCCTACCCGCTGACGAATTTCATTTATATACCAATACGCTTTGTCTGGTCCTTCAGCTTCATTAATCGCTTCGGCATAATTCAAATAAATTTCTCCAAGTCGGAAATACATACAAAATTTTTGAGCCCAAATGCCTTGTGTGATATTGACATCAGGTCCAGCATATTTTTTAAGATTATAACCTGTTGTTGAATAATCGCGCGCATTAGCGTAACCGTCTTTACCTGTACGGAAAAGTTCTACTCTGCGCCCACGCCAGTTCTGCCCGTTAAATAAAATTGAAGCATAAAAACGCGGGTCACGGCCAACATACATATTCCGCGTGCCATTAGGATACCATCCTTGTGGATGTGCTGCTGTCGCATAACCAGTTTCAATATAACCTGAAGTGTTATCCGTAATCGGCTTACCCGTAGCCTGCATTTCATAATCGTCAATAATATTCTGAGTAGGCCCTAGCCCGCTCCAACCTCCATAGCCTCGAGGAGTTACCAGTTCTTCAAAACGGTCATTATATCCAATCATTTTTTGGAACAAAGATTCTTGGTTTTCAGCATCTAAAAATAAGTACTGATACGACT
>JAQWBH010000088.1 GCA_028707405.1 Parabacteroides sp. | reverse complement strand
TGAAGAGCGTACAGTAGACGAAGATATTGTCGTCAGGTTTGAGTATCCTTTTCTCAATGGCATCATGCGTATAGTGAAGGAGGAGAGTCCAATCGTTGTGACGAAAAAGTTCGATATGGATTGCGAAATGACACTCCGTATTCGCAAAGGCTTGGCCGGGCAGTTGAAAGAACGGCTGTTGAAGGTTGAGACCGCTACAATCAAATAATCGTATAGCGAATTTTTATTTATTCATTAAAGAAACATACAATTAAAATTTATGAAGCATCCGTTTAAAGTAATCCTTAAACCCTTGCAGCGTTTTGCCACTCAAAAGCCGAACGCAAGTCTGTTATTGTTCCTTGCAACTATATTAGCGATGGTCCTGGCCAATTCTCCGTGGGCACACTTCTATCACCAACTTTTATCCTATCCGGTAGGTTTGCAGTTTGTTGATTTCCGCCCGTTTGATCATCATGGTGAAACCATGCCGATGCTATCATTCGTCAACGACGCATTGATGGTAGTGTTCTTCTTTTTGGTGGGCTTGGAGATTAAACAAGAAATATTGATTGGCGAATTGAGTTCTTTCAGAAAAGCGATGTTGCCTGTGATTGCAGCATGCGGTGGCATGATTGTGCCTGTGCTTTTTTATCTTCTGGTCTGTCATACGTCGCCTGAAATGCGCGGAGCTGCTATTCCTATGGCTACGGATATTGCTTTTGCGCTGGCGGTTTTGGGATTGTTGGGAAAACGTGTTCCCCTAAACATGCGTATCTTTTTGACGGCACTTGCAGTTGTAGATGATGTGGGAGGCATTGTCATAATTGCCATATTTTACAGTAGTTCGATTTCATATGTGCCCCTTTTGATTTCTTTTGCATTATTGGTTTTGCTGTTTAATGCCAAACGGTTGCGTATTCATTCGGATGCGCTCTATTATGCGGTGGGCTTTTTTGTGTGGATGTTCTTTCTGGAGTCGGGTATTCATCCTACGATAGCCGGTGTATTGGTTGCTTTTACAGTTCCCGCCCGCCCGGTAATCCGTTTGGATCGTTTTACCGATCGGATAACCAGTTATGTCGAGATGTTGAATGATAGTAGTTCCAAGTCTCCTAAAAAAAATGTGGTACTGACATCAACGCAGATTCAGGTTCTGAATAATATTCATACAGTAGCAGACAAGGCTGTAAGTCCGTTGCAACGGATGGTGGATAAACTTCATCCTATGGTTTATTACTTCATTCTGCCTCTGTTTGCTTTTGTAAATGCGGGGGTGACATTTGGAGAGATACAACTTTCTGCATTGCCCGGCGTTCCGTTGGCTGTATTGTTGGGATTGTTTGTGGGTAAATCTACCGGTATATTTTTGTTTACTTACCTTGCCGCACGTTTCGGTCTGGTTGCTCGTTCGGAGAGTATAACCAGATTTCATTTGTTAGGCTTGTCCATGTTAGGAGGTATTGGTTTTACAGTGGCGCTGTTTATTGCAAACTTGTCGTTTGCCGGTGTGTCTGAAGCTGGTACTCAAATGTTGGATCAGGCGAAGCTGGGTGTTTTTGCCGGCTCTTTTATTTCGGGTCTTTGTGGTTATCTTATTTTGCGAAAAGTATTGCCGAAAGGGGCTCCAAGTCGGCGTTGAGGTTTTTATTCTACTCTAGTTCTGTTTGAATCTGTACAGATAAAGAGGTATTCGGTACGGGTAGTCGGAAGAATCATTATTCCATCTTCGATTTTTTATTTCTTCACCTCAAACAATATTTTGCGTTGATTGCCCCAGTTATCAATGAGAGTGAGCATGTGCCTACCGGGTGTAACGATGCAGGCGATCTGGTGATTCTCGGTTGTTTCACCAAGGTAGGTATTATCAACATGCCAGTAAATGATTGCATCAGGGCGTGCATGGGCTGCTTTGAAAATGAATTTTTCCTGTTGGCCGGAAAAGCCTTTCGGTAAATAGAGAACGGAGTTGTGTTCCGGATAGATCAACTCGATCTGTTTGCTTTGTTCCTGATTGCATCCGGGCTTGATAGGTGGTAGTGGTATATAATCGATGTGGTAGTTTTTGTAGTAATATTCTTCGGATGGAGGCAGTACGAACCAGGAGCGGGTAAGCATACGGTCGACCGATTCGCAGGAGCTATTCACCCGAAAACGGCCGTCGGGCGATAGATGTACCAATTGGTGATAAGGACAAAGCGGCGTTTTATTACCTACGCGTGGCATCAAAAGCGTGTCAACCTGGTCGCACAGGGATGAAGCTTTATGGCCGCTGAGGCGGCATATCACCATTGGTTCCAGTTCGTCGTACGGCTCATCAAACCAGTTGCTTTCAGGCAGCAATGAGAAGAGATCAAATAGTGCCGGAGCTGATGTTCCGACACCCGTCAGTCCTGGACGACCTTCGCCTGAAGCATTGCCGGCCCATACACCGACGACAAAACGTGGCGTGATACCAATGGCCCACGCATCGCGCCCGCCAAAACTGGTGCCTGTCTTCCAAGCGATCTGCTTCATTGAGTTGAACTGCTGCCAGTCGGCCTCCTCCTCGGGACGGTTGAGTTGTGACATCGCTTCGAAAGTGAACCATATAGAAGCGGCCGAGAGGCGCGGTTTGTCGTTCAGGCGCCGGTCGGTGATAGTATGAATCGGATTTTCTTCTTTTGTATTGAAAGGTGTCAGCGGATGAATATCGGTTGGATTGTATCGTCCGTTATATCGGTGATAATGTAAAAGTACGCGTGCCATTGATGCATACATTCCGCATATATCCCATAACGTACATTCGGCTCCACCCAGAATAAGTGATGCGCCATAATGATCTTCGGGATATTTCAGTGTCGTCATCCCGTATGCTTTGAGCAGTGTCATAAATCGGCCTGTATTGTAGGTCGACAGCATGCGCACTAGCGGTACGTTGAGTGAGCGTTCGATGGCCTGATGCGCTGGGACGGCACCGCTGAAGCTCTTGTTGTAGTTCTCAGGTGTGAAGCCGTTGATGTTGAGTGGAACATCGGATATGAGCGTGTTGGGAAGTATTTGTCCGTCGTTCAGCATTGCTGCGTAGAGGAAAGGCTTGAGGATGCTGCCGGTGCTGCGTGGTGCGGTGACGACGTCGACCTTATTGCCTTTCCGTTCGTCGGCTGCGAAAGTGGCATTTCCCGCGTAGGCAAGAACTTCACCCGTTTCGACATCTGCGATGACGGCAGCCATGTTATGGATGTAGTTTGAGCTGTTTTCGTAAGCATAACGGTTTACGATTTCTTGTGTACGGCGTTGCAACATTTGTCTGATTGTTGTGTTGATGCGCGTTCCGGGATTTTTAGCTGCTAGTCTTTGCAGCAGATGAGGTGCATCGTCGGGTAATGTTATAGGTGCTTCGGGTAGTGGTTCCATACAGGATAATTCGTATTCGGTATGGTCAATATATCCTTTACGCATCAAGGCTAGCAACAGTTTGTTGCGCTTTGCTTTGAGTTCGTCACGGTTGCGGCCGGGGTGAATTAATCCGGGAGAATTGGGCAACACGGCCAGTGTTGCACTTTCGGCCCATGATAGATCGGCGGCGGTTCGCCCAAAATAGCGCCATGCTGCCGTTTCGACTCCGACCACGTTGCCGCCGAATGGCGCATGCGAAGCGTAAATATTCAGGATGGCTTTTTTGCTGTGTGTTGTTTCAATAAACAGAGCCCAGCAGGCCTCGATGCTTTTCTCATAAAGTGTCCGGTCTTGATTTTTGCGGGCAATTCGGGCCAGTTGCATTGTGATTGTACTTCCCCCACTGACTATTTTGTTGTTTTTTGTGTTGATATACAGAGCTCGTATCAAAGCAACTACGTCAATTCCTGGATGCCAGTAGAAACGTTTGTCTTCGTAGGTGAGCAGACATTTTGCAAATTTGGGAGGCAATACTTTGGTGGGCGGAAAGCGCCATTGTCCGTCCGGTGCAATACGGGCGCCAAGCAGATTGCCTTCAGATGAATAAAGAAGCGAAGAGTAAGATTCTGTAAACAGTGAGCGCGGAATCATCAGAAACATAATGATCCAGACAATAAACATTGTGATTAATGCAAGGCAAATCTTTTTTATTCTTTTATGTTTCTGTATAATTATCTGGATGGAGAATAATTTCATTTGATCATCGATTTGATTGCGAATATAGACAATTAACTTTATATTTGTGGAAGTCATTTATCCTAAATATAAAACATTTGTTGATATGAAACATCTTCACCTGGTGCTTTTTATTCTTGCTATTATCCTGTTTATGGCCTGTAGTACAGGTTCAGATAATGAGAATTTGCCTTATAATTCTTATGTCGAAGCATTTACTACAGGAACAATTTCCCGCTATACCCCTGTTTATTTGATTTTTAATCGCGATATTCCGACTGACAAGCTCAATAGAAAAGGGCTCTCTAAACTTATAAAGATTAAGCCATCTATAGATGGAACCTTTACGGTCGAAAACAATCGAACGATAGTATTTAAACCCGATAAAGGTTTTAAGCGCGATACTAAATATTGCGTGAAAGCCGATCTTTCCAAATGGTTTAATGCAAAAGGAAAGGATAAGGAGTTTACATTTCATTTTTCTACTTATCCACTTGTTATCAGGGCCTATTTGCAATCATTGGATATCAATAATGTTAACGATAATGCTTATGATGTGGCGGTTACTCTGCTCACACCGGATAAAGAGACGACTGCCACTTTGAAACAGCTCATTGATTATTCAGAAAAGGTAGAGACTGTATGGCAGCAAAGCATTGATGGAAAAAAGCACCAACTTGTCATAAAAAACGTAAAGAATGAACAGAAAGATCGTGATTTGAAACTTTCGATTGCGAGAAACAAGGAGAATGTGACCGAAGATGAAATACTCTCTGTGAGGATTCCGAATGCTCGGGATTTTAAAGTCTATGACGTGCAGTCGGTCTCTGATCCCGAAAGCTATATTGAGGTGACATTTACCAAACTCCTGGATGCTTCACAAAACATGGAAGGATTGGCATATATAGAAGGATACAGTTCGAATGCCATTAGTGTCGACAGAAATAAACTTCGTATATATCCCGATACCAAGGCGAACGCAGAACAGGCTGTTGAAGCAACCGACAAGGCAAATCTGTTTATTACAAAAAATATACGGAGTAATAGAGGTATTGCACTAAAGGAAACGATTGTCAGGGCAATAGATATTAATCCGTTACTGCCGCGTGTGCACTTTGTAGGGCAGGGAGTAATTATTCCTCAATCTTCGCAGCTCACAATCCCTTTCCGTGCTGTTTATCTGCGAGGGGTTGTAGTACGTGTTATCAAAGTTCTGCAACAGAATATAGGTCAGTTTTTACAAACAAATGATTTGGATGGAACTGGTGATTTGATGCGTGTGGGACGATTGATTGCCCGTAAGACAATCTTCTTCGACGAAGACGGTTCGCGTGATCTCTCTAAATGGAATACATATGCGGTCAATTTAAAGTCTTTAATAAATCCGGAGCCTGGAGCCATCTATCGAGTGGATATTTCATTTACACGCGAGCTTTCAACATATCCCGGTTCAAATCGTATTGTAAAGTCAAAGTCGCAGATTTTGGAAGAAGATAAAATCAAGTTTAAGGAAGAAAGCAATCGTTTCGATGATGGTGGTTATTTTTATACGAATGGCGATGTTGACTGGTCTAATTATAAATATGAAGAACGCCGGAATCCTTGTTCGGACAGTTATTATTATAATGTAGCTGTCGGGAAGAATGTGTTGGCAACTAATCTGGGGCTGATGGCTATGGCTGGTGGTGATAATGAAATGACTGTGATGGTTCATAATATTGTGACCACAAATCCGGAACGACGCGTAAGGGTGGAAGCTTATAATTATCAGAATCAATTACTGACCTCTGGAACAAGCGATGAAAATGGGCAGGTGAGGTTATCTTTGAGCAAAGGTAAACCCTACTATCTGATCGCATCTGAGGGAAAACAGCGTTCGTATCTCCGCGTCGATGGCGGTTCTGCGCTTTCTCTCAGTTCGTTTGATGTGGCTGGCGAAGTGGTACAGAAAGGAATCAAAGGATTTATCTATGGCGAGCGTGGCGTATGGCGCCCTGGCGATACTTTACATTTGGGATTTATGTTGAATGACCGGATCGGTAATATTCCTGTTAATCATCCTGTGATTATGGAACTATATACGCCACTCGGTCAACTTTATGTACGACAAGTAAGAACACAAAGTCAATTGGGATTGTATGCCTTCTCGCTGGCAACAGAAAATGACGCTCCGACGGGTGCATGGAATGCTAAAGTAAGCGTAGGCGGCGTAACTTTCAATAAGCGCATCCGTATTGAAACGATCAAACCTAATCGTTTGAAGATTGATTTGGCTTTGGTGAAAGGAACAACATTACTTCGTGGAGTTCCTCTGAAGACACGTTTGCATGTAGCCTGGTTACAGGGTGCAACAGCTAGAAACCTGAAATATGATATACAGGGAACTTTTATCTCAACACCAACAATATTCTCGGGATATAAGAACTTTGTCTTTGATGATCCTTCGAAGGTTTTTAATAGCGAGATGAGCAAACTGATTTCGGGCGTTACAAACGAATTGGGAGAGGGTTCTGTTCAGGCTCGTTTTGATATAGGCTCTTCGGCTCCGGGTATGTTGTTGGCAAACTTTGTTACACGAGTCTTTGAAGAATCGGGCGATTTCAGCGTTGATGCTTCGCGTATGCTTTATTCTCCTTATAATCGATTTGCGGGTATTCGCCCTCCTCAATCCAATCGCGAACAACTTAATACAGGACAGAATTATAACTATCAAGTGGCGTCTGTTGATTACCTCGGACGACCTGCTGGCGGTTCAGAACTTGAGGTGAATGTCTATAAGGTCGATTGGTACTGGTGGTGGAATTCAGATAACAACCAACTGGCAAATTTTGTGTCTGATACGTATAATAAACCTGTAAAGACCATGAGACTGCACACTTCTGCTAACGGTCTGGCATCGTTCTCTCTTTCTTTTGGAGATAAAGAATGGGGGACATATTTCATTCGTGTAAAAGATAAAAACAGTAATCATTCTGCAGGCATCATGAGTTATTTTGACTGGGCTGATCAGGAAGGGCGCCGTAACGCAGATGGTTCATTATCAGCGAATATGCTTACATTTAAAACAGATAAGGATAATTATAAGCCTGGAGAAAAGATGGTAGTGGTTTTCCCGTCTGTTCCTGGTAGCCGCGCTATCATTAGCATTGAGAATGGCGCGAAGTTACTCTCTGTTTATGAACATGTATGTACCAAAAGTGAGACGGCTATTAAGATTAATATTACAGCTGAGATGCAGCCCAATGCTTACGTATATGTTACCTTGCTTCAACCTCATGGTATTACAAAAAATGACTTGCCTGTACGCATGTATGGGGTTGTCCCTTTTACAGTTGCATCGGCTGAGAGCCATTTGAATCCGGTTATTCGTATGGCCAACGAACTGAAGCCTGGAAGCCGTTATGAAGTCAATGTCTCTGAGAAAAGTGGCCGACCGATGGCCTATACACTTGCTGTTGTTGATGAAGGGCTATTGGATTTAACTCGTTTCCAAACACCTGATCCATGGAAGGCTTTCAATGCACGCGAAGCATTGGGGGTTAGCACTTGGGATCTTTATAATTATGTGGTTGGTGCTTATGGCGGACGTATTGATCAGTTGTTCAGTATCGGCGGTGATGAAGCTTTGAACAAAGGGCCTAAAGCCATTGTGAATCGTTTCAAACCGGTTGTTAAGTTCGAAGGTCCGTTTATATTAGCGAAGGGTGAAAAAAAACGCCATGTTTATATGATGCCGAATTACAATGGGCGCGTTAAAGTAATGGTTGTTGCCGGCGATGGAAAATCTTATGGCAATGCCGAGAAGAGTGTTTTTGTACGCCAGCCGGTGATGATCCTCGGAACCTTGCCCCGTGTGATTGGGACAGGAGAAGAGATGGCTGTTCCGGCTACGGTCTTTGCGACTGAAAACAATGTTGGAAACGTGCAGGTTTCGATCTCATGTTCTTCGAATATGAATGTTGTTGGTCCAGTTTCGCAAACACTGAATTTTGCTACCAGTGGTGATAAAATGGCTATGTTTCGTATAGCAGTAAGTGGAAAGTCCGGTATCGGGCATGTTAAACTGACCGTATCAGGTAAAGGCAGTCGATCTGTATATGATACGGATATAGAGATTCGCTCTGTGCTTCGTCCGTTAGTCAAAGTTCAGTCACTCACTTTGCAACCGGGATACGGTTGGAAGAGTACTGTAGTGATGCCGGGAGTTAGCGGTACTAATTTTTTGACACTCGAAATGTCGGATGTTCAACCTGTTAATTTGTCCTCTCGACTATCGTATCTGACAGATTATCCCTATGGTTGCGTTGAACAGCTTATCTCAAAAGGATTCCCGCAATTATATTTGTCTGAATTTGTCTTGAGAACCGGAAATGGTGCTTCTGCGGAGAAAGTGGTGAAGGATGTGATTGCTCGTATGCGTTCATATCAGACTGGCGAAGGTTCTTTTGCTTATTGGCCGGGAGGAACGAGTGGAAATGCGTGGGGTACGATTTATGCTGCACACTTTTTGTTGGAAGCAGAAGCTAGAGGTTATCTGGTGTCTGAAACGATGAAACGAAATTTGCTGGGAAACCTTCATCGTTTAGCAGGAGTATGGAAGCCTGTACGTTCAAATTATGTTAATTCTGAAGAAGAAACGCAAGCTTATCGCTTGTTTGTTTTAGCTTTGGCACAATCGCCTGATATGGGCGCAATGAACCGCATGAAGGAGACAGTGTCATTATTACCAATGTCGCGTTGGATGCTTGCATCTGCTTATGCATTGGTGGGGCGGAAAGATGTGGCTTCAGCTTTAATAAGACGAACAACAAATATGACTTCTGCCTATGGTGAGTATGATGAGACTTATGGAAGCGGTGTGCGTGATAAGGCTATTCGTCTGCTTACACTTTGTCTTTTAGACAAAGGAAATGAAGCAGCAGGAGTTGCTAATGAGATTTCCAAATCATTATCTTCAAATGATTGGATGAGTACACAATCTACTGCATTTGCGCTTATCGCATTCTCCAGATACATACATAAATATAGGGTAAAAGGGACAATGAGCTTTACTTATGCTTGTGGAGGAAAAGTAGAGAAAGCTAATACAAATGCTAATCTTTGGACGAAGAAATGGTCATTCAGTTCGGGACAGGCGGCTCGCGTTGAAATGAAAAATACAGGAAAATCTGCTCTTTTTGCTCGGATCATTACAGAAGGTACTCCATCTGCAGGCAGAGAATTTCCTTATTCAAACGGTGTTTCATTATCAATGAATTATACGGATTTGAACGGTCGGTCTATTGATGTATCATCATTGCAACAGGGAACAAGTTTTGTTATTTCAGCAACGATTAGAAATATGTCGTCGCGTACTCATCGCCATCTGGTGCTTTCTGAAATATTTCCTGCTGGTTGGGAAATACTTAATACGCGTTATTTAAATGGCGGTGTAATGGAAGGAAAGACAATTGGAGTCAATCATCAGGATATTCGTGATGATCGCATGTATAGTTACATTGATTTCTTGCCTGCCGGCCGTCAGTTGACAGTAAAGGTGAATCTTTGCGCTGTTTATTCCGGTCGCTTTTATTTCCCCGCTGTTTTTTGTGAAGCAATGTACGATAGAACGGTTCGTTCAAATATAGAGGGGAAATGGGTAGAAGTAAAATAAACAAAGTGGGGAATATTTACACAGATCCTTTTCCTGGTGTTCGCTTTACCTAAAGCGTATGAAAAATATTAGCAGGTAAATATTTTATAATCAGCAAATTGAATATTTTATGTAGGGAATGATTATATTTTGGTTCGTTTTTTGTTCTATACTTAATAGAAAAAATATTATCCTTCCCAAGATATTATTTTCTGATTAAAATATTGAATGAAAATGTTTTAATAAAGCCGCTTGCCTGTGAAGGTAAGCGGCTTTATTCATTTAGAACCATTTTATTTTTCTGAATATAATGAAAGCTACTGTTGAAATAGAAAGTGATAATAGTACGATTGCAGCAAAAGCATGCGGCATATTCTCGCCTAAGATCGGAACATTCATTCCGTAAAAACTGGCTATCAATGTAGGAACCATTAAGATAATAGACGTAGAAGTCATACGTTTCATGATCGTGTTCACATTGTTGGAAATGATGGAAGCAAAAGTATCCATTGTTCCTGTAAGGATGTCGCTGTAGATATTTACAGTCAAGTGTGCCTGACGTAACTCAATCTCAACATCTTCAACCAATTCTTTGTCAATATATTTGGGATCTTGAAAGATGTTTTGCAGTTTGGCAAGCATCACTTCATTTCCACGGATAGAAGTG
Organism: Parabacteroides sp.; assembly: GCA_028707405.1. Taxonomy (GTDB): domain Bacteria; phylum Bacteroidota; class Bacteroidia; order Bacteroidales; family Tannerellaceae; genus Parabacteroides. Next base: position 4,807 of record JAQWBH010000088.1, on the reverse strand, counting down.
TTAAAGTAAACCATACTTTTTTCCAAATTCATCAATTGTAGTAAATCTTCATTCCGAATGCTTTTTTCGAGTGCTTTCTCGGCATTTGCCACTTCTGCATTGATTTGCTTCAGATATTTCAAGAACCATACAGCAGATGAATGTATCAATCTCAATATTAGATCATATTTATTCCTGACCGTGACCTCTTTTCGTCTTGTATAACGAATAAAGTCCGGTATAAGTTCCGTTTGATAATAACAAACAGAAATGGTAATATCATTATTGGTGATGATACCTATGGGAACGGTTGAAAAAGGAATGTCGCTATCTTTATTAAGTAGAGGAATTCGAAGAATGGTAAGTAACCAATTTGCTTCGTATTCGATGCGTGGTCGCTCATCAGTATCGGCTATATCGCTCAAAAACGATTCCGGAATTTTAAATTTGTCTAGTAAAAACTGGATATCATCTGGTGTTGGACATTCAACATTTACCCAGCTGTTTGGAAGCCATTGGTCTTTTTCAATATAACCCGATGCTTCACAATAAAGAAAAGTTCTCATTATTTGCCTCCTTTCGTTGTTGATAAACACGTGCAGAGGCTGTTTTGGACCCCTGCTAAACTAAATGCTGCTCGTTTCCTCAAGCGGTATACTGTCGTCCATATTTTTTATAATTTATTTTTTGTTGGCGCAAAGATAATTATTCTTGATAAAGTATTGCTCGTTTCAATAAAATTTAATCTGCAAGAATTTTTTTTCACATCTGGGGTATACCTTCTTCACAAATAGAATAGGACATGCCTTGGCAGTAAAACCATAGAGATAATGAAGTTAATAGATAGAAATAAAAAAAATGAGGTTGAGTGTTAATTTCTTAGGACAATTGTTTGCACACTTCAAAAAAATTGCTGAATATTGCACTTGACTTGCATACAAGTTTCTTTGATGGAAATATAATAAATATGTAAAATAATATGGAACAGAAAATGCCCCAGCGTTTACAATCGCTGGATGCCCTGCGGGGATTTGATATGTTGTTTATTATGGGTGGCGCTTCCTTCTTTGTGGCTCTTGCTACTGCGTTTCCCTGTCCTTTTTTCGATGCAATTGCCGGACAAATGGATCATGTTGAATGGAATGGACTAGCGCATCATGATACAATATTTCCTTTGTTTCTTTTTATTGCAGGAATTTCTTTTCCATTTTCGTTAGCTAAGCAACGTCTTCAAGGGAAGACAGATGCCGCTATCTATAAGAAAATTATTCGCCGTGGTTTGACTTTGGTTCTTTTGGGTATTATATATAATGGTTTTTTAAATTTTGATTTTGCTCATCAGCGTTATGCCAGTGTTCTTGCCCGTATTGGTTTGGGATGGATGTTTGCAGCATTGATTTTCGTCAATACAAAAGCAATTACCCGGGTTTGGATTACGGCAGCAATTCTGATTGGATATTATTTGTTGGTGGCGTTTGTCCCTGCACCGGATGGTAATGGAGCGGGAGTGTTTACTATGGAAGGTTCGATCGTGGGTTATATTGACAGAATGTTTCTTCCCGGCCGCTTACATTTAACCATACATGATCCGGAAGGTATTTTAAGCACCGTTCCGGCTATTGCAACAGCTCTTTTGGGGATGTTTACAGGTGAATTAGTAAAACTTGACAAATATTCCGGAATGAAAAAAGTATTATATATGGTAATAGGCGGCGTTGCATTATTGGTTATTGGTCTGTTGTGGAGTTTGGTTTTTCCGATTAATAAAAATTTGTGGACAAGTTCTTTTGTATGTGTAGTTGGTGCTTATTCTGTATTGATGTTTGCATTGTTCTATTATTTGATAGATGTAAAAAACTGGCGTAACTGGATATTGTTCTTCGTTGTTATCGGTATGAATTCTATCACTATCTATTTAGCTCAACAATTCGTTAGTTTCTCAGGTATAGCAAATGCTCTTTTTGGAGGCTTGGCTAATGCTTGTGGTGAAACATTCAAGCCGTTGGTTTCATCAATAGCCTATATCTCTGTTTGTTGGGCGTTCCTTTATTTCTTATATCGTCAACGTATATTCTTAAAAGTTTAGTATTATGGCTGTACTGACAAAACGCCTGGAGTCGCTTGATGCTCTTCGAGGTTTCGATCTTTTTTGCCTGGTGGCTCTGGAAGGTATTATGCATCCTTTGGGAAATGCACTCAATCAGTCTTGGTATGATTCATTTTTGTGGTGTTTCACGCATAAAACATGGGAAGGTTTCTCATCGTGGGATTTAGTGATGCCTCTGTTCATGTTTATGTCAGGTGTATCTATGCCTTATTCGTTTGCAAAGTATAAGAATATGCCGGACAAACGTTCGGTATATCGTCGTATAGGCAAGCGAGTCCTTTTATTATGGATTTTTGGCATTATGTGTCAAGGAAATCTTCTCGGACTCGACCCTCAGAAAATTTATTTATTCTCGAACACATTACAGGCTATTGCTGTGGGCTATTTGTTTACAGCTTTGTTATATTTGAATTCACGCCGTTCTGTTCAGATTGTAATAGCGGTAGTTTTGTTATTGATTTATTGGGCTGCCATGCAGTTTATTTCTTTTAATGGTTTTGGAGGGGGAAATTATACTGCAGATGGCAATTTGGCTGAAGGAATTGATCGTTATGTACTCGGTCGTTTTCGTGATCAATCAACGGTTGTTGATGGGGTTATTGATTATGGAATCACTTACCGTTATACATGGATTCTGAGTAGTTTGACATTTGTTGTGACTGTTCTTACCGGACTTTTTGCAGGGCAAATTTTGAAGACTCAAATGGATGGAAAACGTAAGTTGCAATTATTGTTTGGTATTGGAGCCGCTATGGTTATTGTTGGTTGGACTTGGGGTCTGGTTCTTCCGGTTATCAAACATATTTGGACAAGCTCAATGGTATTGGTCAGCAGCGGATATTGTTTTCTTTTGATGGGATTATTCTATTATTGGATTGATTATAAGGGTCATAATAAAAATATTACCTGGCTTAAGGTTTATGGTATGAATAGTATTACTGCATATGTTATAGCTGAAGTTATTCATTTTAGAAGTATAGGAGAATCTTTATTCCATGGAACTGAACAATATATAGGTGATTTTTATCCTGTTTTATTAGCAGTGACCAATGCATTGATAATTTATTTAATTTTGTGGCTGCTTTATAAGAGGAATATTTTCTTGAAAGTTTAAAAGCCAAAATTAAATAGAGAATGGAATCAATAAAAGATATTTATCGGATTGGTCATGGACCATCCAGTAGTCATACTATGGCTCCGATGCGAGCTGCCAGAATGTTTGCAGAACGCAATAAAGGTGCCGTGCGTTTTAATGTCACTCTATATGGTAGTTTAGCTGCTACAGGGAAAGGGCATATGACTGATCAGGCAATCTTGGAGATGTTGTCTCCGATTGCAAAGACAACAATTGATTGGAAGCCGTCGGTTTTTCTTTCATTCCATCCTAACGGCATGCAGTTTCAGTCATATAATGAGAGTGATGAAGAGCTTGATAATTGGACCGTGTTTAGTATTGGAGGAGGAGCATTGGCCAATGAACGTTTTAATGAATTAAGTTCTAAACATATTTATAAAGAGCATACTATTTATGATATACAGGCTATCTGTGAAAAGACGGGATATTCGTATTGGGAATATGTAGAACAACATGAAGGACCTGAAATCTGGGATTATTTGGCGGATGTATGGGCTGTAATGCAGCAAGCTGTTCGTAATGGCGTTGAAGCAGAAGGAATTTTGCCCGGAGGACTTGGTTTACGGCGTAAAGCCTCCGATTACCTGATTCGAGCTAAAGGCTATGGCAGCAGTATAAAAAATCGTGGAATGGTTTTTGCCTATGCTTTGGCTGTTTCTGAGGAAAATGCTTGTGGAGGTAAAATTGTTACTGCACCAACGTGTGGTTCTTGTGGTGTTATGCCGGCAGTTTTGTTCCATCTTCGTGAGACTCGCGAATTTCGTGATTCCCGTATTTTGCGGGCTTTGGCTACTGCGGGCTTGTTTGGAAATGTTGTTCGTACAAATGCTTCCATATCTGGAGCCGAAGTGGGCTGCCAGGGTGAAGTAGGAGTGGCTTGTGCTATGGCTGCGGCTGCTGCCAGTCAGCTGTTTGGAGGTACACCGGCGCAAATAGAATATGCAGCTGAGATGGGTTTGGAGCATCATCTGGGATTGACTTGTGATCCGGTTTGCGGTTTGGTTCAGATTCCTTGCATTGAACGGAATGCTTTTGCTGCGGCTCGTGCATTGGATGCCAATACTTTTTCAAATTTTTCAGATGGAAAACATCGTGTCAGTTTTGATCAGGTGGTTGAGGTGATGCGTGAAACAGGCAATGATTTGCCTAGCTTGTATAAAGAGACATCAACAGGTGGTTTGGCGAAGAATATGGAACAGTGATTAAGAATCGTTTTTCAAGCTGAGAATATTAAAATGTCTGCTGACAGAATTTGTCATAAACCAATAGCTTATCTAATGTATTGATTTATTGTTTTATTAGAACATTTTATGCCTGGCCTAGATTAAATTTTATCAAGTGTAAAGATATATTTCTATCAACTTTCCCATATTCTTATCGATTCATATTATATGAATCGATCGTTCCACATATGTGAATCGATAAATAAGTGAGTACAAACAGAAAGATTCTTCAGGGCTCGTGCAAAAATTCTTCCAAAGAAAAGAGGATCCAAGTAATGAATAAGGTTTGGAAAATAGTAGTTCGATGAACAAATTTTTCAGAGGTGAATTTGATTCTTGATGCAACATCGGTAGGTGAATATA
>JAQWBH010000476.1 GCA_028707405.1 Parabacteroides sp. | reverse complement strand
TACTTGGTTTCAATGGAATATCCCTTGCTTTTATCAATCCCAGCACAAAAGAACCAATAAACTATCAATTATGGGAATCCACAAAGAAACATAATATAGCAAATCAGACTAAACTACAGAAAGACTGGACCAGTGTTACAGGATACCAGTATACAATTGATTACGTGAAAGGTGAAAAGCTGTACATTGAAATGCCACTAGCAAAGACTTTGATCAAGCCTATGACAGATGAAATAAATTCCAAGGCTGCAAGGATTGGCGATATTGTTAAGGCAAATTCATGGAAGATGATATTTGCTAAAGACGATTCGGAATTCGAAAGCTTATATAATGATATGCTAGAAAAAGCAGAAGGATTAGGTCTCAAGGAAGTCTATGAATCGTCTTTGAATGGATGGCGGAATGCAAATGAGCTTGCAGACAAATATAAATAATGTTGAGAGATCAGACAAAAAGTGAAATGATGAAATCCCGGGCAGATATACTCCGGGATTTCATTAACTTCTCGATGATCTATGCTTATATAAAAGTGCAAATATGTTTTAAAGTGTCTATTCAGTTACTTACAAAAGGTAGCGGGAAGGTGTTACGAGTCGTACGTGCTTTTGAACTTGTTCAAAATGAACTTCCTTAATGCGTAAACGGCTTGCCGATTACATACCAAAGGGGTTGAAACACCCAAGACAGGCACGCGGGCTACAGAAGTATACCAACTGAATAGTCACATTTTGAACTCAATATTATTAAAAAAATCCGTTAATTCCTTCACGATATTGGGTTATCGTAGTATAATCAATATATATAAGTTGAACATTTTATTAATGCTGTGCCTTCGCAAAAACACATATCCTATCTGTTAAACCTTGGGTCGCTTTTGGAGGGCGTTCCAGTGTTAGGGTTATTGAACTGAACCAGCAGGAGGATACAGGGGACACAACAAATGAGGAGAAACAGATTTCATATGCTGTCTAAAAGGCTTAAATACAATCTCACACATATGAGGTTTTATAATCGTTTGATGATCTACTATATAGTCATTTTCTTATTTGTAACGTATCTATTCGCATTTATTGCTACAAGATACTATACTCAGTATACTAAGATAAAACAGCTTGAAGAGAGCAGAAATGCGCTGAATGCGATCTGTAATTATTATGAGCATAAGCAAACTGCATTGGCAGATATAATTTTACCTCTTTATCAAACTGATAAAAACAATTTCTATATAGATAGTATGCTTAGTTCACCCACAGATGAGGATTACTATAATCCTATAAACAGAATGAAAATGTTTGAAGTGTTGCAGGATATTGCCCTGCGTGATGGTGATATTGAAGAGATTCTTTTTTATAAAAATATTAATGGCTCGAGATTTGTTTATCAGAGAAAAAACAGAATGTTTCACATTGTTGAAGCCGTACATAAATATCCGTTCTTTGATCTCATGGCTGGTTCGAAATCCGGGCGAATTATTACAGGTACCGTACAATCAGGCAGTAACACCGATTTGAAAAACAAAACTGTTTATGGTCTTGGAGGTATTCTTGGTCTGGATGATGATACCAGCATAAAGGGGAAATTTCTCGTTACGTTTAATACAGAAGCAATCAATAGCGTCTTTCAAAGCTACAGCGGAAAACACGGCAGGTTTATATTGTCTTCACTTAATGGGGATGTAATCTTTGACTCTGAAGGCGACTACAGTGGTGAGAAACTTGAATATATTGATGTGTTGTTATCTGGAGAGAATAATGCTGTAATCGATGGTCAGCGATATTATATCCAGACAATTGAAGGGAAGAAATCCAATTACATTGGTGCAAACATTGTACATGAGAAAAAGCTGGGAGATAGAAATATTCCAATTCTGATTTTTGGATCGATTACACTGATAGCGATCATCTGTATAGTTTTGTACATAACGGGAGGGCATTTTATCTCCAGAAGAGTAAAGGAGATAGGTATGGCAATGAAACGTGTAGGTTCAAGCAACCTTTCCTATAGAATTCCAATAACGAAGCAATCTGACGAACTTGGGGAGATTGCTGTAAAATTCAATGAAATGTGCGATGAACTTCAAAGAACCATAGATCTAGAGTACATAAGTGAGATGAAAAAAAGGAATGCCCAGATGGAATCCCTTCAGGCAGGGATCAACCCTCATTTTTTGTACAATACACTGGAAGTAATACGAGTAAGGGCGGTTGACGCTGGAAATGAGGATGTTGCTAAAATGATTGTCAATCTGGCTAATCTCTACAGATCGATGGTTAAGAACTGCATGTTCATTCCTATACGCAATGAGATTAATATATGCGAATTATATGTCGATATTTTTTCATTCCATTACAAAAACACTCTAGATTACGAAATGAATATTGACCCTAAAATTATGAAGTACGGCATTCCAAAGAATCTTCTCCATCCAATAATTGAGAATTACTTTGTGCATGGTTTTAAAAACAAAGAAAGTGACAATCACTTTGTTATTAATGGATATCTGGAAAATGAAAATGTATTTTTTACATTCGAAGACAATGGAAAAGGGATAGGGAAAAAACAACTTAAAGAAATAATAAGTAGTATTGAAGCACCAAATTTAGAGCATGAATTCGGATATGGGCTGATAAATGTTCAAAAGAGGATTAGATTGATTTATGGAGCACAATGCGGAATAGAGATTGAAAGTGAAGAAAATAGTATGACACGTATAACATTGCGTATTAAAGCGATGACATGCGATGAGCTTGAAGCAAGCCTTAAAATACCAAAAGACCATATACATGCTGGGGTTATTCCATAACAAGCTGTTTTCAAAGAATATGAGGGCATGACACCTATATAGCCTTGGTCATAGGCTGCCGCATTACAAAAACCACCATGACAAAGGGCACATCTCTTGAGATGCTGTAGATCAAATGAAAAGTTACTGCCCATTTAGATATGTAACGATCTCTTTGTTTACCATTTCCGGTTTTTCCATGTTTAATCCATGCCCGGCACCATCAAAAATCTTATAACGATATTGTCCTTCATCTAAAAGCTCAATCACTGAATTCCGTTTATCCTGAAGGTTGCTTCCAAACAGGAAATATAGTTTGTCCCTTACTGCGATGCCGCTATCCCTGTTGTATTTTTCAAGAGTATGTGGAGTCATTGCAACTTGATTGTGACTTTTCATTACAAGTACCATATGATCGATGACTTCGGGGTGTTTTTCAAAAAGGTCTGAGCCGGGCTTCATTTTTTTCATAATTTTTATTATATTTTTCCGGGTTGGGAAAAGGATTTCCGGAAAAGCCAGCATAAGCGTCCGAATCATTGAACGTAAAGGGTTTGTTATAAAACCGCCTTCAATGCAAACCGTCTTGATAACTTTTTCCTTTTCATAGGTTGTATAAAGGAATACGAGATAAGCGCCATGAGAAACGCCAACCATGTAAAACCGTTCGAGTTTAAGTTGGCATACTAAATCATTTATCCATTCAATAATATTGAATTCGTTTTTCACATAATGATCATTGGGTTCGCTTTTACCGGGTCCCCCCAAAGTATCAATTGCAATACAGTAGAAATGTTGGGATAATTCATGCATATTCATTACCCACATCACAGCGGAGTTGTCGCCTACTC
>JAQWBH010000475.1 GCA_028707405.1 Parabacteroides sp. | reverse complement strand
CGATGGATGAAACTCATAATATCATCCCGGTTTCTCGTCATCGGGACTGATGCCATTGTGTGACCTTCTTCTTCAACCATATAAAAATAATGTGGCACTTTCATTTCCGTAAGCTGTCCTGCCAGAAATTTCGACCCCCAGAATCCCATATTATTCAAGATTGCCTTATCGAAAGGTACCAGCTTATCAGCGTTTCCATGGAAAAGCATAATGGGACAAGGAGCATCTTTCCATTGCGGAATGCCAAGGTTAAAGATAGCGCCTGCAAAGGAGATTGCACCGGCATAGTTGAAATCTTCAGGCAAACGACTTGACAGTTTCGTTAGGTTTGTGCGCTCATAAACAGCCTGTAAAGTAGTTACAGCTCCCGCACTGGAACCATTGGCAATAATCCGTTTCGGATTGATATTCCATTCGCTGCTGCGATTGACAATATAAGTTGTAGCATCATAGAAATCTTCCACCGCCATCGAAATAGCTTTGATCAAAGAGGTTGAAAAAGTCATTGGCGAGCTTAACTTCGAAGCATCCTGATTCTTCAAGCCCGTACGATAATCAGTAGAGACAACAACTATACCCTGCTCCGCCAAGAAATGAAAATAAGGAATGTAGTCGGCTGCATCGCGTTGTCCAGTCTTAAAGCCGCCGCCAAAAGCAAATAGCAATACTGGTTTAGGTACTGTATCGATAGCTGCATTCTTCACTTCATACTTATCCAATCGCAAAGTATCTGAACCTTTAATTGCGAACTGATATGTCTGTTTCGTTCCGATCCAGTCTGTATCGGCTGCAAAAATCTGCATGGTGCTCCACCATACAAGCAACGACAAAAAAATAAGAATAGAGAATCTGTGTTTATTCATTTCATTCTATATTAATAGGATTACGGGTGTAAAGATACAATTTTTTCGACGACAATATAAGAACGCTCAAAATATATCGAACGACATCATCAAATGAATTAAGGAGATAGCTTACGCCACCTCCTTAATTCATGATAATTCTATAACATTTAGTAATACTCGCAAATAGAAGAAATCATACCATTCACAAACGGAAACACTATTCGTTTTCGATATGATTCTTCAATGGGTTGGAATACATTTCCAAAATTTTTGTACGCAAAAAATCTTCATCTTTATTCTGGAGAACAATTTTATCGAGTTGTCCCTGCAAATACTTCACGAACTGCTCCTTGTCCTTTGCCCCGTAATTACCGCTGAAACGATTCGTATTATAAAGCAGATCGAATGCCACAAAATTACATGGATAGAAACGATAATGCTTATATATTTCCTTATCGATGATCATGGCAATTTCTCCAAGCAACTCATTTTTTTCCAAAGTAGGATCGAGTTTAGCAAGCGATTCATTGATAGGTTCGGTAAGCGTAAAATGCACACGTCCTTTACTATTCAAAATTCCTGTTTCCATGCTCAATAGATCATCGCGTTGCGACTTAGCAAACTCTGGATCATCACGTTTCTGCTGAAACTCTTTAGCCTTCAAATAATCGCAGGGATCGAGCTCATATGAAATAGCTACAGGAAATAGGTTCAGCTCCATTAGGTTGGATAAAATATCCTTGTCGCCACTCATATTAAACATCTTCAGGATACTGGTCTGCGTACGGTCATCGGAATCCTTCGCTCTTCCTTCGCGTTGCGCAATCCAGATAGATTCTTTTGTTTCCAAAATCGTATGACGAATATAAGCCGACAATTCAGCGCTTGCATCAAGTTTCTGACGTACAGGGAGGTTACGCTTTACCAAAAAACTATTATTCAAACGGACCAATGTTTCAATCCAGGACCGGATCAATAAGTTATCGCCAATAGCTACCTGGGTCATTCCATAGCCGACATCATAGAGCATAACATTCAAGAATGAAGCATCGAGAACAATATCGCGATGATTGGAGATAAATGTACAAGGTTTTTTGTCTTTTGGCAAACGGCTACGACCGGAAATAGTAAGAGAGAACGTCGTTTTACCGGCAACCATCATTACGATCTGATAAGCCAGTTTCGACTTAAAGTCCTCCTTGGTTTTATACGAACGCATCGTCTCAGAAAACTTTTTCCAATCCACATCCGGCTGAATATACCGGAATGCGCGTTCAAAATCTGCATTATTGATAAGTGATTCGATAGCATCTCTCACTTCATCATTATTCAGTGGACGAATATCGTCAAAATTAATAGGAACTTCCATATCAATTTAATTAAACTCGTTTTCAATAATCTCTGTCAGCACGTCTTTAATATCCAAACCGGCAGCGCGTACCTGCTGCGGGATAAAGCTTGTAGAAGTCATACCCGGAGTTGTATTGACTTCCAACATCTTTGGTTCGCCATTGGCTTCGATGATAAAATCGATGCGGATTATACCTTTAGCACCCAAAATATCATAAATAGTAGAAGCCTCCTGTTGCACTCTTGCCGACCATTCTGCCGGAATACGCGCCGGAGTTATTTCCTGCACTTCTCCTTTATATTTTGCACCGAAATCGAAAAACTCATTCGTTGTAACAACTTCTGTAACTGGAAAGATCTCCTCTTTCCCCTTTATTTTATAACAACCACAAGTCACTTCTGTTCCGGAAATAAAGCTTTCCATAATCACTTCGCGTCCTTCACCAAAAGCTTTTGTTATGGCTGACTCCAACTGTGAAGCTTCTTTCACTTTCGTAACCCCGAAACTGCTACCTCCGTCATTAGGTTTTACAAATATCGGGAGGCCCAAACGTGATACAGCCTCATCTGTATTTATTGTTTGTCCTTTAAACAAGTGAATGGAATCGGCCACCTTTATGCCAAAACTACGCAAATAATTCGTGCATACAAACTTATTAAAGGTCACCGCGCTTGCTAACATTCCACAAGATGAATACGGCATTCCAATCATATCAAAATAGCCTTGCAAACGCCCGTCTTCGCCCGGTGTTCCATGAATGGTGATATAGGCGAAATCAAAATGTTTTATTTGTCCATTTTCTATGAAACTAAAATCATTCTTATCAATCGGTGCATACGCTCCGTTAGAGAGTTTTACGGCCCATTCTCCACGCTTAACGATGGCAATATACAAATTATACCGTTCTTTATCAATAAAAGAATAGAGTCCATCTGCACTTTTTAACGAAATAACCATTTCAGAAGAGTCTCCTCCTGCTACAATTGCGACGTTTCTTTTCATCATCATAATTCTTTAGAGTTTGCGTAATTACGCCATTTATTTATCAGCTGAGTCATATCGTTTGGTATTTCAGAATCAAAAAACATTTCCTCTCCTGTTGTCGGATGAACAAATCCCAAAGTTTTAGCATGAAGTGCCTGACGTGGACAAATCGCAAAACAATTTTCCACAAACTGCTTGTACTTGGACGTAGTTATACCCTTCAATATCTCATTTCCCCCATAGCGTTCATCATTGAACAGTGTATGTCCAATATACTTCATATGAACACGTATCTGATGCGTCCGTCCGGTTTCCAGGCAACATCTAACAAGTGTCACATAGCCCAGGCGCTCCAGTACTTTATAATGAGTAACAGCTGTTTTCCCCTGGTCGCCTTCAGGAAAAACGGTCATTTGCATCCGGTTATTCGGATCTCTCCCTATATTCCCTTCAATG
>JAQWBH010000474.1 GCA_028707405.1 Parabacteroides sp. | reverse complement strand
GGAAAACCGGCAAAAGAGGGTTGGGATGCCGTGACAAAACTGGTCATCGACCGCAAAATACCCTTTGTCGTGACATTGGGTAATCACGACCATGAACAGGATGCAACGCGGGAAGAGTTAGCTAGATTCATCACAGCTTATCCATTTAATCTGAACACTCCATCCGTGCCCGGTATCCCAGGGGTGATGAACGACGCAATTCCCATTTACAGCAGCGATAATCAGTTGAAAGAAGCAGCTCTCATTTACTGTTTCGACTCAGGAGCCTACTCCACAGTCGACGGGGTGAAGGGGTATGGCTGGATCACATCGGGTCAGATAAACTGGTACAAGACACAAAGTCTGCAACATACGATACAAAATAATTTCAATCCCCTGCCCGCACTGTCTTACTTTCATATACCCCTACCTGAATATCGTCTGGCATTTAATGACGAGAAGAACAGCCGACTTGGAGTCAGGCTTGAAGATGAATGCTCGCCGGAACTCAACTCAGGACTATTCCTGGCTATGCGTGAGATGCGGGATGTGATGGGCACATTTGTCGGGCACGATCATGTGAACGATTATATTGTGAATTATCATGATATCGCTCTTGCATATGGCTGCTTCAGCGGCTGGAAAACAACCTACACTCCAAAAATCAACGGAGCACGGGTGGTCGTACTCAGCGAAGGGAAGCGACAGTTCGACACCTGGCTTCATCTCCTCGACGGAACCATCCGAAACAAAAATACCTTCCCTTAAAATCAAATTCATTCAAAACTTATACTTTATTCCCAATAAAAAAGCCTGGGTTTCATAAAAATTTTGATATAGGACATTAAAACCTTCTCCATTAATTTCTTGTACAATTCCCATCGTATTAAAGATATCCGTAAACGATAGATTTAATTCTAAATTATTTTTTGTAAAAACCCGCTTAATTCCTAAGTCCACGCCTCCTCTCGAGAGCTCACGACCCTGTCCGATATTTTTAGGAGAGAAATATACGCCATTAAGTTCCACCGTAAAATCTTTCGGAAGTCTACACCTGTTATTTAGTTTTACATACCAGGGAGTATCTGACTGTTTTTCGATGTGATACTTATTTTCACGCGGGAAATAAATGATGCCATCATGTGCAAAAATTGTATTTCGATATATATTTGTATTAAGAGAAACATTCCACGTCTTTGCTATCAACTGGTCTAAAGCCAACTCGACTCCCTTATTGGTAGCACGCCCCAGATTATCATACGCTTTAATCGTAATTTCTGAATTATCCGGATCCTGAATATAAATTCGGGTATAATATGAATCTGTATTTTTCAGGTAAACGGCAGCAAAAATTGATCCTGTATCCCATGTATGCTTATATGCAGTTTCTATATTCCAGGTATATTGAGGGCGAAGCGAAGGATTTCCGATTTTGAGAAGTTCAGGGTCGTCATATTTTGGAAATATACGTAGAATGTCTTCTCCGGGACGGTCTATACGGCGGTTAAAAAAAAGAGAAAATCTATTCTGTTTAGATTTGAATGTAAATCTGATATTGGGGAACAAATCGAAATAGTCGTACGCATCATCTGTAAAATATTGGTTCGGTGCAAAATTATACTTTACCGAAGCATATTCTCCCCTCAAACCGGCTTCTATATCTACCCATTGAAACTCTGACACCAAATTCAAATAAACACCGGAAAGCCTTTCATCCCATTTGGACCAATCTCCATAGTTGTATATCAGTGCGGTATTGTTTGGATTTTTTGACATCGTGTAGGTAATGGGCATATGCCTCAATCGACCTTGAATACCCATATCAATACGCCCAAATGGAAGTGGTTTCGTATAATCGGTTGTTAACAAGTACACGTATTCAGGAGCAACTACATGCGTTTTGTCGGTATGAATAACCGGATAATTGGGCTGTGGCCCATCTTGATAAAGGTTGTATGATTCATCTTCCCACCCTTTCGTAAAAGCAAACTGTGAGTTAATTTCATGTCCCGGTTGAATAAATTTATATTTGTGTTGCAGCGTTAGATTAGAAAAACCGGTACCTTCACTCTCATTAAAACTCCATTTTCGAATGGGATCTTTGTAATTATAATTTTGAAAATACCAAATCCGTGTCGTATCGGTGTGCCATTCATAATCGTACAAGCCAAAAAAAGTAAATGTGTGATCCGGAGTGGGGTTCCAGTCAAAGCCTAATTTTACGTTATAATGATTTTGTGTTCTGTTTTCAGCGACCTGACTCTCAACAATGTCTCCCGTACTGTAGCTTCGTGTGGAAAATTCATTATTGGGCAATCTTTTTTGTTGAATCAGATAAGACTGTAAAAAAATATTTAATTTTTCCATCTTGTAATTTAAGTTTACCGATGGAGTGTATCTCATATTGCCGGTGTAGCTGGACATACCAGTGGGTAGATCTTCCTTGCGCTTGGATAATGCACCAATACCGGTTACAAAACCGATATCACCATTGAGTCGTTTATTTCTGCTTTCTTTGAATTTGATATTGACTATTCCCGCCATCCCGGAAGCATCATATTTTGCAGATGGATTATTAATAATCTCTATGCTTTCGATCATTGATGCCGGAATATTATCCAACCCTTGCTGGGTTCCAAAACCAGTCAGGCTGGATTGCTTTCCATCTACAAGCACGGCCACTTTATCACTCCCGCGCAAAATAATCTTGCTTTCCTGATCTATAGTCACACCTGGCAAAGATTTCATCATATCAAGAACAGATCCGCCGCTGTTGGCAATGAAATTTTCAGATGAATACGTTTTTATATCTAAAGCAGATGCGATCTCTTGTCTTCTACCGGTAACCGCTACTTCCTGCAGATTGGTTACTGATTCCTCCAGGTATATTTTGCCCACATCCAATACGTTATTTAAAGAACCCACAACGATATGTCTTTTCTCTGATTTAAATCCCACAAAAGAAAAATCTAAATTATACTCTCCGCGTGGTAAAGCTGATATTACAAATCGTCCCTCCTCGTCCGTTATTGTTCCCGAAATGAAATCCCCTGAATTATGGTTTTTTACTGAAACCGTTGAAAAAGACAGAGGTTCCTTCGCATTTTTATTAAAAACGCTCCCGGAAACAACAGTTTGAGAGGAAGCAGAAAAAGTAACGAAAATAATGACGATACTTGTTAAAAATTTTTTCATAACGGTGTACAAAGTAAATAGATGCATATATCCTTCAATTTAAGATATACTACTGCAAGTATAATTAATTTAATAATGCAAATTGACCTTTAGGATATTTTTTTTCATATCTTATCTACAGTGCGGCTTTACAATAGTCGTACTGTTATTTAATTGGAAATATTTTAATTATTTAATATATTTGTATCATGCAAAAGCAGCAGAGAAAGCTTTTTAAGAGTCAGACTAATTTAATATCCAATAAGGTTTCTTTCTTAAGAAGGCAAAGAGAGTCATCCCGTTAGTGTCATCAGTTTCAAGTGTAATAAGCAAACTGAATTCAGTGTGAGGCCATATAACAGTTGTCGGAAACAGCAATGAAGTATTTTTGGATTTTTTTAATTGGATGTTTGCAACTTCTTGGGAACCATGTTTCATTGGTAGCCCAGGACAATGATATCTATTTTGAAAGCCTCGCAACTGAACAA
>JAQWBH010000473.1 GCA_028707405.1 Parabacteroides sp. | reverse complement strand
ATGAGGAGCATCATAACGTCACCTATTCGCCAGAAGCGCTTAAGGCATGTGTAAGGCTCACCAAACGGTATATTAGCGACCGTAACTTCCCTGACAAAGCCATCGATGCACTCGATGAAGCCGGTTCTCGCGTACATATATCTAATATAATCGTGCCTAAAAGCATCGAAGAACTGGAAACAAAGATTGAAGCAACAAAAAACGAGAAAGTATCGGCTGTCAAATCGCAAAACTTTGAACTGGCTGCCAGTTTCCGTGACAAAGAGCGCCAATATCTTCTGCAACTCGAAGCTGCAAAGAATAAATGGGAGCAGGAGCTGCAGGAACATCGTGAAACGGTAGATGAAGACAAAGTGGCCGAAGTTGTAGCCATGATGTCCGGCGTCCCGGTTCAGCGCATTGCTAAAGCCGAAAACCAGAAACTGCTTGAAATGGGCGACATATTGAAGCAGAAAGTAGTAGGTCAGGATGACGCCATACAGAAGGTAGTGAGAGCTATCCAAAGGAACCGCGTCGGATTAAAAGATCCGAACAAGCCCATTGGCACCTTTATGTTTCTGGGACCGACCGGAGTAGGCAAGACTTATCTGGCCAAAAAGCTGGCTGAATATTTGTTTGATTCGGCTGATGCACTAATCCGCATTGATATGAGCGAATATCTGGAAAAGTTTGCCGTGTCTCGACTGATCGGTGCACCTCCGGGATATGTGGGTTATGAAGAAGGTGGGCAACTAACCGAAAAAGTTCGCCGCAAACCCTACTCCGTCGTATTGCTTGACGAGATTGAGAAAGCGCATCCCGATGTGTTTAACCTGTTGCTTCAAGTTTTGGACGAAGGTCGTCTGACCGATAGTCTGGGGCGCCAGATCGATTTTAAGAATACAATTCTGATTATGACGTCGAACATCGGCACGCGTCAGTTGAAGGATTTCGGCCGCGGCATAGGTTTCAGTTCGGAAATCGGAGGCAGCATAGACAAAGACTTTTCACGCAGTGTCATTCAGAAGGCATTAAATAAAGCCTTTGCACCAGAATTTCTGAATCGTGTGGACGATATCATCATGTTTGATCAACTGGATAAGGAGGCTATACACAAGATCATCGATATTGAATTAGCAGGCGTTTACAAGCGTGTGGCCGATTTAGGTTACAAACTTGAATTGACCAGTGCCGCAAAAGATTTCATTGCCGGCAAAGGCTACGATGTACAGTTCGGTGCACGCCCATTGAAACGTGCCATCCAAAAGTATGTCGAAGACGAAATGGCAGAGATGATCATACGCGCTTCGATTGGCGAAGGCGACACTATCATTGTCGATTATGATACCGAAAATGCAAAAATTATTTCAAGCGTCCAAAAAGGCGAATCAGCAGCAAGCATGAGTGAGAAACTGCAATCGTCGCCTCAGCAAGAAATAAAAGAATAACAATTGTTTCATGTATTTATCTACAAGACCTGGGCTATCGGGAAAGCACCCCGAAGTCCGGGTTTCTTTTTGCATCGCACCGCAATAAGTAATAATACCCAAGGCATGACGCAAAAACGGGTCAATCAATGAGAGCGATATGTCATAATGTCATTCAACAGACAATTTTTCCATCAACAATGATTCATTTTCAAGTATGGCATTCATTTTGCATAAATACAACAGGTATGAAGAATAATAATTTAAAAATATAAATCATGAGTACTAAACAAGGAAACATTGGTGTTACAAGTCAGGACATCTTTCCTATAATTAAAAAATTCTTGTACAGCGACCACGATATATTTCTTCGTGAGTTGGTTTCTAACGCAGTTGATGCAACGCAAAAGTTGAAAACGCTTGCATCAGTTGGAGAGTTTAAGGGTGAACTGGGCGACCTGAATATTCATGTCAGTTTCGACAATGACACGATAAAAGTGTCAGATCGGGGTATCGGTATGACAGCCGAAGAAATAGATAAGTACATCAATCAGATTGCTTTCTCCGGTGCCGAAGAGTTCCTCGAAAAATATAAGAACGATGCAGCTTCCATCATCGGCCACTTCGGTCTGGGATTCTACTCCTCATTCATGGTATCCAAAAAGGTCGAGATCATCACCAAGTCGTACAAAGAGGGTGCTGTCGCTATGAAATGGAGTTGTGAAGGAACGCCTGAGTATACACTGGAAGAGACCGACAAGGCCGACCGCGGTACCGATATTATCCTCCACATCGATGATGAAAACAAAGATTTCCTAAACAAGGACAAGCTGAACGCGCTGCTTACCAAATATTGTCACTATCTGCCTGTTCCCATCGTTTTTGGGAAGAAGCAAAAATGGGAAAAAGACAAATATGTGGATACCGATGAAGATAATGTTGTCAATGATATTCATCCTACCTGGGTTCGTAAACCGGCCGACTTAAAAGACGAAGACTATAAAAAGTTCTATCGCGAACTCTATCCTATGGCCGACGACCCACTGTTCTGGATTCATCTGAATGTGGACTATCCGTTCCATCTGACAGGTATCCTCTACTTCCCGCGTATCAAGAACAATATTGATTTGAACCGCAATAAGATTCAGCTCTACTGTAATCAGGTATTCGTAACCGATTCGGTAGAAGGGATCGTTCCTGAGTTTCTGACATTGCTGCATGGTGTACTCGACTCACCGGATATTCCGCTGAACGTATCCCGTTCGTATCTGCAGAGCGACCAGAATGTAAAGAAGATCTCCGCACATATCACCAAGAAGGTAGCCGACCGTCTGGAGGAAATCTTCAAGACGGACCGCAAGCAATACGAAGAAAAATGGGACAGCCTGAAACTCTTCATCCAATACGGAATGCTGAGCGACGAAAAATTCTATGACCGTGCCGCCAAGTTTGCTTTGCTGAAAGATGTCGAAGGCAAATATTTTACCCTTGACGAATACAAAACACTGGTTTCGACCAATCAGACAGATAAGGACAACACGGTAATCTATCTCTACACAAACAACGTTAATGAACAATATAGCTACATACAGGCAGCCAAAGACAAAGGTTACAGCGTATTAGTTATGGACGGTCAGTTGGATATGCCGTCGGTAAGTCAGCAGGAACAAAAGAATGAGAAACTGCGTTTCGTCCGTGTCGACAGCGATACGATCGACAACCTGATCCGCAAGAACGATACAAATCAGGTATCATTAAATGAAGACCAAAAGCAAGCTCTTCAGGAAATGTTCAAGAGTCAGCTGCCAAAGATCGACAAGACCGATTTCAATGTATCATTCGAAGCATTAGGCGGCGAAGCTAATCCGGTCATGCTGACCTTGGGCGAATATATGCGCCGTATGCGTGAGATGTCCTCTCTTCAACCGGGAATGTCGTTCTATGGCGATATGCCTGACTATTACAACCTTGTTGTCAACACCGACCATGAACTTATCAAGCAACTCCTTTCTGACGAAGAAAAAGCTTGCAACGAACAGTTGAATCCGATAGCCGACGATCTGAAAGGCTGGAAAACCCGCCAGTCAGACCTGCGTGAAGCACAAGGCAAGAAGAAAGAAGAGGAAATCACTTCCGAGGAAAAAGAAGATATGACAAACACGAACAAGAAAGTCGACGAGTTAGAGGCACAACGCGACAAGATCCTATCCGATTATGCCGGAAGCAACAAACTGATT
>JAQWBH010000472.1 GCA_028707405.1 Parabacteroides sp. | reverse complement strand
TGCCCTACCCGAACTGGGGAGTCATCCGCGGCAAGCTGGACATCCTATGGTGCTCGGGCTGGGACGATTGACCTGACAAAATATGCCGTTCCGCTACGCTCCACAGCATATTTTGTCAGGTGTAGTACACGGGTTTACACAATCATCTTGACAAGGCCTATAGAAATCATTTTCTGCACCTACGGCACGAACTCCAGTCGAAAATATCCGGCGTTCACGCTTGTCCATCACCGCAATACAACCGCGTAAATCACAAATTTTTTTTAAATATACCTTAGGCACATGATGCTGCCTGATAGGCTTGTTTTTCTTGCCAATTTTTATCACCTCGATTCTGCTTAAACAAAATTTGTTCACTCCATCACTTTATCTGTCTTTGGCTGTAAGTTGAATAGCAATAGATTCTACATATTGCTCGTAATAACTTATTGTTCCGTTTTCCATACAAGCTTTTTATCCAGTAGACACTTTATTTGCAAAGTGGAGAGTACCTTTTCCGATTTCAAGCAATGCGCTTTAAGTTGGTCTATGGTAATGTAGAATCATCGAGTCATCTCTCATTTTTGTTTACTGCTTGTCTATATAGGCAATGCATGAGGGACAAAATCCGTGCTCAAGCGCATCTGCATCTACTAATTCGCTGCAACATGCACATTCCACCAGTTCATTTTCATATCCACAATAACAGCACCGGCCTATAGGTAGGAAAGTTTCATCGATGGATACGCCCAATTTTCCGCATTGTTCACATGGGAAGTTGGCGACAAACTGCACCGCACCCTTGTTTTCGTAGGCAAGTGCGTCAAGCTTTGCTGGATAAGGATTCAAAGACTCAATGGCATCAAACAGTTCATCTCGAAAATCGTCCAGTTCAGAAGTATCATACTCAGAATCATCGGTGGCGACCATGATACCTTCTTCACCCTCATAGCCATTCCCATTGTGGAAATGTACTTCTGCCTTACAGATTTCATCTCCGGCTCCGTCTTTAACAACTATATAGCAAGTGCTGTTTTCACCGAGGTCTTCATCGACAGAATACTCCGCTATGATATCAATCATTGCTCTGCCATCCTCCACTGCCGGGCATGATATCGAGAAAACGACCTCCCCCTTAGTGGGTGTGACGAAATTGGAAATTTCATAACAAACATGAAAATGATACCGTTGATAGACGGCATCGAAAAGATCGTGCAGAACTTCATCAAACCAGCCCTTGATTCCACTTTCATCCAGTATGTCCATCCCGGTCTCACTCGCCAGCCGATTACGATAATACTCGCGCTCGTATTCGGCATCTTCATGTTCTGCTTCCCATGTTTGAAGTACTTCATCTGCTGTCTCTTCTCGTTCAAACTTGGCATCGGCTGATAAGATGAGCGAGCCCATAGTTTTAAAATCCTTCAGAATTACCTGATAGGCAATCCACGACAGCACTTTGCTGTGGGCAACATGATTCCGATCTTCGATGAAGGCGTGGGCAGCAGCTTTGAAGGTATCCGGATTATCAATATACGGGACGAAAAGATCATCCCATATTTTTTTATCTACAGTCCGCCGGGCTTTGATATAATCAGCTACGCTGCTACCTGCGACCTTTTGTTTGGATCCCATCTCCTGAACCTTTGCATAATCTTGTCGGTTCAGGATAACATTATCTTTGAAGATAGTACCCTCGAATATTACCCCTGCCAAAGTTTCAAGCGTCATGGAGAGAAAATCCGTATTGATATTGTCAAACTCAGGAACACGCTGAATGAACTTTTCTTTCAGGCTCTTTACCGATTCAGCATCTTTCTCCAGCCCGGCTTTTTTGATCCAGTTCACACCAAGAAAGTGAATCAACACTTTGCTGGCGAAGGCCCTCAGGTTGTTTTCAACTGTGAACGCCTTCTCATAGGCTTCTTTACATAGCGCGGTCGCTTGCTCATCCACAAGCCATGTGCATTCCTGCCAGTCATGGAAGAGCCGGTTCTTCAGCGCAATTTTCAGATCTTCGAGCTTCTGGTCGTAACTCTCCGTTTCTGGTGCCGTGATGGTAATTTCCAGACGAGCCGCTTCACCGTTATAGGTGTTGATTGCGAAGGATATGTTGTACTCGGAACCAACTGTTGAAGAGAGCGTAAACGTTTCATTTGCAATGCGCTCACGTGAGCCGAGGTATATTTGATTAGCCCAGTCTGAAGGTGCGAGGACTTTGAACACATTTGTTACAATATTCTTGCAGTAGTCATCACCATGGTAATGTTCTACACGGATATCTCCAAATTCTTCAGATTGCTCCATCGTCCAGGTGTACAACTGATCCATATTCTTAATGCCGTCCATCGACAATAATATACGCATTTTACTGTTTGCCTCTCTTTCCTCCATACTATTTGTTTATTGTTTCTTTGGCGCTATTAAAACATTTGACTTTCTCAGAGGCTTAAATTTGTCTAATTGCCATAACAAGTAACTGTATCGGATTTCATTTTAACATCTAACCTGACCACACAACCTCAAAAGATTCCGAAAAAACATCTAACCTGACCACTCGCCAACGCTGACATCTAACCCGACCACTCGCGGGGCACCGACATCTAACCTTACCACTTGACTATCAAAAACCGCTTTTATGGACTTGTTTCCTCAAACCGAAGAAAAAACGGCTTTAATTTTACTCACTCATTTTCAACAAAGCTTGACCTTATATTTTCGTCTTTCTTAAACCAATGCCGGATTCCCTTTCCTGCATAGGGTTCATCACGAAACCTTGGAATAATATGCATATGAGCATACTCTACTTCTTGTCCAGCGATATTGCCGACATTCCACCCAATATTGTATCCATCCGGATTATATTTAGAATCAATATATTGTTTTATACTGCACATCATATCTTTTGTAGCAAGCCATTCATCCACAGTTAAATCAAATGGTGATTCCACATGAGATTTTGGAATTATAACATATGAGCCAATTAGTGTTTTGGGGTTTGCTTTTAAAGCGGGTACACCTAAGCAATATTCATTTTCAAAAGTTTTGTCTTTATTTTCGGTTTGGTTTATCTCGTCCATGATGAATACTCCTTAATCTAATTAACGTTCTGTAAAGTTAAATGAAAATTGAGGACATCAAAGCCTTTGTGGTACAATGTTTCTGCCAAAACCAAGTACCTCCCAAAGTAGAGATGTCCCCATGCAGAAAATTGTATCAATTATTTGTCCGAAATGCAACAACCAAAAATCGTTTTATCGTTACGGCAAAGATTGCGATGGTTATCAGAAATATCAATACCGGAACTGCTGGCATCAGTTTGCCCCCGAACGATCGAGCGAAGCGAGAGAGGGAGCGGGGCAAACCGGGCGGCTTCGGCGGCGGGACTATCCGCCCTGTCCCGTCTGCGGCAAAACGAGCTTCCTACACCATAACTATGGTCACTACAGCAACTACCGCTGCTATTGGAACCGTCCGTTCAAGGGAACATATCCACTACATTATATAATTAAGCTAAATGTGTCCTTCGGCATAAATTGGTGTTTGTTAGATTCTTGCGATACTCAAATTATCGTGTAAGGTAGGGTTAACTGAATGACAAGTTAGTTTCGCCAAAAGGCATTATATGGATTGAATTAGGCTTCCAAATAAGCTGAAACAACTCTG
>JAQWBH010000471.1 GCA_028707405.1 Parabacteroides sp. | reverse complement strand
AAGTGAAGTTTGATGTGTTCTCAAGAAATTTAAGGAAATGACATTTCTGGCCGGTTGGTGTAATCTGTATGTCGTATACTTTCTCTTGCTTATCAACATTGATAAGACTACCGGTACGTTTTGCCTGGAAGTCGGTAACCTGATCACGCCAGATCTGATGTGTGATGGAAGTATAATCTGATTCCTTGATGCCATCCTCACGCACTTCCCAGAAATTATCTTTAAAATAAAACAGCTGACGATCACGGCGAGGCTCTTCGAAATTAGGCCTGTTGAATGCCAGGTTAGAGAGTTTTTCAGGCCCTAGGAATTGAGGTCCACCACGGTGAAGCATTTCCAATACCTCTTCATTGGCAATTTCCCTGGTAAAATCTTTTACGAAGTCGCGGATCTTGTCGTGAGAGTAGATTGTTTCGATAAACGGATGCTCAACACGTATGTAGTCAAATGTGCCATCCATTTTCTCGTATCTGAAGAAGCCACGGTTTTGCAGGAAGCGGAATGAGCGTTCGTAACGGAAGCGATACTCCATACGGACGAAGTTGCCCTGACGATCTGTTTTCTCTATCTCTTCCCAATACTTTTCTTCCGGTTCGATTGGCTGCGCTGACTCAATCTCACCCTTTTCATTGAAACGCCAGCGATATTTGCCAATTCGAAACTCCGGAAGATTTTTAAGTATATTCTGATGCACTTTTGCGAAATCTGTAGCATTGTTAAGGTGCCATAAATCAGCTATACGTGCATCATTAAGCATTGTTATTTTGTGCAGCTGAAGATATGTGCCGGAAAGAGATTTTTCGTTAATGAGAAACTCGATATCTTTAACCAGTTCTTCCTCTTTACCTTTGAGTGTGTTGGTGAGCAGATCATCAATGCCTTTATCTTTATTCTCATTTTCCTTTACGTGCCCAATATAGAGCTCCAGATAAATAGAGCGTGAATTACGGAGCTGAATGCAATATTCCTTGAAGTTGCGAGCTGCAGTGAAGAAAGAGCGGGGACGCTGATCGGCAAAATCATTAATATTAAGGTTTGAAGAAATATTATTCCAGTCGGAATCAAACAGCAAAACAAGCTCTTTAACCTCACATGCGTGTATTAATTTGACAAGATCCTCGTGAAGTACTCCATTACGTCCTAGATTATGAATTCCGGATATTGCCACAGAAGGAATTCCTTCCTTACATGCTTTTTCAGCTTTCTTTTCACCTTCCTGGATGAACAGACGTTCGATTTTCTCCCCTGATTTATATTTCTCACGTATTTTATGAGGTATATATATAAATGATCCTGATCCGGTGGGTGATTTATATTTAAAAGGTTTGCCGTTTTTATCCAGGTGTTCTTCGGGGTACTGCCATCGCACACGAAAATACTCTTTTATCTTACCGGTGCCTTTACCTTTGAGAACCTGCTCATATTTTACCGGTTCGCCCTCGAGATCGTAATACTCAATTATAACATCATCACCGTCGATGATTTCGTTTCGGCTATTGATTGTGCCTTTTTTAAATACTGCAGATACAGTTGTGGTTTTATTTTCATCTTTGCGGAAAATCTTTGCCTGTACGTCTGCAGCTGTGAGGCCTGATTCTTTGAGCATTGTTGCGCAGTATGATTTGCCGCTTGTTGGTTTTTTCTTATCCTCGGGTTTCTCAATGTGAATATTAAATTGACGGGCTAATTCCATGAGTGATTCAGGATATGTTTTGCCTAACTTCATATAAAAGCTGACAGCATCGTTGCCCCCAAAGCCACACTTGAAACATTTGAAGATGTTTTTCTTCTCATTGAACTCGAATCCTTTGGTTTCGCTGCAACTCGGACACTGGCCATAATAGGCTGATCCACGACGTGCCATTGCAACGTTTTCTTTTATAACATCGAGGAGACGGCCTTCAGCGGCTTTCTTTATCCGTTCTGTATCTTTTTCTGTAATAAACATATATGTGAGTGCTTAATCGTGTTCTAAATAATTGGGTTCGAGCCAGGAGATCTGGCGAGTGTCGAAAGCTTCCTGCAGTGTGACGCCCAGGTGTGTGCATAGTGCTTTGTATTGCGTTTCGGTGAGTTTGGTTTCTCCCCGGTATGCCGACCACCATTGGCGCTGAGTCATGCCGATTGCCCTGTAAAACTTTTTTGTGGGCCTGAAATACTCAGGATGCACGAATTTGAGTTTTACGACTTCGAATGCCAGGTTGCGGATCTGGTTTTTTATCGGGAAGATCCTTTCCCGGTGTATGTAGAGTTTGAGGTCGTATTCCGTCACTTCCAGCCGTCTGGCCATCTCCTTGATTTCCATTGTCCCTATGTGAGTTCTGACGAATCTTTCGTGCTGCCTCCAGTCTGTCTGAGTCGACCTTGATAAAGTATTTGTAGTCATTTGAAAAAAGGTATTCGCCCGGATGCATGTGAATAAATGAGGTTAATAAATATCTGAAAAGAGGCTCTGTTTCTTTGTTGCAAACTTTTTCGATTGAAAACTTTTCGCCAGGGTGCATGAGCTGTGTTTTGCGGTATGCACGGTTGACGTATTTCCAATATTTAGTTTCGCCCATCTGAACCCTCAGTTCTTTTATTTTATCTGTGTCCATGCTATCGGTTATTTGATTTGTAGATTAGAAATTCTGAAAGTATATCCTGAAGCTTATCGAAGCTGAAGAAACTTGTAGATGGCTTGAATTCGAGCAGTGTAGAATTTTCCGAAAAACTACTAAACGTAACTTCTATTAGCTTAGAGTTACCTAGTCGCTTGATCTCAGACTTCGAAATATCTCTATTGTATAGAATACTGCCTACGCCATTATACTTCAAGCTGTTACGAAAGCTAATCTCTAAACCATTTAGCTCTATAAATGTAATTTTATCGTTTTTGTGAACTGTAATTTGGTTTTCCATGAGCTTATGCAATTTCATACTCCCGGCGGAGACGTTGAGTGCGTGATCTGGTCTCGATACGCTCGGTACGGGTTTGAACCCTGTTCCGCTGTTGAGTTATTAGTGAGGTTTGTTTTATTTCTCCATAAGAGAATAGTATCAAAAGAGCGATGCTTACAATTTTAGTTGCCAGGGGTGAGAGACTGAAACTAATATTGAAGTGTTTGCAAAACCACCAGGCTGAGAGCTCGTTTATTTTCGTGCAGCCTGTTTTCTCGTAAATGTGTCTAACATGCTTATCAACAGTATGCTCGGAAATAAATAAAAGACTAGCAACATCTTTTTTTGATGCTCCCCATGCAATCAGTTCTGATATCTGAATTTCTCGTTTCGTTAATTCGGCAGTCATGATCCCCAGATTTCTGTTATACCATACTCATTGAAAATGGCTTCTATCGAAGCTGCTTCTGATACCTTTGGCTCCACAGTGCCGTCGAGTCTTAATTTCCATGATGCACGAGAAAGAGGATTTAGATTCAGCGCTTTCATGATTTTAGTTTTTACTTCCGGTGCATCTTTTTGCTGAACCTGCTCCCAGCCCTTTTTAAAAGAAAATTGATCCATTTTTGTGTTGTTTACGGTAAATACTGTGTTTTCGCTATTTTAAAGCGTATATTTTTTATTTACCTTTGTTTATTATTTATATACGACACAAAGAACGAAATATATTTCGGATTATCCAAATTATATCGAGATATATTTTGA
>JAQWBH010000470.1 GCA_028707405.1 Parabacteroides sp. | reverse complement strand
TTTTTTATTGCGGAAATGAATATTGAATATGAGGTAACACCTTGTGATAAAAAAGATACCACGACCAAACGATGCAATATATAAAATGAGAAGAAGTACAAAAAAAACTTCAGCGAATGGTTTCCCTATTCTATTTCTGTGTCTTCACGTTGGAATACTCCCTGTCCGTAAAACGTCTTCCTCCTCTTCTTTTCTAGTGTGAGACGTCAATTCACGTAGCTAAATTAGCGTAGTTTGAATTCGCTTTAATTCAGCGTTGGCATTTTTTGATAGTGCGACGGCGACACTCCGAATTCTTTTTTGAATACCCGTGAAAAGTAGCTGGCATCGTAAAAACCGCAAGCGTCGGAAACTTCGGCAACAGGTATATTGTCATCGGAAAGCATCCTTCTGGCTTTGTTTAGCTTAAGTTGCAATACGTATGATATGGTGGAATAGCCTGTAATACCATTAATTTTCCTGCTCAGCTGTGAAATGCTCATAGCCATCTTATCGGCCAGAAAGGTTGAATTCAACTCGGGATTATTGATTTCTAAATGGATGATATTGGAGATTGTTTGCAGAAACTTAAGGTTGGCATCGTTGTCTAATTTATTCTCCGACCCACTGCGCGTAATGGAGCTCATGTATTTCTCTTTGAGAATACGTCTGTTTTCAAAAATATTTTCAATGTGAATAAGCAGCTCTTCCTGTTGGAATGGTTTCCGAATATATGCTTCCACACCGCAACGCAATCCTTTAATCCGATCTTCATCCGAACTCTTTGCCGTGAGCATAATAACGGGAATGTGGTTTAGTAGCATGTTTTGTTTCATTTCACAGGCCAGTTGATACCCATCTTTCACGGGCATCATCACATCTGTAATAACTAGATCGGGAATACTCTTTTCTGCTACATTCAAGCCCTCCTCGCCGTTACGCGCCGTAATAACTTTATATCGTTCTGCTAACAGTGATTTAAGGTATAAAGCAATATCTCTGTTATCTTCGACTAACAAAACAAGGGGTTGTACACCATGTGCTTCGCTATCCAAAGATTCCGGTTGCTCATCGTTTTGGAAAACCATATTTTGTTTTTGGGATAACACTGAAAATGGTTTTTCATCCTTCTCAAGCGGTAAAACATAGGGCAATCGTCTGTTTTCCAATGGTAATTGAACTGTAAAAACGCTTCCACGTCCTAATTGGCTTTCCACCTCTATTTTTCCATTCATTTTTTCTACCATCAATTGTGTGAACGCAAGACCTATCCCCGTTCCTGAGCTATTTTTGGCTTCTGGACTCTGATAAAAGAAATCAAATATACGTTTCAAGTCTTCTTGCGGTATGCCTTCGCCCGAATCACTTATTCGAATGCTGATGGTATCGGGGCGTCGCCCCTTACTCACAACAAAATCTATTTTACCGCCCGCTTCAGTATGCTTTATGGAATTGGAAAGCAAGTTGCAGACAATTTTATCGATATAGGATGGAATGAAATCCATTTCGCTTGTCGGCATTTCGCTGTAAAACAACAAGTTAATCTCCTTTTCACCCGCATATAAACGGAATGCTTCTGCGGTCATTTGCAGGTAGGCAATAATATCTCCCCGCTTCCACTCTGGTGCATCTGCCCCTCGTTTAAGCTTTGCAATATCTAACAATTGGTTAATCAAAGTAAGGAGATTGTTGCTTTGACGATCTATGGCTGCCCGAAATGCTGTTTTCTCTTTCTCGCAAAGGTTCTCCTTTTGCTGCATCTGGCGGTTCAACCCTTGTATAACAGTTAGGGGTGTTCGAAATTCGTGGGTTATGTTGGTAAAAAAGTCGGTTCGAGTTTGCTCCAGTTTCTTCAATATCTTATTGCTTCGTGTACGTTGACGATAGGCGTAATAAAGCAATGCTGTGATAACAAATGACACCATGACAATAAGCCACGATAAATATATGACGAATTGTTTTTTTTGTTGCTCCATCTTCCCTGCTTCTTCTACTTGTTGGATTTGTAGCGCATTTTTGCTCTGCTCATATCCAAGGCGTATATCCATATATTGATTTGCCTTTTGTATCCCCTGCACACTATCCTGCATTGCCTTGTGCTGCTTGTAATGTTGAAGCGCCAGTTTGTGATTGCCTTGTCTTATATTATGATCGTGTTTAAGAAGATATACAGCAGCCAGATGTTCGGGGGATTTTATTTGATTTGCGACACTCTCAGCAAGCTGAATGTAACGTTGAAACTTAGGAATATCATCGGTAATTAAATGAATGCGGGCATTCGATAAACATGCTTCAAGCCAATGCCATTTGTCGGAAAGCTGGGCCATCAGCTCATATGCTTTTTGATATTCGGCTTTTGCCAACTCGTACTTTTGTTCCTTTTCGTATAATTCACCCAAATATATTAGGCACAACCCAATTCCCAATTCCGATTTGGCATTTCTATTTAGTTCGAGCGACTTATTGAAATAGACGTAAGCCGAATCGTATTGGTGCGATTTCTCGAAAATAGAACCCAAATTGGCATAGTTAATTGCTTGTCCTATCAGACTTTTAAGCGCAATTTCATCTTTCAGGGCCTCGCGAAAGTGTTTCTCGGCTTCGTTGTAGTAACCAAGCATAAGACCTATATTTCCGAGTCCATTTAAAGAGACTACACGGTTTTTAGTACCCACAGGCGTAGGTAAACCCGACCAGGCTTCGGCATATTGTAGCGCCTTATAATAATATTGTGAGGCTTCGCTATGCGCTCCAATGCGCCGGAAGTTGGTACCAAGGTTATTCATTGCCTGAACTATTTCAACGGTATCTCTCAACCTTAGTGCTATTTCCAGGCCTTGCTTGTGGCTATTATTGGCATCGGAAAAACGAGAACTCTTGCGCTGAAGAGAACCTAAGTACTTATAGCATATCATTTCACCAAAATCATTCTTCTCTCCGATAAACTGTTGTAAGGTTGTTCGAAGCGAATCTTCGCTTCGAATTTTGTGGAGTTTTGCCGAAAGTTCTTTCTGATATTCAGTCGTTTCCTCCGGATATCTTTTAGGCGAGGTGCACTGACTCAACATCGTGATTACAACAAACAGAATAGCAAGTTTTGGAGCCATCATGGTTACGAATTTAATAATCTGATTCATCATTTGAGTATGTTGTTTTGGCATTTTTTTTATCCCTTTTAAAGAAAGCGAACCATGAACGTTTGTGTTCTTTCGGCTTCTGTATGACTGACTCCCGTTCATCAAAGTTTCCCAGCAACTCCTCGTATCGTTTACTGATACATTTGAGTTGTTGCAGAATAGCTTCTTTTTTTGATCGATCGGAATTCATTTCATCTATTTATTGTATTGCTTATTCTAGCCTCATGGAGTTCGCCGAGATAACCAACTATACATTGCGAAAAATCACACTCATGCTTATCTCATGTTTATGCTACAATAGTCAAAAATAGAACAAGTAGCTCTGGAAATAAATACGCATTTATACGTTAACCTTTCTACGTATTTCTACGTAGAGTCGAATGAAAAATGTAAAAAGGATGGTAATTACATTCAAAACATCTGCTACATAAATGCAAATGAACGATTAGGAAGGGGAATGAAAGCGAGGGTGATGCATTTCGTGACTAAAACCCATTAATTCGTCAATTAATAACAATACATTATCGATT
>JAQWBH010000087.1 GCA_028707405.1 Parabacteroides sp. | reverse complement strand
TCGTATATATTTGATATTATGTAAGCTTTCTCTTTTATCTCTATTGAAATATGATGTAGAACAAAAAAAAGCGAATCGTTATGAAAAGTAAGTAGTAATTCTGGATGAATTAATGATTCGTTTAATATTCCGGGATGTGCTTTCAGAATTGTTATAATGGGATAAGCCATTAGCAGTTTATTGCCACTTTTTGACTTGACATTGATTTGTCCGTCCTTTTCTTCTACATAATAATAGTCTTGCGGATAGAGATATGGATATTGACTTATATCAATTGGATTATCCAGTGTGATAATAATTTTCTTTTTATTTGTTTTACGGCTTTTCTGATATGCATTTGTATCGAACTGCCAGTCTCCGTACATTTTTTTGATAACAGCCTCGCCTTGCGCATGGATTAAGTATGAGTAAATATTGCTTGCTTCGACTAAACAGTCGCCTTTAATTGTATCATTCGCTAATGATTTGTAATCGAAATCATAATTTTCAATGAGTTTATGTGTTTTCGTATTAAACAGGTGTAATTGATTAATGCGTGACTCAAAACGTTTGGTTTGTGCATAAATTCCTATTTGATGGGCACTTATTCCGGGAATGAATGTAAAAATAATTATAGCCGCGCAACCTATTAGCAGCATTGAGCGATAATTATATGTGCGTTTAAAAAGGAGAAAGAATACGAATAATGTCATAAGAATTCCGGCTACAAGTAAATATACGCGACTTTCGGTCAGACTGTAAAGCGAAATACGATAGGAAGATCCGATCCAGAAAAGTAATAATGGGGGTACAGCGTACCATGTAAAATAATGATAGAACCAGCTATAGTAATGTTTTTGCAAAAGATTTTGCAGTAATATTCCAAGAAGAGAAATGAATACATAGGTCATTACCATATAAGCAATGTTACCTTTGGGTAGTTCCCACTGATATATAATTTGAATAAAATAGATATAAAGAATAACTGTATAAATAATAACAGAAGGAGAGAAAATGAAGTTTAGTATCCAATGAATTACTTTTGATTTCCCCCATTCCGGATTATAATTGCGGTTGTTGAAATTTACAAACAATATTGGGATAATGACAAAAAGGGTGAACATAGTACAATAACGGATCGGCTTTGAAGTTTCTTCAATACCAAATATGTAAGAGATAGAAAGCCAAATCGTAGCATATGCGGCTATAACCATCCCTCCCAAAAGTGCAGCAAGAAATAGGTTTACAGTTGTGTGCAAACATTCGGTAGCAAACGATTTGTTGTCCATTTTCTGTTTTCCGACAAATAAGGCAAAGACAGCCAACAAACAAGTAAATCCAAATGCAAAACTGTCGATAAAGAGATTTGCATCAATAAAGAATAGAGGAATGAATGTCAGATATGAAAGCCAGTAAATTATCTGTACCCCTTTGTATTTATATGTTGTTGATAGAATGTGGCATATATAGGTAAGGACAAAAAGAGGGAAGAAAAATATTAATACATTCTCAATATTATGATTATTATCTTTATACACATCGGAATGTACAATGTATAAAACAAAGAAAGTGATTCCTAAAAGGAATTCTACCGGAAACTTCCGCGTACTTTCCAAACACTTACGGCATAAGAATCTTAAGTTATCCATGTTATCTCTTATTTATAGGTGATACATTAATAAGGTAACGAATGAGTTTGTCATTTTAGTATGAATATCAATTATATAGGGGTATAAAAAAATTAAGGATTGTCTCACGACAACCCCTAACCAACTTTGTTAACCTTAAATCTAATACTATTATGAAAAAACCACGATACAAATGTACAGATGTCACGCTTCTTTATCAAGTATTTACTATATAAAGTATGTTAATACTTGCATTCATAGCTTACAGTCTATGATTATTAGCTTATAACGATAAGTGCATTTTTAGATTTTTATATCCAGTAAGACTTACTTTGAGGCAAGCTCCATTTTTTAGTTTTACCTGATAGTTTTCTTTGCCAAAGAGTTCTACCCGCGTGATTTGTTCTGTATTTACAATACATGATCGATGAATACGTACGAACATGTTTTCGGGGAGGTGCGCTTCTAAATACTTCATTGTCTGGTCTTCAATGAACTGTCCTTTTTCTGTAACAAGTGTTACATAATCGCCGCAAGCTTGAATATAGAGTAATTCCTCTACATGGATCAAATGAATACGAGAACCGTCTTTAACCGTAATTCGGTCCAACACCTCTTTTTCTTGTGCAGATGCGTAAGACTCGGCGACATCCAAGGGCTCTTTTTCCTCATCAGTAGAGAATCGTTGATACCACTGTTGCATGATGATCCAGACAGCAATTCCAAAAACGATTCGGAGAGGCAATGTATGCAGAAAATCTATATTAATATTCTGCCTGAAAAATAACCAGACAATCAGACTGCCTGATACGCAAACCAGTTGTATGATGAACGCTAGTGCTACATGCATATACAGCGATTGGATGGCATTGATAGCAAACCAGAGTACCAGACTGCAACCACTCAGTAATGCTACATATACAAAACTGTCGCATAAAGCGATCGTCCATCCGATGTTGGAATAAAGGGCCAGCAGACAGCTCAGCATCGCCCAAATGATGAATGCTGCTGTAGTTCCAACAATACGGTGATAAACAGATGTTATGAATGGATAATGTTGCATATTTCAACTTTTATCTCAGCTCTATGCCTCCAAACGAAAGTTTTCCACGAATAAACAAAGTGTGCTCTGCATCGATAACAGTCATATCGGTGAAACGTTTATCATCGCAACTGCCGACAAAGGTGTTCATTTGAGTTTTTATTTTCCAGTTTTCAGGTACAAGTATATTTATTCCTCCAAAATCGCAATCGATTTCAATATAGGTTTCTTTGTCTTCTAACTTCGTGCGACGTAAGTCGAGGATAGTGCCTGCAAATGAACATCTTATTTGTGCACCCTTGAAAACAGGGTCGAGCACAATCAATTTCGAAGAAGTAAAGACATCATTAATCTTTACAAAGCCATTTTCAGAAGTGCTGGTTCCGAAAGACTCCTTTGTGTTATAGCAATGCTGAGCTTCTTTTTTGCGCGGCTTGAAGAGGTGGAACAGGATGATGACGCCAATAAGAATGAGAATATTTGGCCAGTTAAGCTGAAAAAGCGAAGCATTGAAATTGCCGATTATGGGTAAAATGAAAAAGCCACCGATGAGTATCAACAGAACAGCACTAGTGTAACGGCGGGCTACTAGTTGCATTATTCCGATAAGGATGAGTAACATTTGCCACGAGATGAAAATATTATACCAGTAATTAGAGATTGCTCCGGCGTTGTGACTTACCATAATCACTCCGGCCGCGATAAACGCTACGCCCATGATTATACGATTCGACATCTTTTTAAAGATTGTAAATGCATGTTGATTTGTTTCCATATCTGTTTGATTTTAAATTTGAAGCAAAACTATAGAAACCGAATCGCTCATGCAACATTGTTGCGACAAGATTTGGTCCCATTTCGACGAATCAAGGATTATTTTCGGTGAATATAATATAAAGCATACTTATATGTTTATATCAAGAACATGTAAAATTGCTATTTAACAAATTTATTTCTTTATGTTTATGAATTTGGATAACTTTGTGTTCGAAACTTTGAATAAGTTTTACTTAATATATATACACATGTCAGCTATTAGTGCTTTTTGGAAAGATATGTTTATCTATCGGGCTTTACGTTATCAGGGTGGGTTTGGTATTCATTCTCCATTTGTGTACAATTTGATAACAAAGGTGATTGAGATTCCTTGTGAATACTATCGTTATTATGATATCGAACTGATTAGAAAAGAACTGTTGTTTAGGGATACACCTCTCGCTTATCCTGATAGAAAAAAGGTGATGCAAGTAAAAAAATCTCCGTTGGGTTTTGTTGTCAAGCGTGAAGCTATTCGACCAAAGGATGGGGCATTGCTGTTTCGACTTACGAATTATCTGAAACCCAAGAATATTTTGCAAATAGGAACGAACATGGGAATATCGACTTTGTATTTGACTACATATGCACCAAATCTCAATTGCATCTCTTTAGAAAATATTCCACAATTTGCTTCAGTCATACAAATTTCTTTTGAAAAGGGTGCTCGCTGTCCGATAGATTTGCGGGTGGGAAATTATCGAATAACATTGCCAGAAGCCTTAGTGAAGATGCCTCATCCTGACTTTGTGTTTTTTAATACCAGATATGAGCAGACAGATAATGAATGGATCTTTGAAACATGTTTGAAACAGATTACAGATAAGACCATATTTGTATTTTGTGGAATCCGGGCGAATACGTCCATGCGCAGTTTATGGAGAAGGGTGTGCGACTGTACGGAAGTCTCTGTCTCAATGGATTTGCATACAATGGGCATTGCTTTCTTTGATAAGAAGTTGCATAAGAAGAATTATATCGTTTATTTTTGACTTCTTATCGGAAATAGTTTACATTTGCATCGATTATTTAAATGATATGAAGCGTATATTTCTAATAGGTTATATGGGAGCTGGAAAGACAACGGTTGGAAGAATCATGTCTGATAGATTAGGTCTTTCATTTATAGATATGGATCATTATATTGAGGGGCGTTTTCATAAAACGGTAGAGAAGCTTTTTTCCGAGAAGGGTGAGAATGCTTTTAGAGATATTGAACGTAGAATGCTTCATGAGGTGGCGATGTTTGAAGATGTGTTGGTTTCTACAGGAGGAGGTGTGCCTTGCTTTTACGACAATATGGCTTTTATGAATGAAGTAGGAACAACAGTTTATCTTAAAGTTTCTGTCAATGAACTGACTAACCGCTTGGAAGCGTGTAAGAATGTTCGTCCTGTATTACAGGGACGGCATGGTGAAGTTTTGAAAACTTTTATCACAGATAGTTTAAAGAAAAGAGAATCTTTTTATTCCAAAGCGAAGGTAATATTTAATGCCGAGATAATGATGACGGAACTGGACATATTGAAGATATCTGATGCCTTGATAGAAACATTGGAATCAAAAGAGGCTAAAGAAAAGTATTGGATAAATAGCAGTGCTGAGAAGTATGGTAATGAAGAATAGCAAGCAAAATCAATGTACGTATATTCCTCAAGAGTTATTGAAAGAACTTGGAAAGGTGGGGAATCGTTTGCTGATAGGTATTCCTTGCGAGCGAATGGAATCCGAACGGCGACTGATTTTAACGCCGGAAGCTGTTGATATAATTACCGATTATGGTCATCGCGTATTGTTTGAAACAGGCGCCGGTCTTGGCATTAATTACTCTGACAATTATTATTCGGAGGCTGGAGCTGAAATAGTAACTACTTCTGACGAAGTATATCAGGCTGATGTTATTCTGAAGATTTTACCTCCTTGTGTAGAAGAAGTTACCCGTATGAAGCCTCGGTCTGTTCTTTTTTCGACCGTTCAATTCAATTGTTTTACACAAGATGCTTTTGAGTTAATGATGTCCAAGCGTATTACAGCAATAGCTTATGAAACCTTGACAGACGATATGCATCGCAGCATGGTGCTAAATGCAATTTCTGAGATAGAAGGTGCAACTTCAATCTCGATAGCTTCAGAAATGTTGAGTAATTCGCAGGGAGGAAAAGGTATATTACTTGGGGGCGTGCCTGGTGTATCGCCTACTGAAGTTGTTATAGTCGGTGCTGGAAATGCAGGGACAGTCGCAGCACGTGCGGCAATGGCTTTAGGTGCGACTGTAAAAGTATTTGATGAGGATATAAATAAACTTCGCTCAATACAGCAGGTTTTGGGTCAAAGCTTGTTTACTTCAACTTTTCATCCAAATGTGTTATTGAATGCTTTCCATAATGCGGATGTGGTGATTGGCGCGATGCAATATATCAATACATGTCACAAGTATGTGATATCTGAAGATGTAATAAAATCGATGAAAAAAGGAGCTTTGATTATTGACCTGACAGTGAATCAGGGCGGATGCTTTGAAACGACCTGTTGCTTGACTCTTTCTGATCCGCCAGTTTTTGAGCAATATGGCGTATTACATTATTGCCGACAAAATATAAGCAACTATGTGGCTCGTACTACATCAATAGCATTAAGCAATATTTTTGTCCCGATGCTTTTCCGATTAGGAGATGCTGGTAGTATTCAGGGAATGATAAAAACCGACCCGGGATTCAAGAACGGCGTGTATATGTATTGTGGAAAAACAGTTAATGGATATATCTCTAATCGGTTTAGTTTTTCTTCCAATGACATTGATTTATACTTATCTGCCTTTTAACCGTAAAAGTTTTGTTATCGTCAAGTTTATATGTTACTTTGCACCCAATTTGAGTGTAAGCATAACACAACATATTAAATACGGTATATAAATATTATGGCAGAACAGACAAAAGTGACAACTTTAGAAAAAGTTGTGATTCGTTTTTCTGGAGATTCAGGCGATGGCATGCAACTTACGGGAACCATATTCTCTAATTTGTCGGCTATATTTGGAAACGAAATTTCCACATTCCCTGATTATCCGGCAGAAGTCCGTGCTCCTCAGGGGACATTAAGTGGTGTATCTGGATTTCAGGTACATTTAGGATCACGCAAGATTTTTACACCAGGCGATAAAGCCGATGTATTGGTTGCAATGAATCCAGCAGCGTTGAAGGTGAATGTAAAAAACATCAAGAAGGATGCTATCGTGATCATTGATACAGATTGTTTTCAAAAGAGCGATCTTGATAAGGCACTGTATACAACTGAAGACCCTTTTAAAGAACTGGGATTGAATAGTGTACAAGTTGTCGGTGCAGCTATCTCGACGATGGTTAAAGAAGGCTTGACTGATTTTGGTTTGGATAATAAGTCGGCTCTTCGTTGCAAGAACATGTTTGCATTAGGCTTGGTTTGCTGGTTGTTTGAGCGTCCTTTGGAGGAAGCCATGCACTTGCTTCAAAATAAATTTGCAAAGAAGCCGGATATAGCAAAGGCCAATATTAAGGTGTTGACTGATGGTTATAACTACGGTCATAACATTCATGCATCTGTCTCTACTTATCGTATTGAGAGCAAGAAAGCAGAACCAGGATTTTATACGGATGTGAATGGAAATAAAGCTACCTCTTATGGACTTATAGCTGCTGCCGAGAAAGCAGGATTGCGTCTTTTCTTGGGTAGTTATCCAATCACCCCGGCAACGGATATTTTGCATGAGTTGGCGAAACGTAAAGATTTAGGTGTGATTACAGTTCAGGCAGAAGATGAGATCGCCGGGGTCTCTACAGCCATTGGGGCAAGTTTTGCGGGCTGTCTGGCTGCAACTTCAACTTCTGGACCAGGATTGGCATTGAAAAGTGAGGCTATCGGTTTAGCTGTGATTGCCGAATTGCCATTAGTTGTCATTGATGTTCAGCGTGGCGGACCTTCAACGGGGATGCCTACCAAGAGTGAGCAGACTGATTTGTTGCAGGCACTTTATGGTCGTAATGGTGAAAGTCAGGTAGTTGTTATTGCTGCATCTACTCCTACAGACTGCTTTGATACTGCATTCTGGGCTGGTAAGCTGGCTGTTGAACATATGACTCCTGTAATTATGCTTTCTGATGCATTTATAGCAAACGGTTCTTCAGCTTGGAAGTTGCCTGATTTGGAAAAGTATCCGACAATCACGCCGAATTATGTATCTAACTATCAAGATGAGAAACCATGGAAGCCTTATAGAAGAAATAAAGAGACACTAGTACGTTATTGGGCTATCCCTGGAACGGAAGGATTTATGCATCGTTTGGGTGGTTTGGAAAAAGATTATGAAACGAGCGCAATATCAACTGATCCTATTAACCATCAGAAGATGGTAATGACGCGTCAGGCAAAAATTGATAAGATTTCCGATTTTATTCCGGAATTGGAAGTCCTTGGAGATAAGAATGCAGACTTGTTGATTGTCGGCTGGGGGGGAACATATGGACATTTGTATGAGGCTATGGAAATTATGCAGGAGCAAGGCAAGAAAGTGGCTTTCGTTCACTTCAAATTTATTAATCCGCTACCGAAAAATACAACAGAGGTATTGAAGAAATACAAGAAAGTGGTTGTGACTGAACAAAATAGTGGTCAATTTGCAAACTATTTGCGTGGGAAAGTGGAAGATTTCAATCCTTATAAATTAAACCGCATACAAGGTCAACCGTTTATTGTGGCAGAATTAGTCGATGAATTTACTAAAATATTGGAGGCTTAAAAGATGGCAATTGGAGAATTAAAATATAGTCCTAATGATTTTAAGAGCGATCAGTATGTACGTTGGTGCCCGGGTTGTGGCGACCATGCTGTTTTAAGCAGCTTGCATAAGGCAATGGCTGAAGTTGGAATCGCCCCGTCAAATACAGCTGTTATTTCCGGAATTGGGTGCTCTTCACGCCTGACCTATTATATGAATACATATGGATTTCATACAATCCATGGTCGTGGTGCAGCTATCGCTACCGGGGTTAAAACGGCTCGCCCTGATTTGAGTGTTTGGTTGATGACCGGCGATGGCGATTGTTTAGCTATTGGTGGTAATCATTTCATTCATACTGTTCGTAGAAATGTAGATATAAACATAGTTCTATTTAATAATAAAATATATGGTTTGACGAAAGGTCAGTATTCACCGACTTCCGATCGTGGCTTTGTATCAAAAAGCTCACCATATGGAACTGTTGAAGATCCTTTTATTCCTGCTGAATTGGCTTTAGGTGCCCGTGGAAACTTCTTCGCACGTACTATAGATGTTGATCTGAAGAATACTCAGGAAATTTTGGCTGCATCTGCACGTCATAAGGGCACGTCGGTGACTGAAGTGCTTGTGAACTGCATGATTTTTAATAACGGCATTCATAAATCTATTGTTGATAAGGAATTTCGTCCGGATAGAACGATCTTTCTTCGGGATGGTGAAAAGATGTTATTCGGCAAGAATAATGATAAGGGAATTGTTTTGGACGGTTTGAAACTCAAAGCGGTGACAATAGGTCAGGACGGTTATACCCTTGACAATGTATTGATTCATAACTCTCATGAAAAAGACAATACATTGCATATGATGCTTGCAATGATGAAAGATGATATGCCACTTGCATTGGGAATTATCCGTGATGTTGAAGCTCCTACTTATGATGAGTCTGTTCATCAGCAAATAGAAGATGTACAAGCAAAGACATCTATTCATAAGCTGAAAGATTTGTTGATGAAGGGTGAGGTTTGGGAAATCAAATAACAATTTCATATTAAATAAGGAAGCGGGGATAATAACTTTATCTCCGCTTTTTGTATTATTATATTGAAATGTAAACTACACATAGCAAATTGATACTCAATATTGTTAATTGCTTGGAAAAGCATGGTGAATACTGAAAAAATTCCTTAATACTGTATTTAACACAGAAAAAAGTATTACTTTTGTATCGCTCTAGAGCAGGAAAAGACAACAAAAGACAGGAGTAATGATAAATCCTGCATTGATATCGGAAAGAGTAAAATAGTAATAGTCAATCATTAAAAATTAATTGCAAAATGTCAAAAATTGATTTAACAAAGTACGGAATTACTGGGACACCAGAAATTCTTTACAATCCTTCTTATGAAGTATTGTATAATGAAGAGACGAAAGAAGATCTTACCGGTTTTGACAAAGGTCAAGTAACCGAGTTGGGTGCTGTGAATGTAATGACCGGTGTTTATACAGGTCGTTCTCCTAAGGATAAATTCATTGTAGAAGATGAGACATCAAAAAATACAGTATGGTGGACAACTCCAGAATATAAAAACGATAATAAGAAAGCCTCTCCAGAAGCATGGGCTACTTGTAAAGACATCGCTTTGAAAGAACTTTCAAACAAGAGATTATTTGTTGTTGATGGTTTCTGCGGCGCAAATGTTGATACACGAATGAAAGTTCGCTTCATAGTGGAAGTTGCATGGCAGGCTCATTTTGTAACCAATATGTTCATTCGTCCGATGAATCAAGTTGAATTTGATCAGGAACCGGATTTTATTGTTTACAATGCATCAAAGGCTAAAGTTGAGAACTATAAGGAACTTGGCTTAAACTCTGAAACTGTTGCTATGTTCAACGTAACATCAAAGGAACAAGTTATCCTTAACACATGGTATGGCGGTGAAATGAAGAAAGGTTTGTTCTCAATGATGAATTATTTCTTGCCTTTGAAAGGTATTGCTTCAATGCATTGTTCTGCAAATACCGATATGAACGGTGAGAATACAGCTATCTTTTTCGGTCTTTCGGGGACAGGCAAAACAACATTGTCAACTGATCCGAAACGTTTGTTGATTGGTGATGATGAACACGGATGGGATGATAATGGCGTATTCAATTTTGAAGGTGGTTGCTATGCGAAGGTTATTAATTTGGATAAGGATGCTGAACCGGATATTTACAATGCAATCCGTCGCGATGCTCTCCTTGAAAATGTTACAGTTGATAAGACCGGCAAGATTGATTTTGCTGACAAGAGTGTAACGGAGAATACCCGTGTATCTTATCCGATCTACCATATTAAAAATATTGTACGTCCTATATCTCATGCTCCGGCTGCAAAGCAGGTTATCTTCTTGTCGGCTGATGCATTCGGTGTACTTCCTCCTGTATCTATTCTTGATCCGGAACAGACAAAATACTACTTCCTTTCTGGTTTTACCGCTAAATTAGCTGGTACAGAACGTGGTATTACAGAGCCTACTCCTACATTCTCTGCATGTTTCGGTCAGGCATTCCTTGAATTGCATCCTACAAAGTATGCTGAGGAATTGGTTAAGCATATGGAAAAGAGTGGTGCTAAGGCATACTTGGTTAATACAGGTTGGAATGGCTCTGGCAAACGTATCTCTATCCGTGATACTCGTGGTATTATCGATGCTATCTTAGATGGTGATATTGACAAGGCTCCGACGAAGGTTATTCCTTATTTTAATTTTATTGTTCCTACAGTATTGCCAGGTGTTGATACAAAGATCCTTGATCCACGTGATACATATAAAGCAGCAAGCGAATGGGATACAAAAGCTCAAGATTTGGCTTCTCGCTTCATTAAGAACTTCGTTAAATATGAAGGCAATGAAGAAGGAAAGAAGTTGGTTGCAGCTGGTCCGAAATTGTAATTGAATTTTTAAATATAAAGAGCGCAGAATATTCATTCTGCGTTTTTTTATTTTATAGCCTTAAATTTATTATAAATATTAGTATGTTTTAAAATTTCTTTTTATCTTTACCCCCCGGAATTTCTTCATATATCTTGTATAGTATGCTAAAGCGGTTATTATTTTTATGTGTTATCATTCTGCCTGCATTTATTTCCTCGTGTAGCAAAGGCGGATCTTATCGGATTGAAGGTAATCTTTCCAATTTGTCTGATCCAGCTGTATATGCAGTCTTTGAAGGAGAAAACACAAAAATAGTAGATACAGTTATGTGCAAAAAACCAGGTCGGTTTTCTATTCATCAGAAAGTCGGTGATTATAAGAATGTGACACTTTATTTTGAAAATAGAACCCGTTGGATTACTATCTATTTGCAGGGAAGAGGTAAATTTACAGTGACAGGAAATGCCAGATATCCTTTGTTATTACAGGTGGAAGGAGGAAAGATCAATGATCAACTTTCGGCGGTACGAAAAAAGTATGCCTCTTTACTTAAAGAACAAGCTGATTTGAATATCGCTTTGAATAAGGAGAAGATGAATCCGAATGCGATGGAGGGAACGGATTTGATATCTCGTTTAGCTAATGTAAATCATCAGCTTAGTGAAAAGATTAAGGAAGAAATTAAAGAAAATCCGGATAGAGAATCATCCGTTGTACTTATTGAAGATTTTTTTTTGAATCCGGATGATATGCGTTTGGTAGATGAGCTATTAGCTGTTATAAGTCCAAAGCTGAAAGATTTTTATTTGGTGAAAAGCCTAAAGAGATATAGTGTTAAAGCAAAACAAACGGCTATTGGTGCAGAAGCTCCAAGTTTTACGGTAAGGAATGTGTACGGCAAGCTTGTTAGCTTGGATTCTTTTGCCGGAAAATATGTTTTGCTTAATTTTACTGCTCCCTGGTGTGATATGTGTCAGTCTGAGAATAAATTCCTTAGTGAAGTTGCGACCAAATATTCAAAAGATAAGTTGAAAATGTTGCTCGTTAGTTTGGATGATGACTCTAAGGCTGTGCGAGATCTATTGTCGAAAGATCCTATAGTCTGGAACTTGGTGACTGATTCGGCTGGACAAGCAGCGATGCTGATAAATCTGTATAATGTAAGTGCGCTGCCCCGTTGTTTTCTTATCGGAAAGGATAAAAAGATACTTCTTAAGGCAGACAATAGTGTAGAAATCAAACAAACATTGGAAAACTTGATAAATCAGAAATAGTATTATTATAATAATCGAGATTCTTAACTATGCTGGTCAAATCTTTTGCTGCTGCAGTGCAAGGCATTGCAGCAACTGTGGTTACAATTGAAGTGAGTTGTACTCGAGGAATCCAATTTTTTTTAGTCGGACTGCCTGATGTTGCTGTACGAGAGAGCCATGAACGGATTATTTCAGCACTTCAAGTTAGCGGATACAAATTTCCCCGCTATCGTATTGTCGTAAATATGTCGCCTGCTGATATACGCAAGGAGGGAACGGCTTATGATTTACCGTTAGCTATAGCTATTTTGGCAGCTGCCGAAGAAT
This sequence comes from Parabacteroides sp., assembly GCA_028707405.1. GTDB lineage: Bacteria > Bacteroidota > Bacteroidia > Bacteroidales > Tannerellaceae > Parabacteroides. The sequence continues at coordinate 2,564 of JAQWBH010000087.1, read as the reverse complement.
TAGACAATTCTCGTTTGGATCAGTTTATGATCATGGGCGAGCTATCGCTAGATGGAAGTGTATTACCGGTAAAGGGTGTGTTGCCTATTGCAATTAAAGCGCGTGAAGAGGGATTTAAAGGATTTATAGTTCCGAAGCAAAATGCGCGCGAGGCTGCTGTTGTAGATGGATTGGATGTTTATGGTGTCACTAACATCAAAGAAGTTATAGAGTTTATCGGAGGTAAAAGAATTTTGGAACCTACGGTCGTGGATATACGTGAAGAATTTTATGCTCGTCAGCATCAATTTAATGTTGACTTTTCGGATGTACGAGGACAAGAAAATGTCAAACGTGCGATGGAAGTTGCGGCAGCAGGTGGTCATAATTTGATTCTCATTGGATCTCCCGGAAGTGGAAAATCGATGCTTGCTAAACGACTGCCTACAATATTGCCTCCGTTTACGTTACAGGAATCACTTGAAACAACAAAGATACATTCTGTAGCAGGAAAGATAGGAGTAGAGACTTCTTTAATGACTCAACGTCCTTTTCGTTCTCCTCATCATACCATATCTAATGTGGCGATGGTGGGAGGCGGATCATATCCTCAACCTGGCGAAATAAGTCTGGCTCATAACGGTGTTCTTTTTTTAGATGAATTGCCTGAGTTTAATAGAAATGTACTTGAAGTGATGCGTCAGCCCTTGGAAGATAGAACAATCACTGTTTCGCGTGCCCGATTTTCTGTTGAGTATCCGGCAAGCTTTATGCTAGTAGCTTCGATGAATCCTTGTCCCTGTGGATATTATAATCATCCTACTCGTCCGTGTGTATGTTCGCCGGGAGCCGTTCAAAAATATATGAATCGAATATCCGGTCCATTGCTAGACAGAATAGATATCCAAGTAGAAGTAGTCCCCGTCCCTTTTGAGAAAATTTCGGAACAGCGTTCTTCTGAATCAAGTAAAGCTATTCGTGAACGGGTGGTTAAGGCTCGGAGTATACAAGCAAATCGTTTTGCTAATTGTGAAGGAATTTACAATAATGCACAGATGACTTCAAAACAATTGCATGAATTCGCAGTTCCTGACGTTACCGGATTAACTTTGCTCAAAGCAGCCATGCAGCGTTTCAATCTTTCGGCAAGAGCTTATGACAGAATACTGAAAGTCTCGCGGACTATTGCAGACCTGGAATCATCGTCTCATATAGAAGCTCGTCATTTGGCAGAAGCAATCAATTACAGAAATTTGGACCGCGAGAGTTGGGGGATGTGATAATATTTCTATAACTTTGTGCATCAAAAAAGATATATTACATGGAAAAGCAATTTAAGAGGACGCTGATAACGACGGCATTGCCGTATGCAAACGGTCCGGTACATATTGGTCATCTGGCAGGAGTATATGTGCCGGCTGATATTTATGCCCGCTATCTCCGTTTGAAAGGCGAAGATGTTTTGATGATTGGAGGTTCAGACGAACATGGAGTTCCAATTACACTTAGAGCAAAAAAAGAAGGTGTTACTCCACAAGATATAGTAGATCGCTATCATAGTATTATCAAGAAGAGTTTTGAGGATTTTGGAATTTCCTTTGATATCTATTCTAGAACGACTTCGAATGTTCATACTCAGGTTGCATCAGACTTTTTTCGCACTTTATATGATAAGGGTGAATTTGTAGAAAAGACTAGTGAACAGTATTATGATGAAGAGGCAAAGCAATTTTTGGCTGACCGATATATTACGGGTACTTGTCCTCATTGTGGCAATGAACATGCTTATGGTGACCAATGTGAAGCGTGTGGTACATCATTGAGTCCTACGGAATTAATTAATCCAAAGTCGGCTATTAGTGGCAGTAAACCGGTTATGCGCGAAACCAAGCATTGGTATCTGCCATTGGATAAGTGGGAACCTTTTTTGCGCAAATGGATTTTGGAAGATCATAAAGAGTGGAAACCTAATGTTTATGGACAGTGCAAGAGCTGGTTGGATATGGGGCTACAGCCTCGCGCCGTCAGCCGAGATCTGGATTGGGGTATTCCTGTGCCAGTTGAAGGAGCAGAAGGGAAAGTACTTTATGTGTGGTTTGATGCACCAATAGGTTATATTTCGAATACAAAAGAATTATTGCCAGACAGTTGGGAAAAATGGTGGAAAGACCCGGAGACGAAAATGGTCCATTTTATTGGTAAAGATAATATCGTATTTCATTGTATTGTGTTTCCGGTTATGCTTAAAGCGGAAGGTTCTTTTAATTTGCCGGAGAATGTACCTGCCAATGAGTTCCTGAATCTGGAAGGAGATAAAATTTCTACTTCTCGTAATTGGGCTATTTGGTTGAATGAGTATTTGGTTGATATGCCTGATAAGCAGGATGTATTGCGTTATGTGCTAACGGCAAATGCTCCAGAAACAAAAGATAATGATTTTACCTGGAAGGATTATCAGGCTCGAAATAACAATGAGCTAGTTGCAATTCTGGGCAATTTTGTGAATCGGGCACTTGTTCTGACGGACAAATATTTTGAAGGGAAAGTACCTGTGGCAGGCAACCTGACTGATTATGATCTTCAAA
>JAQWBH010000469.1 GCA_028707405.1 Parabacteroides sp. | reverse complement strand
GCAAAGACGATTTGTCGATGATAGAAGCCATTTGTGAGGCAGATGACATAGATTTCAACTGGCTAAGTGAAGATATTCTAAAAGCTTATCACGCCAAAAAAGTGGATGTGATAGAGATGAGTGACAACGATACGGAAGAAATTATTCGTTCCGCCATACAGAAAATACGTCAATAAAATGAGACTATGCTGATACAAAGGATTAAAATTAGTAATTACAAAACTTATCTTTCACTTGATCTCGACTTGACAGTTGATGATGATCGTCCTATAATACTTATCGGAGGATCAAATGGCGGAGGTAAAACGACCTTGTTTGAAGCTATAAGTGGTGCGCTTTACGGACTGAAAATAGAAAGTAAAGAGCACTTCACTGAATTACTCAATCAAGGAGCATTGGAAAAAGCTAAGCCTGAAATCTCATTACAATTAACATTTGTAGGTAAGGTGCTTGGGCAGCAACAGAAATATATTCTAAAACGCACGTATCAGCTAAACCCACAAGGGCGGCCGCTAGAAAGTGTATCTCTGAACATGAACGGCAATATGTATGTTTATGGAACAATGACTCCTGCCAAAGACCGTTTGCGTGCCGAACAGGAAATAAATAAAATAATTAAAGCTAATCTACCACAAGAGTTGAGCCAGTATTTCTTATTTGATGCGATGCAGTCAAGCGAGTTGCTGAAGAAAAACGTATTTGCCCAAACTATCCGCGACAACTTTGAGAATGTTCTTGGATTCAAAAAATATCTTCAACTCAAACGTGCGGCTGAAAAGCTCCAGCAAGAATGGGCGCAACGTCGGCTTGATGCAGAGAAGGAAGCACAAGAATACAACGAACTTTGTGAGCAAAAGGATGCACTAACCAACGAACTTGAAGCGTGTATTGCTGAACAAGATGGGCTATACAAATTTTTGACTTCTGTTGATGACGAATATCATCGTGCCAAAGAAGGGGCGCAACAGACGGCTGCTTTGAATAAAAAGATTCAAGAACTCTCTACAAAAATTGAGAATATCGTCAATGGCGCATCTAGCTATGCAGACGATTTGAAATCATTTATGGAGGGTATAGAGTTGAATGTTTTTCTTCCCAAACTTGCGACTAATATCTCTCAGGAAATCAACAATATTCTTCGTGTCAAAGAACAGTTGCTAAAAGAAAGTACCGGCGTATATCCTATTGAAACACTTCGTGACGTTACTGCTAAAATTATTGATTATCTAAAAGCCCTTTCATTATGCAATGAGTCTGTTGATGAAGATAATGTTGTGTCGCATATCGTAGCATTGCAAAACAGCACCAATGACTCCGATCCATACGATTATCTTGACGATTCAGAAGTCGCTGCTTTACGTGGACTAATAACTCGTTCGGGAAACAATCAATTTGTCTCTCTTGACCGCCAACGTCAAGAGTTGGAGGTACAGTTGTCTTATATTGAGAACTATCAACGCGAAAAACATACTCTTGAACAAACTCAGGCAGGTGGCAATGAGATGCTCATAAAAAATTACGAAGATGGACAACGAAAAGTGGAAAAATTAAAAAATCAGGAGGGAACGATTAAAGGTGACATTCAACGATTAGAACGTAAAATACATCAATTCGATGTGCAAATACAGCAGGAACCTGATTTGAAATTTGATACACTTGTTAAATTGCGTCCTTTCTTCGATAAAGTAGCAGATAGTTTACTCAAAAAGAAAAAAGCACAAATTGAGAACGAAATGAAGCAACAGCTGAATAAGCTACTTGTATCTTATAAAGGGCATGTTGGTCGAGTTGAGTTGTCAGATAGCATTGAGCGTTTTAATATCAAACTATATCATACGGCAGGCAATGAAATTTCACTTAACCAGCTTAACGCTGCTTCAAAGCAAATATTTATACAGGTATTGCTTAAGGTATTACGCAACCTGGGTGATTATAACCCTCCTGTGATGATTGATACGGTAATGGGTGTACTTGACAATGAAAGTCGAGATGCATTGATGGAGGAATATTTTCCTCAATTGGCGGAACAAACCATTCTACTCTGCACCACATCGGAAATACGAACCGATAGTGATTATCTTAAGTTGGAATCATTTATTTCAAAAACCTACACGCTACAACGCAACGTAGAAGAACAGTGTACAACTGTTGATGAAGGTTATTTTGGTATCACCCTTAATCAATAAGATTATGCCCATACAATTTTATAACACAGCTCAGTTAGACGGTATTTTCGATGAATTTAATGCTGTTAAAGAACACATAGAGAATAAAGTGAATCTTTCACGGATTGTAGGAAAAGAAAAGAGATTCGTTCTACCGCAAAACAAAATTATGCGAATATGTTTTATTGCAGGACTTAGTCTTGGAGTAAAAAGAGAGGAAGCTGATTTCAAGAGCCTTGTATTAAGCAAAAGTAGCAATCGCATTGTTCCGAGCTTCTTCACGATGCATGACCTCTCCACATTGTATTCTGCAATATTAAAAATACGCTATGCTCATTTGAACATTGATTGGAGTCATGTGCCGACCTTATCCCGCATTATAGGGTCTGAAATGTTACGTGGCCGAGACTATCTGATGGAAGAGAATAATCTTGAATCATTCCTATATACTGTGAACAACAAGGTAGGTGCGACCCATGACATACCGGCATTAAATCTTCTTATTGGTAATTATGGAGACGAAGAGATGGAGGCTACTCTTGACATCAATAGCCGATCAATTACAAATTCACAAATTATTATTGCAGGAGCCACAGGTTCAGGCAAGACAAATTTGCTCGCTGTGTTGATGGAGCAATTACGAAGCCGTTCTTCGGAATCTCAATACCCTGTGAATTTCTTGCTGTTTGATTATAAAGGCGAATTTAGTGACATTCAAAATAATCATTGGCTTTCGCACTTCGATGTAGATCGTTCATGTATCCTTGATCCAATAGAGCGCCCATTGCCGTTCACCCCTTTCAAAGATTTTACCGGACGTCCCATCAATGAGATAAATTTATATTCATCAGAGATGGCTTCTGCTTTGTGTTCGATAGATCGTGTGTCGGCAAGCGCAAACATGAGCAATCGATTAAGTGAAGCTATCGTGGAAGCATATAAAGTAACGAACGGGGCTCCTATTTCTTTTGAAATGATGCTTGAAAAGTATCAAGCGAAAATGAGTGACCCGGCAAAAGACGATACGATATCATCTGTATTGAAACAACTTGTCCGTGCTAATATTTTTGAAGAAGAGGATAATGCCAGCCTTATTGAAGATTCTTACATCATAAAAATGGATGGTTATCCGAAAGATGGCCCTATTGCAAAGGCAATAGTCTATTTTCTTATGTCAAAACTTAACAATATCTATGAGCAGTTAGATAAACAAGCAATAAACGATGAGGTTGTTCAGATTCGTCATTTCTCTATTATTGATGAAGCCCATTATATGCTTGATTTTGACAATCGCCCACTTCGCAATCTTATAGCTGTAGGTCGTAATAAGGGATTAAGCATCATATTAGCTACGCAGAACATGAGTAGTTTTAAGTGTAAAGGATTTGACTTTTATGCGAATGCTCAATATCCATTAATTATGAAACAACAGACAATCGACGATAAGGTCATTAAAGATCTTTTCGGGGTTAACGGTCAGGAACT
>JAQWBH010000468.1 GCA_028707405.1 Parabacteroides sp. | reverse complement strand
TGGAACGCGTATCGATGATTGAGGAGATTAACAATCAGATATAATAGTCGGACACGTCGATAATGCCCGCGCGGAGCGCATATTTTGTGGCTTCATGAATATTGTTCACTTCCAGCTTCCGGAATATGTTCTTCCGGTGCGTGGCAATAGTGTGTATGCTCGAGAAACGCTCTGCAGCAATCTCCTTAGTCGTCTTGCCCAGTGCTATCAGTTTCAATATTTCCTTCTCGGTGGCTGTCAGCAGCGAACGCCCCTCTCCTCTTTCCGTCGCATCATGATGAGCTAACAAGCTTCTGATACGACTGCAAACGAATCGTTCCGATTTCATCGCGGCGCTCAGAGCTTCCGAAATCTCTTCCAGTGCAGCATCTTTCATTACAATGCTCGAATTTTCGCTTCCATACAAGATGCGGCGAATAAATTCCTCACTCAGTTCATCACTGAATAACAACCAGCTGGCCTCACTAAAACGTTCCTGCAAAATCAGCAGCTCATCGGCACTGACCAGATCAAAAAGGGTATAATCAAGCACAACCGCGGCATCAGGCGTGAGTGTCAGTCCTTTCAGCAATGCATTTTTTTCTTTTGCTTCGATAACACGCTGTACACCCATATTCTTACAAAGATACATCAGTCCCATCCTCGTGATGTCCTGATTATCTGCAACAATAAGCAACCGCCTTCCGTCCGCTGCCATTGCTACTTACCTCTTTTGTTAAAGAATTTTTTGAAAAACAAAAGCTGATAATCGAGAGAATTATTCCAATACGAATGGGTGTGATTACCCGGACGGACGATGAAATCATGATTGATCTTATACTTCAACAGTTCCTGATGAAAATTATTGTTCACCTCAAAAAAGAAATCGCCGTAACCGCAATCGAAAATAATAGCCAGATCACCATCTTTGAGCCTGCATATCTGCGATATGGCCGTATGCGAATCCCACACCGACTGATTCTCAGCCTCCGTTCCCAGCTGTTCGCTCATGTTCCAGTTATTCGGGAACGGCCGGATATCCAGTCCTCCGCTCATACTTCCCACAGCTCCAAACACATCTTTATGTCTGAATGCCAACCACATTGCACCATGTCCACCCATACTGAATCCCGTTATGGCGCGGGCCGAGCGATCTTTGATAGTCGGATATTTAGCATCTATAGCGGTCACAAGTTCTTTATACACAAACGTTTCATAGCGATATGCCGGATTCTTCGGGCTGTCCCAATACCAACTGTTTTTTGCATCAGGGCATACAAAGATCACGGAGTCGCGATCGGCCATCTGCGGCAGATCGGGCTTTGTCATTTCAAGCCATTGTTTTTCATTTCCTCCATGTCCATGAAGCAGATATATCACAGGCAGCCTGCCTTCCATCGCTGAGGGCTTGATAACCACAACCTTCACCTCCTTATTCATGCTGTTGCTGAACACCTTGATCGAATCGACCACAGCCGCCTGCATCGTCCAGGCCAGGACGGCAAAAAGAACGGTAAAACAAAATTTCATATTTTTCATCATCAGAATTTATTTAACGCCGACAAATGTATAAAATTATTACAGTACAACCCGCCGGCAAAATCAAAAAACTTATCCTATCCCTCAAAAGTATCAATCCAATTTTCAAAAGAATGTTTATCGCTGAACGGCTCTCCTAAATCAAGTCCGATCCGTTCGCGCAGTCTGCGTTTTTGCTTGACAACAGAAGACACGTTAATCCCTAAAAAATGAGAAATAAAAGAATCTGTTAACTGAAGCTTCATCATACAGATAAGCTTCAAATCCATTGGTTTCAGATTTGGAAGCCGTTCGATTATCCGAGTAACAAAAGCGTTGTAGAGCCTATTCAAATCATTTTCAATAGTATGCCATTGATCATCGCTGATTTGCTCCAGTGTTGAATTCAAATTATGAAATGAAGCATTCGAATCCATAGCCATCATAAGAAGAATCTTTTCACGTTCCGCACACGCTTTGTTATCTCTTATCAATTTTTCATGCGACTTAATCCCCGTTCCGTTTTCATTATTGTATCTTATTATTTCAGATTGAAGTTGTTCATTCTCCTTTTGCAAGGCCTTGTTATTTTCAGATAGTTTTTCTATTTCTTTTGTCTGATCGCTAAAGGTAAGAATCAAATCGGCCTGTGAATGTTGTTCTTCGGATAATTCACGTATACGATTTTCATTCATTCGGATAGTATCTTCATTGTCCTGCAATCTCAACACATATTGACGCATCTGTTCTCGTCCCGTCTGAATAATTCTTTCGTTCTTCAGCAGACGGCGTTGGTAGATATAAATAATGACACCCGAAGCGAGCAATACCAACGCCAGGACAATCAAGCTATTTCGTAACAGTCGACTATGTTCAAAATCCAGTTGAACATTCTTTTTCTCCAATTTCTCCTGATTATATCTGGCTTGTATATCACCAATTGATTTAGTCTGATTCAGTCGATCAACCGAATCGCGGCATGTTATGTAAGCATCCACATATTCAGTAATATGATCATAATCTTTTTGTTCCTTACTTATCAGATACAAACATTGATATATAGATCTCTTTGTATAAATGTTAATGTTTTTCTGTATTAGTGCTTTATTAAGATATACTTTCGCCGAATCATATTGCGCAATATGGCGGTATGTATCGCCAATCTCCAAATAAATCCGGGAAAGATTATCTTTTTTCTCGCTTGAATCAATAGTTTTCAATTTATACAAGCAGAAAAAAGCCGACTCATAGTTATGCACCCTCAAATAGATGGCCGAAAGTTCGTCCAACCCTCTGCATAGCATTTCATTATCCCGTGTGAGTTCAGATATCGCTATTGCTTTTTGATAAGATTTGATCGAGTTCTCCCAATCACTCTTTATACTGTAAATACGACCGAAATAGCACCACGACGAAGCAATATATGAACTGTCATTTGCCAATAGAGCATACCTGTAGGCTTCTTTCATCGCCTTCATAGCAAGATCAGCCATCGATCGATAAGCATATACCATTCCCAGACTTGAATTGGCAAGAAACCCCAATCGGTAATCTTTTGTTTTCTTTACTTCATCGGAAGCCCGCAGATAAAATTGTATAGCCGTTTCGGCTTTACCCATATCTTCATGTATTTGTCCTTCGTAATGCAATGCCATCGCTTTACGTTGTGCATCGCCATGTTTCATAAAATAATGATAAGCTATATTGATCAGTGAGTCCGACGTCTGATGAATATTATTTTTGTCGCGTGCCTGCGTCATCAGCAAACACCATGTAGCGTGTTGCAAACCTTGAGAAGCCGGAGGAACAGGCATCGACTGTAGAATAGCTAATGCGCTATCCGGTCTTTCATACATAACAGATTCGGCGCAGACAAGCTCCGGCGGCATTTTTTCACTTCTAGACGAGCATCCCGGACCGAAACCTATTATTATTAAGATTAACAGCCCCATTAAATAACGTGTTTTCCCCATATCTGATTACAATCATATTCTGAATCGTAAAGGTAAACAAATTTATCTTTACAATGACACTTGTTTGAACCATAAAGTTTTGGTAATTCATTATTGCTATTACAATTTATAATGATTGTAACAACCCCTCATACTTTTCTCTCATATATTCAATCCGATAACAAGACTCGTACTTCGCTCTTGCT
>JAQWBH010000467.1 GCA_028707405.1 Parabacteroides sp. | reverse complement strand
TGATCTTATCCACATTTCGATAGGTGAAGTCTTCTATAATCCTCCCCACCTTCCAAAGCAGTGAATTTTTTTTTGTCAGCCCGGTGCTCACTAATGAATCTGGGAATATGTCTTGAAGATTGTAGACAATCGGGAAGCCTCGAACTTTCTTAATCAGAACTGCCATCAACCCCTGAGTAGGAGGGGTACTCTGGACAAAAATTACATCCGCATTAACAAATAAACTTTTCCATATAAAAAGAAAGTTCATCAAGAGATAGCGAATGGCTCTTAATATGCTATTTTTCCCTTCTCCATAAAGAGACATTCTATTTATGATCAAATGTCCGCCATGGAGAGCTTCTTTCTTCCTCTTCTTGTAATCCTTCCGTATCTCTTCACTAATACCACGAGTAGGAGTGGGAACATACATTTCAATAAAATGCCCGTCCTTAACCATTCCTTTCAGTATATTTTCTGTAAAATAAATACTTGCTGCAACTTCAGGCGTATAATAGGCACTAAATACCAATATGTTCATCTATTGCCACTTTAATTTTACTTGTGCTTATTCAAAATCTTCAACAGCCTTCATTGAATTCTCGTCTTGAGCAATAACGAAACCCATTCTCAAACCTCCATCAGTAATTTCTGTCACTCTTTCTCCAACTCCATGAACAACAGCAACTTGCTCAACACCTTCCAGTTCTTCAGTCTCTTCTATTCCAATTATTTACTTTATAATTCCAACCTTTTGTTGAAGATACCTGACAATCAAAGCGTTATTAAACTTTTGCTTAATATCCGGCTTTTCACCAAGTGCAATTCTGATGCAGTATTCAGCAATGTTAACTTCGTTGGATAACAGAACAATATTCGTTGTAATACAGTCTCTCCGTCAAGTCTGGCACCCAGCTCTACATTTTTTGGACCATCTTTGGTTACAATTTTTTTATATGGATGGCCCATTTGTAATGCCTATTGCTTTATTGGCAGCTTTAGCAACTTTTCGTATTGAGGCAGCAATTTCACAGTTCAACCTCGTTGGCTGAGAATGTCCCATTTCTACAAAATGCGAGGCCCCAGTCGTCAATTTATCTGTAATTTGGATTACATGACATTCGCCATCAACTGTCAGTGCTTCCACACTTACCTCTGGTTCTCACGTATATCATCCTACTACAACATCACCGTTTCTTGAATACTTTTGGCTATACCTCAATTCATTACTCGTATAATCAAACGCTAAAAGATACATTTATAAATTGAATATTGTATATATTTTTTTAAAATATTATTTAAAGAGAACAAATAAAGTTTGAAGAATAATTTTTATATCTCCCAAAAAAGACTGCGTTCGAACATATTCCTCATACAACTCCAATTTCTGAGGGAGAATTACGTTTTTATACGTTTCTTCTGGCTGGTTCGATGCAGCTAAAATCTCTTCCTCATTGCGAAACATCATGGATGCCTGATCCGTAATTCCTGGTCTTACATGAAGCACTATGGCCCAATGTTCTGGATACTCATCTACCCACTTGCGAACCTCAGGTCGTGGCCCCACCAAACTCATGTCCCCTTTCAATACATTCCAGAGCTGAGGTAATTCATCCAATTTCGTTTTCCTTAATTTACTACCAACTCGTGTAACTCTGGCTGAACAACCTGCATCAAAAGCACCTTTCTCCGTCCCCTTCTGCACACTCATGGTTCGAAACTTCAAAAGCCAAAAACTTTGCCCCTTTCTTCCTACACGCACCTGTCGAAAAAAAACAGGAAATCCATCACCCAGTAAAATAGCAAGAGAGCAAAAAATCAATAGTGGCGATAAAACTAAAAGACCTAAAAAAGATACTACTATATCAAATATGCGCTTCATACAACACTAGTATCTACTAGCGCAAAATATTTCCTTGTTCATCAAGGATTCCTAGGTATTCGTGCATCCTCCTACCTTCAGGGGTGACAAATGTTCTTCCTACTTTCAATCCAAAATCTTGGTAAAAATGATTAACTATATCATTTTTATCCGCGTCAGTTGTCAGACAGAATTGAAAATATTTCCTCTCATTCAATTCTTTGCAAAAAGCAGTTAATAACTTTTTTCCGACACCCTTTCCTGATAATTCTGGTGCAACTGCGATACTCATTAAACAGGCATCAGCTAAAGATTTTTTACTTTCCCTCACTTTAAATAAAGCTCTAAGCAAACGGGGTGCTATAGAAGGCCTTTTAAGAAAGGCGCTCATAGAAGCCCATGCAAAAGAAATTACATTTTTTTTTACAAGATTTCGATAAAAGCCGCTTTGGTTTGTCACCCCCCCAACAAATCCAACGATTTTTTTTTGGTTCTCTGCTAAAATCAATATGCCAGTTTTCTCATCAAGAAACGCATTGTACAAAAGAATCAAAAAATTTTTACCTAAAAACGTTAGAAAAAAATTATTAAAAGATTTTAAATGTATATTTATTATATAATGTATATCTTTTTTATTCGCATATCTAATTTCCAATCAAGATCCCCTCCTTTTTTATATGAATTCTATATGTTTAAAATACTAAGAGAAAAAATGAAAAGACCTTTGTAGCTTTCAGAATTCTCAATACTTCCGCCAGACCATGCGGTCTATAATACTCGTATAAGATTGGATAATTTTAATCACTTTTGTGCTGACATTTTCGTCTGAGTAATCGGGCACAGGAATACCATAATCGCCGGCCTTATTCATCTCCACGGCTGTGGATACCGCTTGTAACAGGTTCTTCTCATCAATTCCGGCGATAAAAAAACAGGCTTTATCGAGTGCCTCGGGCCTCTCAGTGGAAGTCCGAATGCAGATCGCCGGGAAAGGATGCCCTATAGAGGTGAAAAAACTCGATTCTTCCGGCAGCGTACCCGAATCGGAAACGGTGACGAATGCATTCATCTGCAGACAATTGTAATCATGAAAACCAAGCGGCTCATGCTGAATCACACGCGGATCAAGTTTGAAACCGGAGTTTTCCAGGCGATTCCTCGAACGAGGATGGCAGGAATAAAGAATCGGCATATCGTATTTCTCTGCCAGCCTATTAACTGCATTGAATAATGACAGGAAGTTCTTTTCGGTATCAATGTTCTCCTCCCGATGAGCCGATAAAAGAATGTATTTGCCCTTCCGGAGATTTAGGCGCATATGAATATCAGAGAACATAATGCTATCCAGATTTGCCCTCAAGACTTCGGCCATAGGGGACCCGGTAACATAGGTACGCTCTTTCGGCAAACCACAATCTGCGAGATAGCGTCTCGCATGCTCTGAGTATGCCAGGTTAACATCTGAAATGATATCAACGATACGGCGGTTGGTCTCCTCTGGAAGACACTCATCTTTACAGCGATTACCGGCCTCCATGTGGAAAATGGGTATATGCAAACGCTTAGCAGGGATGGCAGAAAGGCACGAATTCGTGTCCCCCAAAATCAGTAGTGCATCAGGTTTTATGCTACTCATCAGTTTATATGATGCATTAATGATATTCCCGATTGTGCCCCCCAAATCGTCGCAAGCGGCATCTAAATAGACCTCAGGATCAGCCAACGATAAATCCTTAAAAAACACACCGTTCAGATTGTAATCATAATTCTGTCCGGTATGTGCCAAAATAGTATCAAAATACTTCCTGCATTTGGTTATTACGGC
>JAQWBH010000466.1 GCA_028707405.1 Parabacteroides sp. | reverse complement strand
CCATCCTGAACAGATGGCGTTTGTCGTAGAAGCATATACCCCCGTCGGGTTTGGCAAAGAATGCACGGTTGAAGTATTGTTCGCCGTCGTGAGCAATGAAACTGCCGCAAAGCGCCATCTTGTAGCGCTTGCTCCACTCTGCGACGTGCTGCATCGTCGGTCCGTCGTTCGTTTCGCTCATCCCGGCTGCATTCATCGTGAAGCCCGTAGCGAACATTTCCGGCATGACAGCCACATCAGCTTTCCCCTCCAGCTTGCTTAAAAGTTTACTGTAGAGGGTGAAGTTGACTTCCTTCTGCTCCCAGGCGATATTTGCCTGAACCATTCCGATGCGTAGTAGCTCTGCCATAAAAATAGGAGTGATGTATCAGTAATGTAATATAGTTGAATATAACAATAAATTAAAATTTTTCGGGATGATGCGCATTCACATCTGTATAAAATGAACGTATTCTTAGAATGTCAGCCTCTACATCGCCTGTAGGATAAAATACACTCTTGAATCCGACTTCTTTCTTCACGTAGTCGAAGAATGCGATCAGAATCGGAACTTTAGCTCCTAAAGCGATGTAATAGAAACCTCTTTTCCATTCGTCCACTTTCTTGCGTGTGCCTTCAGGTGTGATGGCAAGCTGGAATTTTGTATGCTTATTAAACTCTTCTATCATCTGATCAGTCACCGACCGATGCTTGCTGCGATCAACGGCAACACCTCCCAGCATATTAAAAATAATATTCATCGGGAAGACAAACCATTCTTTCTTGATCAGAAACTTGGCATCCTTGCCTACAGCATTGTAAAACAGTTTCCCCACAATAAAATCCCAATTGCTTGTGTGGGGAGCAACACATATAACACATTTCGGGAAATCCTCTTTCCACGGGAATAACTTCCACCCATTCCATTGCAGAAGTTTCCTACTGATCCATTGCATCATGCCTGCTGTTCTTTCTTCTCCTGGTGCAGTTTTATTAATTCGTCGGCTATAGCCGTGAACTCAGTATTGATGTCTTCCTTGAGTTTCTTGTAATAGGCTTTAACCAGTTTAGGATTGTCTTTGCCGTCAGGACGACCGGCACGACGAACAAAGTCATCTTCAACGTCAAGAATCCGCGTCATAAGAAGGTGGACTTTTTCGCAGTCAATGTCAGGAATAATTTGTTCGGCGATGATTGCTTCTGAAAACAAATCTCCGGCAGCATATGAAATGCTTTTCTTTAAAATTCTTCTTTTAGCCATAACATATCTATTTAGAAATCCGCACAAAGCTACATAAATCATTTGTGATATATGCCGATTATGGTGGAAAAAAGATAAAAATGGTGTATCTTTGCCCTCTAATTTGAGATGTAAAATGGTGACTAATAAGATAACAACGCCAGAGTATTTGATTGAGAGCAGCTGGGAAGTGTGCAACAAGGTAGGAGGGATTTATACAGTATTGTCGACTAAAGCCCTGACTCTGCAAACAATTTTCAAAGACAAAGTGCTTTTTGTTGGTCCGGATATCCGGCAACAACAGTGTGTTTGTGATTTTCAGACAGACGAAAATCTTTTTGCCGACTGGCGATTACATGCTGCCGGTGAAGGACTGAAGATGAAGGTCGGTCGATGGGCTATCCCGGGACAGCCGCCTGTTGTGCTGGTCGATTTCAGGCCGTTCTATAAAGATAAGGACAAGCTCTATTTTGAGATGTGGAACAGTTTCGGGGTCGATTCAATGCATGCCTATGGCGACTACGATGACTCGTGTATCTTTGCTTATGCTGTAGCCAAAGTTATCGAAAGCTTCTATCGCTTTTATCATCTTGAGCAGAAAAGTGTCGTGGCACATTTCAATGAGTGGATGCTGGGAATGGGATTGCTCTATGTGCAGAAGCATCTGCCGGCTATCGCTACGATTTTTACGACGCATGCCACATCCATCGGACGCTCTATTGCAGGAAATAATAAGGCTCTCTATGCTTATATGAAGGGTTATCACGGCGATCAGATGGCGCATGAACTTAATATGGAAGCCAAGCATTCTGTTGAGAAACAGGCTGCGCATTATGCCGACTGTTTTACGACAGTGAGTGATATTACGGCTTGCGAATGCAGTCAGTTGCTCGATAAAGCGCCTGACGTAGTGACGCCTAATGGTTTCGAACTTGATTTTGTGCCTGAAAAAGAAGAATATGCAGTGCGTCGTAAGGAAGCCCGCCGTTTGTTGATCGGTGCAGCCGAAAGATTGTCGGGTTCGAAGATAGCCGATGATGCATTGCTCGTATCAACAAGCGGACGCTATGAGTTTCGCAATAAAGGCATCGATGTGTTTATTGACGCAATGAATCGTTTGCGGTTGTCGGACAAGCTGCATCGTGAGGTAGTGGCATTTATTATGGTACCTGCATGGGTGCGCGATAAGCGTTCGGATCTTAAAGAGATGATGGACAACGATATAGTGGGAACGAAGCCGATGCAGATGCCGTTTGCCACACATTGGCTCAACCAGATGGAAGACGATCGGATTCTAGGTTATATACAGCAACTGGGATTCCCTAATACGGCTGCCGAAAAGCTGAAGATTGTATTTATCCCATGTTATCTTGATGGCCGCGACGGTATTTTTAACAAGTCGTACTATGATATGCTGATCGGACTTGATGCTACCGTCTATCCGTCGTATTACGAGCCATGGGGTTATACACCGCTCGAGAGCATTGCTTTCGGAATACCGACAATAACGACAACGCTGGCAGGTTTCGGACTGTGGGCGAAGAAGAGCGTCGCGGGCAACGACATCCGTGAGGGCGTAGTGGTAATGGAACGTACGGATTCAAACTACCGCGAAGTGGCTGATGGAATATGTGATAAAATAGTTGCGCTGTCAGAAAAATCGACCGCCGAAATAGAATCGATTCATGAGCATTGCACACGACTTGCAGAACAAGCCCAATGGAGCAAGTTTATCACCTATTATCAGAATGCATTTTGCTATGCATTAGCACAGTCGTGTAAAAGAAATGGATAAATAGTAGTACAAAGTGACAAGAAAACTTTATCTTTACGACGCTTTTTATATAAAAAACAAATGAATTTGAAACTGAATAAATAACATAGAAAATGAAAATCAAAGTCAACAACACAAACAATCCAATATGGAAGGATGTCTATTCACATTCCAAACTTCCGGATGCTTTACAGCCTTTGTATGAAATGGCAAATAATCTGTGGTGGGTATGGAATCATGAAGGTGCTAAATTGTTTGGCAAAATTGATCCTGCTTTGTGGGTGTCGACGAAAGGAAATCCAGTACTTCTTTTGCAAAGTTTGACATACAAACGTATAGAAGAAATTCTTCATGATAAAATTCTTATGGCAGATATTCGCGGGGTCTATTCGATCTTTCGCGATTATATGGATGTGACGCCTGATCAGACGAAGCCCTCCGTTGCCTATTTTAGTATGGAATATGGTCTGACAAATGTGTTGAAGATTTATTCCGGAGGTTTGGGTATTCTTGCCGGTGATTATCTGAAGGAAGCAAGCGACAGCAAAGTGGATTTTGCTGCTGTCGGATTTCTTTATCGCTACGGTTATTTCACGCAATCACTTTCTATCGACGGGCAGCAGATCGCCAATTATGAGTCGCAGAATTTTAATACGCTTCCTATAACGCAGATG
>JAQWBH010000086.1 GCA_028707405.1 Parabacteroides sp. | reverse complement strand
CGCGATCCTTCACTCATTTTTCATAACCCGGCTTTATTAGGTAGTGAAATGGATGGTATGGTCAACCTTAATTATATGAATTATATATCAGATATTAATGTAGGAAGCATACTCTACACCAAAGCAATCAAAGAAAGATCTTCCTGGGGACTAGGTGTAACCTATTTCAGTAATGGAAAAATAAAAGGAATGACTTCCGAACAAATATCTACAGGCGACATAATGGCTAAAGACATCAATGTATGTGGATTTTTTGCTTATGACCTTTCCGATCACTGGCGGGGTGGAACTTCTTTCAAGTTCCTTTATTCAAGCATAGATCCATATTCATCGTTTGGTATCGCAATTGATGCCGGATTAAGTTATTACAATTCTGAAAAAAAAATTTCACTTGGCTTCGTCTTTAAAAATATTGGCGCACAGTTGAAACCGTATGATGACAAACGTCAAAAAATGCCGTGGGATATTCAGATAGGTATTAGCAAACAAATGGCCCACGCACCAATACGATTCTCATGTACTGCCATGTATCTGAACCGATGGAATTTTAATTATGTCGACGATACAAACAAAACTTATACCGGCGACAATTTTTCAAAGGCTCTAGTCAAACATATCGTGTTTGGCGTTGATTTTGTCCCTACTGAAAACTTCTGGGCCGGAATCGGCTACAATCCAAAGCGTGCTCTGGACATGAAATTAAGTGGAGGAAATGCATTCTCCGGATTTTCGGGTGGTGCCGGTGTGAAAATAAAGACTTTCGATGTAGGAGCATCAATTGCCAAATATCATCCGTCCGCACTTTCATTCATGCTCACCGTTTCATACACCCCAAAGAGTTTATAGATTCATTTAGAGCCTATTTACGCCAGTTATTACCAAGCAATAACACAATCTCACCTTTCATTTAGACTTATGCATAACACGCATTCCATCCAAAAGGAAGATATTCTTTTCTGAAAGAAATCCAGCAAAGAATCGAATGGAATATCAGAATGTATAGTATCTTTGTTCACCGTATACATTCACAATATCATTACAAATGAAAAAAATTATCATAGCTATTGATGGCGTTTCGTCAACTGGAAAAAGCACGATGGCCAAAGATCTGGCTAAAGAAATAGGCTATACTTATATTGACACTGGAGCTATGTATCGTGCCATTACGTTATACTGTTTGCAAAACGACCTCTTTACCAATGGAGAAGTAGACCGGATCCGTTTGGCAGAAGAGATTAATTACATTGACATTACATTTCTTTTAAATCCTGAAATAGGGAAGCCTGATACCTATTTAGATGGAATTAACGTAGAAAATGAAATCCGCAGTATGGAGGTAGCCAATCTTGTAAGTCAGATTGCAGCTTTAGGTTTTGTACGCCGAGCAATGGTAGCTAAACAACAAGAAATGGGGAAAGAGAAAGGTATCGTCATGGACGGGCGCGATATCGGAACGGCCGTATTTCCCGAAGCAGAAATGAAAATTTATGTTACAGCCAGTCCAGAAGTACGTGCTCAGCGTCGCTTCGACGAGCTGAAAGCTAAAGGTGAAAACACCTCTATAGACGAAGTACTCAAAAACATTAAGATGCGCGATCATATGGATATGACCCGTACAGAAAGTCCGCTTTGTAAAGCAGACGATGCAATTGAACTAGATAACTCCAAGATGACTATTGCCGAACAAAAAGAGTGGTTGCTACAAAAATATTATGATAAATGTAGAGATTGACAAAAATTCAGGATTCTGCTTCGGCGTTGTCACTGCTATCGAAAGTGCCGAACGGGAACTAAAAAGTAGTGCCAAACTATATTGCTTAGGTGATATTGTTCATAATAGTTTGGAAGTTGAGCGACTGGAGGCTATGGGTCTGCAGACAATAGAGCATGATGAGTTCGCGCGATTAAAGGGTAAAAAAGTGCTATTGCGCGCCCATGGTGAACCACCCTCAACTTATGAAACAGCCCTCAGGAATCAAATCACGATTGTTGATGCCACGTGTCCCGTCGTACTTCAGCTCCAACGGAAAATACACAAATGCTACGAAGCGACACGTGATAAAAATACACAAATCGTTATTTACGGGAAGAAAGGACACGCGGAAGTAAACGGACTTGTCGGACAAACAGATGGCACGGCTATAGTCATCGAAAAGATCAATGATCTAGACAGGATAAACTTTAACAGTAACATCTGCCTGTTTTCGCAAACTACAAAATCATTAGACGGTTTTCGTCAAATTGTAGCCGAGATACAGCGCCGGATACACGAAGGGGTAAATTTTGAGTACTTCGACACGATCTGCCGTCAGGTAGCCAATCGCCTTCCAAATATCAAAGCTTTTGCCTCCAAACACGACTGGATATATTTTGTTGCCGGCAATAAAAGTTCCAACGGGCGTATGCTGTTTGAAGAATGCAAAAAGGCCAATCCAAACACAATATTCATTTCTGATGTCGAAGAAATTAAAGAACCCTTACCTAAAGATGTAAAAAGCGTCGGAGTATGTGGCGCTACCTCAACTCCTAAATGGCTTATGGAAAAAGTGGCTATAAAAATACGGGAATTGACCAATTTCAAGTAAAGAGAATTTTGAAATAAAGTGTGTACAGTTGGCAAATAATGCGTATTTTTGTCGAAACAAAAAATAAAGCATTATGTCTGCAATTAAGTGTATTGGCATTTTAACATCCGGTGGTGATGCTCCCGGAATGAACGCTGCAATTCGTTCGGTTACCCGTTCAGCCATATATAACGGATTAGCCGTTAAGGGTATTTATCGTGGCTACAAAGGTTTAATCAGTGGAGAGATTGTAGACTTCAGAACTGAAAATGTGAGCAACATTATTCAGCGGGGCGGAACAATATTAAAGACGGCGCGTAGTTTGGAATTTAAGACTCCAGAAGGTAAAAAACAAGCATACGACAAGTTATGCGAATTTGGCATTGATGCTCTAGTTTCAATTGGTGGTGATGGTACTTTGAAGGGTGCTCGCGAATTTGCACAAGAGTTTGACTTCCCCATTGTAGGACTCCCTGGAACTATCGATAACGACTTATTTGGCACTGATGTAACTATCGGCTATGATACGGCACTGAACACGATTGTTCAATGTGTAGATAAAATACGTGATACCGCTACCTCACACGACCGACTGTTTTTCATTGAAGTTATGGGACGTGATGCAGGTTTTCTTGCGTTAAACGGAGCGATTGCTTCTGGAGCTGAAGCTGCAATCATTCCTGAAATATCCATGCAAAAAGACCAATTAGCCGAAATGATTGAAACAGGCTTTCGAAAATCAAAAAACAGTAGCATCGTTATCGTTGCCGAAAGTGAAATCACGGGAGGAGCGATAGGTGTAGCCGAACGCGTAAAGAAAGAATATCCACAGTTTGATGTTCGTGTTTCAATCTTAGGACACCTTCAACGAGGCGGTTCTCCGACAGCACAAGATCGTATCTTAGCAACACGAATGGGTATTTGCGCTATTGATGCACTCCTAGACGATCAACGAAATGTAATGATGGGCATTCAAAATGATGAAATTGTTTATGTTCCCTTCTCAAAAGCGATCAAGAACGACAAACCGATTAATCCGGTTCTTTTGGACACCCTTCGTATATCTTCTATTTAAAATAAAACTTATACATAAAGACCTCTATAATAAAAGCCTTGCCGATCTGAATGCCGACAAGGCTTTTACATTTTTATCTCTTTTCAGATATGTCTTTCAAAAAAAGATCCATCATTCGCTTTGCTCCAACAAATGAACTTATCTCATTATTCAAAACCTGCTTTTCGGTAAAACCCAACATTTCAACTACAGCCGGATTATTATAGAATGTCTCACGCAGCGTATTGTTTATACTTTCATACATCCAATACTTCGCCTGTTCGTTACGCTTAGCATAAAAATAGCCATTATTTCGAGTAAACGTGATATATTCATCAATCATATCCCAGATTTCCTTTATGCCGACATTATAATACCCGGAATATGTAAGTACTTTGGGAGTCCATCCGGATTCTGAGAGTGGAAACAGATGAAGCGCATTACGGAATTGGGCCGCTGCAAGTTTTGCCTTTTCAACATTATCTCCATCCGCTTTATTTATCACAATGCCATCAGCCATTTCCATAATACCGCGTTTTATTCCTTGCAATTCGTCACCGGTTCCCGCCAACTGGATCAAAAGGAAAAAATCAACCATCGAATGAACAGCCGTTTCACTTTGTCCTACACCTACCGTCTCAACAAAAACCGTATCGAATCCGGCCGCTTCGCAAAGAATAATTGTTTCACGTGTTTTCCGCGCTACACCACCTAATGAACCAGCTGTTGGTGAAGGCCGAATGAACGCATTCTTTTCTCGAGACAATGCTTCCATCCGCGTTTTATCACCTAAAATACTTCCTTTAGAGCGTTCGCTACTAGGATCAATAGCCAAAACAGCCAGCTTGTGCCCTTGACCAATCAGATGCATTCCAAAAACATCAATAGAGGTACTTTTACCTGCACCCGGGACGCCAGTAATACCAATTCTGACTGATTTTTCGGCATATGGCAAACACTTTTCGATTATTTCTTGAGCAATCTGCTCATGTTCATACCTTGAACTCTCCACCAAAGTAACGGCTTGGCTCAGGATTGTAATATTGCCTTTAAGTATCCCTTCTACAAATTCAGAAGGTGTATATTGTCTTCTTTGAAGCCTTTTCTTCAAATAAGGATTTACAGTAGGGAGTGACTCAATTCCATGATTCACCTTCAATCCTTTATATTTTTCGTCATTTTCAGGATGTTCCATATAATCATTTTTCTGCTGTAACTTTAACTAAACGAACCGGGCCATTCGGATCGTTACATACTATAGTGACAAGTGTTTCTAATCTTGTAAATATCTCCCTCGGGTGCATCGTTACTCTCAATGAAGTCGATGAACCCGGTTTTATTTCTCTCTTTCCACCCGTAATATCTATTCTTGAATCGTCGCAAGTAGCACTGTAAATAACGAGTGTTGACCTTCCTGTATTTGTAATTCCAATTAAGCCCGAAACCTTTCCACCAACCAGCGGAATGCGCCCTTTTCCGGAAGGAAGCTTTCCGAAATTCAACAATGTACCAGATAACTGAGCCGTTGGAACCTTTGTTCTATCCGTATTCGAAAGTTTATTGAAATTATCAATGACATTAGCTGCAAAATGTAAATTCTCGTCTACATCTTTTTGCCCTATACTCCTTACAGTAACAGGAATCTCACAAACGACACGCCCCTTACGTCTAATTTCCTTCGCATTCATTAATATTGTAATCTCTCCGACTTCTTCAGGAGCCAGTTTCGCCGGCTTAACTTCAACCGCCAAATAATGTGGCAGTTTTCCAAAATGAACAGTAAAAGAAGTTTTCCCGCTATTTGTGATGCTTATTCGTTCAGTTAAAGTTTCTTCATTGTGAATGCTACTAATAAGCACATTCTTCATTTCAATTTTCATATCCCCGATATTGTAAGGATATAAAAAATCAGGTTTTATGCTTTGACCAATCACATTCCCTTTAATAGCCAGATTATAGAAGCCCTTTCCTCCATTACTATAAATAGTGATTGTCTTATAAAAAGGTCCCGGACGACCTTTAGGGTTATATGTGATTTTCACATTCCCCGTTTTTCCTGCAGCTATAGGCTCCTTCGACCATTCCGGTTGAGTGCAACCGCAGGATGCTGTGATTCTTGTAATAACCAACGGGCCTGTACCCGTGTTTTCAACAACAAATACATGACTAGCTAATCCGTCCTCTTCATTAATGTTGCCAAAGTTATATACTAATTCACTTGAACTGATTTGAGCAACGCTTTGAGCCTTTATATTAAGGTTTAGAATAAACGATAATACAAAGGCTATAAAACATATAAATTCAAGATGCTTCTGCATATCAAATTTTACGTTACAAATCTCTATAATTCTTCTACCTCTCCACGTATTGTAAGAATATAACTTCCTTTCTTACCATTACTGTAGATAGAAACCGTCTTTGTAAAAGGGCCCGGGCGATTCTTCGGATCATATATAAGTTTCACATCGCCACTTTTACCCGGAGCAATGGGCTCTTTTGTCCATTCGGGAGTCGTGCATCCGCAAGAAGCAATCACACGCGTTAACACCAAGGGTGCACTGCCTGTATTATCAATCTTGAAGACATGTGATACAAAGCCTGCTGATTCTTTTATTTTTCCAAAATCAAATGAGGTTTCTTTTGCTGAAATAACTGCCTGTGAAGTTGCCTGCTGTGCAGATGCCAACCCGGTAGTCAACAAAAATGCCATTAAAAATAAAATAACTCGTTTCATTTTTTTTCTATTTAGCTATTATTTATAAAACCATCAAACTGTCTATTCGTAATATAAATATCTATTTTGCTTGCAAAGATAATTATATTCACGGAATATGTGTCTTCACTTCAAGAAAATTCAATTTTTAAAGCCATTTTACTAATTTACGGTTATCATTCCTCCCGCGGTATGCGAAACATATTCAGGAGCATATAAACACTGTATTGTGCTTATTCCGGTCACATATTGTCCACTTCGTGAAACATATCCGGAATATTCCAATACATACGTTCCTTGAGGCAAACGATCAAAATAAATATTCTCGGAAACATCTGTTGGCGATTCGTAATACCAGACTCCATCTCTGTAAACAACCTTGGAAACTTGATTATCCGCTTCAAAGAATCCGGCGTGCAAATCTTTCAAAAAAACATAATTCATCTCACGATCGGTTCTAACAGTCAAACGTACTACAATCTTATCACCCACTTTCAGCGATTGTCCGGGCATAACAGCTTTCAGTTGACGTTCGGAACCGTTATTGGTTTCGATAAACAGTCTCTTTTCAACATTCAACGCACCCTCATTCTTTTCTACCCGGCTTAAATTTGTAAAATACTGTTCATAGACAGCGCCCCAAACAGGTGTTGATTGCTTTTTACGGATAGAAATTACATCCCCGGTTAAAGGAATGGATTCGCCTTGAACAACAACCTTCAAATAACCTGTTCCCGTTTCTCCTTCATTCGTGCTGAAGACCTTGTCGCCCCATTGGGCGGAACACTCATTATTTCCTTTCAACCAATCACTCCCCGTCAATAATAATGCATAAATAGCATTGACTGTTGAAGGAGGAGTCTCCCAGTTCTGTGTTCGTTTTTGTATAAGCAACCATTGTTTCAGTTGATTCATTTCTGTCAAAACCGGTGAAATCTCATAAAAAACTTCCATCAACAGGCAGTGAGTAGAAACAGGCGAAATAAACGAATCTTTTCCACGGCGATTATTTGCCCAGTACATTCCTTTTTCGGACGATATAGTAGCGGTCTTCCGCAACCATGTCATAATATCTTTGACTGTTCTCTCATTGCCATTGCGATGCATCAGCAAAGCAATCTCACCACACCCGTAATAAGAGAACTTATTCCAATTTTGCCGAGCACTTTCTGTGTAAAAACGGATAGCCTCACTAGCAGAATCCATTTCAGGAATACGACGATAATTACTACGCACAAAAAGATAATTAAGTTGATCATCCGTAAGGACCGCTTTCTGCCAAGAAGAACTATACGTCTTCAGATCCTTGAAATCCTGTATAATACGCCTATCCAAAAATGCAACAGCCCGCTTTTGCATCTCTTTTTCGTCTTCCGTATATTCTACGGCGTTTAGTTTTTCCAACTGACTCATTCCACCTAAAATATAGCACGTAATTTCTCGACTGGCAAGCATGCCTTTGAACCAGGCCCAACCTCCATCCGGTGTTTGTTGCTGAAGCAACTGTTGCAATGCTGCATTACGCATCTGCGTTGCACGATTTATGTCGAACAACAATTCAAGGCGTTGCTTCTGTTCGGTTTCATTCTCTGCCTCCAGGACCCAAGGCGTTTCCTGAAGCAAAACCGTCTTCAACTCTTCATCCTTTTGCAAATTTGAATAAAGTGTAGAAACGGTTCCCCCTTTTGCTTTCCATTGACTGATTATTTGTTGAATACGTGGGTTGGCAGTAGCAATATAAGAAGCAAGTGTATTCGTATAATAAGCATTAAACCAAGATATAATATTATCATTATCAGGTTGAGCCACTGTAGGCAATGCCTGTACTGCATACCAAATCGGATTAGCTGTCATTTCGAGAGCTATCCTATAAGGATTTGCTTTTTTCTGCAAATCAATTTGTGTATGATCAGTATCAAACAAAAAGAAAGGTTTACTCTCGGTTACCATAATCTGGCTCGAAAGGACCGGAATAAGATGTTGTTCGCCATCGCTTCCTTGACTGGATTCAGCCATAATACGACAACCGACCAGTCCACTACTGATGGCGGGGACTTTGAATTGCCATGTAGCCGTTGTTATGCTGTCTCCTTTAAGTACAAAAGACTTAAGATTCTGTGCCATATCGGCAATCAACTGATTATTATCCGGATTAAACAGTTCAAGGCGAACCTTGCCGCTAATCGTCTCCTTCATTTGATTGATAATTTGTGTAGAAACAGATATTTGATCCCCCACCCGGAAAAATCTTGGCAAATTCGGAACAACCATCAACGATTTACTTGTAATCACTTCCTTGCTTAAGTAGCCATATTTCAGATCCTGAGTCTGTGCCAGTAACTGTAGTTTCCAAGTTGTATTACTTTCGGGCACTGTAAAGTTGAAGAAGGCATTTCCTTGTTCATTTGTTGTCAGTACAGGATAGAAAAACGCCGTTTCAGCGAAATTAGTACGGAGTTTTTGTTCCGGCACAAATTGTTCCGTAGAATAAAATATCGCATCAGAAGATTTTCCATAGTTCGTTTCTTTCAAAACATCGGAATTCTTGGTCATTCCGGCAGCTTTTGCATCCGCTATCTCAGCCATTTCTGGTGCAGCTAACAACGCTTTAGTAGCATACATCCGTTGAGTTCTGAATTCATTTCGACCCGGAAGCACATTCAGCCAGTTTATTTGCGAATAGGTATAATCCGGAACCGGCAATGTCTTAACCCTCGCAACATTATTATCACTTATGAACCCGAAAGAACAGCCTTCCTCAAAAATCGGAGAATAAAGATAGATCGGTTGCGCTGGAATAAAACGCCACCGGAAATAGTTCAACCTATCGAGAGAAGCATCATACATGCTTGCCAAAAGTTCAGCTGAAACGGCTTTCCCCTCAGCATCTGTAATACGAAATTTCCAACTTTCTTTATTGCCGGGCAATAAATGATCTCGGAACGTTTCTGTGTGGATAGTCAGATTCTTATCAGGAAGCCGGCGCGTTACTTCCACCGCCTTATTGTACATCTTCCCCTCTTTTACAAATGTAAGTGAAACAGTAAAACCGACTCCATCACTTTCTTTATATGGAATAGTGAAAGTTCTATTTTCTGCACTCAATAACGTCGCCTTTCGTAGTACACATTTGCCGGTCGAAGAAAATATTTCATACAAAACGTGAACGTCCTTATCAGAAGTACCAAATACAAACTCTGCATTTTCACCCGGCAAGCACTCTGTATGAATATCAAGCACTCTGGCGTGTACAAATACCGGCGGGCGTTTGTCGCTCTTCGAATATAAAATAATATCACAATGCGAAGTAACTTCCGTACCGTTTGTATCGAAAACTTTCACCTCCAGACGATAACGACCTGAAGGCAAATCACGAAAGACATTTGAATTAATAGGTTTACCAGTGGTAAAACGACCTGACGCCATTTTATCTCCAATCTGATAAATTTCAGCATTATACAAATCTTTATTTGTAGGTAAATCCGACAATGAATAGACGATATAAGTACCTTCTGTGTCTGTTTTTACAGAATTAATGGTGTATGATGATACTTCCACCAACGCTGAATCGCGCTCCATCTCACTAGCCTTTGGCTTCAAAACCAATACAATTCCAGCATCACCCACATTAAAAGAATAACTCGTTTCCTGAGTTTCTCCCTTACCATCCGTTATTGAAACAGTTAAATTATAACCCTGATTTCCATTGCCATACATTCTTAATAACGATTCATAATCCGAATCTTTTTCGGGGACAAATGTGAATGTAAATTGACCTGTCTTGTCCACTTTTGTTACGCCTTCAGCAACTTGTGCCTCTTGAGGAAATACATGATTATAATAAAACCGAAAAGGACGTTTATTTATGCGCCAACTAACCGTACCGGATTGTAAAGAGACCCCGGAAAATGTTTGTGCACTTCCCTTTATAACTACTGTTTTGCCAAAAATTAATTCATCTCTTAAAGGTGCAATATCAATCTTAAATGACGGACGTTTATACGCTTCAACGCGTATAGTCGTCTTAACAGAATTTTCCGATGAGATAGTGAACTCGCCGTTCAAAGCATTCTGTGGAATTGTAAACTCTCCATTAATCGATCCGAACTTATTTGTTTTCAATGTTTTTTTTGCAATTTCTTTATGATTAGCATCACGAAAAATCACATCAAAAGTATGATTTGAAACCACATGTGGATTATCAGTGGACCTCACATAGGCAATACCCTTAAAGTACACCGTTTGGTTAGGGCGATAAATATTTCGATCCGTAAAGAGCGAAAGACTCACATCCTTTTCATTATAAACATTGTCGTAGTCATTATAATAATAAATGGGAGAAGCAATAGCTGCGGTATCCTCTTTAAGCACCGGGCGTACACAGTCCGCTTTTGACTTTTCCGGTAAAAAAGCCAATCCAAAATTATCACTCTTTACCTCTCCGGCTTTTTCCGGAAAACCGTTCTTTGCACTATTTCGATAATAAAGAACCGTTGCATTACTAACGGGTTTGCCGCTTTCATAATCTGTCACCAAAATATTCCACTTCCCTTCGGAATAGCGCTTTAAAGCAGCTAAGCGACTAACACTAAAGCATCCGTTAATCGAAACATTCTCATTATCCGAAGCGACAACAAATTCATACAACCCTAACTTATCCATAGGAACTTTTAGTATTGTATCTTCTTGTATATACGTATTCTTCAAGTTTAGGTTCAAAGATAGCTCTTTCACTAATTCGCCACAGTATTTGGGAGTCCTCCGATCATAATTGCGCCATGCCGCAGCAGGGGCCCTTTGACTTTTATAAATACGTACTGAAACATGGTTTACATTATTATATTTAAGTGCAATCGCCAAATCCCTTCCGGGATATACGTTTTGATTGGCTACTGCTACATCCAAAAAAGCCTGCTCCATCTCAGCCAATGTGTTCTTTATCACACTAATTCTACTATATCGGGGATAAAGAGCTATAGCTTCTTTACAGAACTTGTAAATCAAGGCTAATGTAGAGTCACGACCTGCTTTATCTGATCCGTTAAAAGTATTATCCGACTCCAACAAGGCTAGTTCAGCAATCTTTACTTCTGCTCCATAGGACTCCTTTCCATATACAGCATACAAACTGTCTAATGCAGTCTTGTAAACTTGCCTATCATTATACTTACCGCTATGAAGAAATGACAAATAATCAAGTTCAGCCATCAGAAGCGCTTTCCTGTTCGAATCATTACGACGGAAGCTGAGTAAAGTTTCATACCATGAAGCATCAGGCTGGATATCAATAGCCCGATGCACCAAAAAATCGTATAATGTAGGACGTAGCTCTGACATATCTGCCCCTTTATTCATGAACAGATCATACTTACTGACCCATGTATGTTGCAGCAAAGAAGCTGGTTGCAAGGAAGCGGTTAATTCCGACTTAATCTTATCTCTGAACAGATTTGAAGTCCACTCACGAATATCGTCCGGAACAAAATCCTGCAAATCAATCCGCTGAGCAATATCGATGCGATGATTTTCATAATATGTATTATACATCTCAGCTTCCATTGAATGGAGAACAGCCACAGCATCGGAATCCTTACATTGCCTGGCATAATTGTCAACCTCTTTGATCAATTCAGGGAATGATTCCGAATCCTTTTCCATCTGTTGACTCATGCGCAAAATCAATGATTTAATCAGTTGAGGCGTATTCTGTTTCTTCACCGCTTCCATAATTGCCCGGTCTTTCTCCGCCGGTTGATGCCCTTTGATCATAACCGCCATAGCTGTTACTCCACAAATGAAAAACAGCAATATTATATACACCTTTATTTTCATATCACTAGTATTTATTTGTTAAACAAATATTTATAGATTAAGATGCAAAGTAACAGCAAACAATTGCAAACAGTTCGTTAATTTAGAATAATTTCACTTGCGCAAGTATGTGACAAATGTATATGGATACAGATTCTTCTCGTCTGCCGGAAATTTCTGACGTTCTATTTCTGTCCATCTATTGAAATCCACTATGGGAAAGAATGCGTCAGCTTCATCAAAAACATGGTGTACATGTGTTATATACATCCGTTCTACCCGATCAATGGTTTCGGCATAAACATGCGCACCACCAATAATAAACACCGATTCATCTTCCTTACAGATCTCCAGCGCTTGCTGTATAGATCCACAAACTATACAATTTGTATATTCGGTACTCTCCTTTGTGGTCAACACAATATTTTTACGGTTGGGCAATGCACCTTTAGGCAACGATTCAAAAGTTTTCCGTCCCATAATAACCGTATGTCCGATGGTCAAGTCCTTAAAATGTTTCATATCGGCAGGTAAGTGACACAATAACTGCCCCTCCTTACCAATAGCATTATTATCAGATATAGCAACAATAATTGATATCATATTTATTTCATATATATTTATTATACAGCTACTACTCCCTTAATATGTGGATATGGATTATAATCAATCAATGTAAAATCTTCATATTTAAAATCGAAAATATTTTTCACTTCCGGATTCAGTATCATTCTAGGCAAAGGCCTTGGTTCGCGGGTCAGTTGAAGTTTAACCTGTTCAAGGTGATTCAGATAAATATGCGCATCACCCAAAGTATGAACAAAATCACCGGCTTTCAACCCGGTTATTTGCGCCATCATCAACAACAACAAGGCATATGATGCAATATTAAAAGGAACTCCAAGGAAAATATCAGCACTTCGCTGATACATCTGAAGACTCAATCGCCCATCGGCTACATAAAATTGAAATAGAACGTGGCACGGAGGCAGGTTCATATTGTTCAAATCGCCTACATTCCAGGCACTAACTATCATGCGTCGTGAATTAGGATCATGCTTAATTGTATCAACAACTTCTTTGATCTGGTCAATTGATCCGCTTTTATAATCAGGCCACGAACGCCATTGATAACCATAAATATGTCCGAGATTGCCAGCTTCATCTGCCCATTCGTCCCAAATACTCACGCCATGTTCATGAAGATAATTCACATTTGTATCACCCTGCAGAAACCACAGCAGCTCATATATGATTGATTTCAGATGTAATTTTTTTGTTGTCAAAAGCGGATATCCATCGTCCATATTAAACCGCATCTGATGTCCAAACACACTGATTGTGCCCGTTCCTGTACGATCTCCTTTAACTACTCCTTCATGGAGCACACGTTCTAGTAAATCCAAATACTGCTTCATATCTTCTAAATTACAAGGGCAAATGTACAAAAATTACCATTGATAAACTACAATTGCTAAAAGAAAGCACAAAGCGCAGTTAATCCCGCAATAATTATTATATTTGCCGCTATAGAGAATATAACATTTTAATTTTAAGTATCAATGAAGAGACTGTTTATTGCTGCCATGGCAATGTGCATTGTATTATCAAGTTGCACAAAAAAAGTAGAAACGACACTTTCCGGCTTAAATAAAGCCAATTTCGTTTCTGTAGTACAAAACAAGCAGACTGCCTTGTATATATTAAAAAACAAGAACGGTGCTGAAGCTTGCATCACCAACTGGGGCGGTCGCCTTGTATCTGTTATGGTCCCGGACAAAAACGGCAAAATGACAGATGTTGTTTTAGGTTACGACAATATCAAACAGTATGTCGATAATCCGGATAATAACTATGGTGGAATCATTGGTCGTTATGGAAACCGTATTGCCAACGCCACATTTAAGCTCGACAGTGCTATTTACAAACTTCCGAAAAACAACAATGGTCATTGCCTGCATGGTGGACCGGAAGGTTTTCATACACGTGTGTTCGATGCCAAACAGATTGATGATCAGACTCTGGAACTGACCTATCTTTCGAAAGACAATGAAGCTGGCTTTCCAGGAAATCTGAATGTCAAGGTCACTTACAAACTAACTGATGACAACGCTATCGATATCAAATACGAAGCTACAACTGACAAACCAACCGTTGTAAATTTAACCAACCACAGTTATTTTAACTTGTCTGGTGTTCCAGGTTCACAAATTCTTGACCATGTCATCATGATTAATGCAGATACTTATCTGCCTGTTGATTCTACACTAATTCCGACAGCTGCCATGGATTCTGTTGCAGGAACACCAATGGATCTGCGTATGCCTATTGCCGTTGGTACACATATTGACGACACATTTCCACAGCTTGTCTATGGGAAAGGCTTTGACCACAACTGGATTCTTAACACCAAGGGTGACGTTACGAAAGTAGCAGCCAAGGTCGTTTCTCCAAAGAGTGGCATCGTTATGGAAGTTTACACAACTGAACCGGGTCTTCAATTCTATGCAGGTAATGCCATGAATAAGGCCGGCGACAAAGGTAAATTAGGAGTTGTTTACCCACATCGCGGAGCGCTCTGTCTTGAATCGCAACACTATCCCGATTCACCTAACCAACCTACATTTCCGAGTGTAGTTCTTCGTCCGGGCGAAACTTATCACAGCGAATGTATGTATAAGTTCTCTGTTGAGAAATAATCTGTGACAATAAATAAAAACAATTTGAGGGTGTGTCAGATTTGACACACCCTCAAATTGTTTTGGCCTCGTAGCACATAGGCTTTAAAATGAAGAAGCCAATAAAAGTGTACCTCGATGAAGTGCCTAAACTCAATCCTTCTGAAAAAACCTTATAGAAAACCGATAAGTGATTTTAGTAAAAGTCAAGAGTATACAATTCCTGACAAAAAAGTATATACTCTTAAAACTAAAAGTATATACTCTCATACCCCCAAAGTATATACTTTCGTATAGTAAAAGTATATACTTTTTTGAAAACCGTCGTAAGCATCTGATGTATACTGAATTTAGTTGACAGTATTGTTATTTAATACTATGTAGGTTGACAGTCCTACGCTATTTATACGAAATCAGTTGACAATTCATCCGGCTTAGGACGAAAAAAGTTGTCATCCGTGTCAAGTGCAAAAGTAATTACTTTTTTGTCATATTACCAAAAGTTTTATTGTTTCATGATCTATGATACTGATAATTCATTCAGGACAGCT
>JAQWBH010000465.1 GCA_028707405.1 Parabacteroides sp. | reverse complement strand
TCGTCAAGATCCTCAAACAAATCCTCGCTTACCTCGATACATCCTTCACGAATTAAATAATTAATTCCAACACCAATACCAGCTATTCCTCGTTCATAGTCAGGACGATAATTAGCATGGATCTGTTCTTGAATCGCAGAGATCAAATCCCACGCATATTCCTCAAACAATGCTTTTTTCGTATAGCGAGCATAATGAAAAAAGAAAATGGCAATTCCTAGCTTACCATGCAATAGACCAGGGCATTTTGTCAATGTCCCGTTTAATAAGAGCCAATCGACGATTTTGGAAAGATCCAATTGGGCATTACAATAGAGAACCGCTTCCATCATCTCTTGTACTTTGCAATCATGATGACAGGATTGTCCTCTTCATCAAGTTTAGCGGCAATCTTCTTTAGATGACCGCGCAATTTACCGTTCTTGTATGCCTCAGCTAATTCAAAAGCAGGCAATACTCTAGAAAAAGCGACTCCATCTTTATTAATAAAGGATAACATAAACATTTCAAACATGATCTTAACGGGAACTTTCTCTGTATAATCGGCATTATAAATCGTAACCCTAAAAATTTTATTGGTCTCTTTATCATACATCAGATCGGTTCTTTCCACATCAGAATCCATTTTAAAATCAAAATCTTTCTTCGCAGTCTGCATGAAATAATAACGATCTGTCATAACACTAGGGAAAAGAAATATTTCAGGACTCATGGTTTGTACAGACGGCTTCCTTACAATAAAAGGAATCAATCCCGCATCAGGAGAATATCTATATATCGTATCGGCGGATATCTCGTTGAGTAACCAGCTGTCTTTATAGGGAATCATTCTCTTATTGTAAATACTCCAATCACGCTTTTTCCCATCAACTTGCTTTAATATCAATGAAGTTTTCACCTTATCGTATGGAATCGGTATTTCTTTGATGCTTCCATCTTGTTTGGATGCCAACATAAAGAAGTTTCGTTTTGTTTCTTCTTTATCAAAACTCAAACAATCGTCATGGCAGATAAGTCGGTCTTTATCAAAATTACCTATTTCACCGTAAAAATAATTTTCTTTTTGTTTAAAACTCCGTTTAAAATTACCCTTCAAATCATATACGACTATTTTTGCCAAATAGTGGTTGTTGACAAACATCTCTTGCCGATCCTCGTCTAGAACAATATCCAGAATATTGGTATATTCTTCGCCACCTTGTCCCAGTCGGTTTATCCTGCGTATCCCTTTCCCCGTTGTGCGATCGAACAGGTAGATATTGCCATCCGTCCTCCCGTTGTTCTTTGTGATAATGAGGTCCTTGCCAATGGCGCGGACATTACCTGAAGTCAAAAATTCATCACTCGTTTCCAATGGCACATACTCTATATCGAATATATCCTGCAAGACTACATCCTTCTTGGGATAATCCTTCGTCACATCCACCGTGATGAAGTTATTTTCTATTGGAGATTTCGTACTACATCCGGCAAAAATAAATGCCGGAATAATCACTGATATTATATATTTACTGATCATACTCTTAAAAATTAAAGATATTATTTACTAGATTTCACATTACATAGGTTCGGTCTTCCGATCTCAATCTCGTAATCTGATGGAGAAGGGCATAACCATTGACAGATACATTGCTTACAAGGCTCACTATTTCGCAAACGTAACCAAGATTGGCCTTCACTGATCTCTCTTTGTATCAACCAATAAATACTATGAGTATAGATATTGCCTAAAACAGGATAGTGTACATTTGCATATACATCACCATTTGACTGAATCGTTATTTTGCCAAAGTCATTCTCATTAAGGACCTGTTTTCTGAAAAAATCTTTCAGTCCTATATGAACAGATAAGATATCTTTACTTGTCAAAAAGACATTTTCTTCAAAAAAATTAATATTTCCATTTGATTTCATCAAACAGTAGTGATAAAGTTATTATAAACTACAGACATACTTAATATAAACAACCATACTAAGATTACATACTTCTCGCTAAGTGTTTTCATCATGGATAACATGTTTGCTTTCATAATATTCGATGTTAATGAGTTTTTTCTTTTAAGTTTGTAAAGATAAGAAAAGAAAACTCGGTTTCCAAAAATATTTGCAGACATTTAATGCCATAAAATTCGTTAACAATATTAAGATATATTACTAAATATAATCAAGCTACAAAATTCAGATCTATACAAAAAAGAGACATTTAATACGTTAAATAATTTAACGCTACATCAGAAAGGAATTTTTGTCGGTAAGTACCGCTTTGAACCCCTCATACTTTTCTCTCATATAGAATTCAGACTCATTTAAAGTGCACAATCATCAGAATAAAAGGATCTTCTTCATTCATTGAGTCGAAGAGCTTTTTTAGCGGGCCGCTTAATTTGTGATCGGAATCGGCTTTCTCTAAATCATCTCTTCTTAATTTGATGAATCCCAATTTTGAATCCGATGATCTGCCTGATATAAAGTTCGAAGCATCCACCGTTAGATCCTGATCCGCATAATCTTTATTTTTCATGGTTACTTCATAGAATGTTCCTGATTTATTATCAAGTACATAATGATTTTCTTTTCCTCCTTCATTCTTTGCAAAATCATACGCCATTTCATATGCACTAAAAAAGGTATATTGTCCAATATCAAGCAGACCATCCAGCAATATGGGCGGTGTGTTTGTTCCTACAGATGGCTTATGAACGAATTTGGCTTGTAATTTTAAATCAGGCTTTAATGCAAAGAGAGTATCCGAAGAGTATTCATTCAATATATAATCTTTTCCATCCGGCACAGCGCTTGATATAAAGAAGCTAATGACCATGGCCATTCCATCTTCCTGTTTACTGGTGATTTGTGATGAAATTTTCTTGTCAAAATGGATATTTAAATCCTTCATTTCTCCATTTATTTTTGATAGCAGGTAGAAAGAGTTGGACTTGGTCGCTAATTTATCATGGCATAACAGATATTTGCTATTATAGTCGAATATAGCATCAATTAAATTTGTCTTTTCTCCGGATGAATCATTTCTGAGCGGCAGACTTCTCTTAAAAACGCCAAACCTGTTGTAGACCTGAATTTTATTGGGATAACTGAAGACATAGAGATTATCTTCTTTTTCAGAATAGGTCTGAATCCAAAAATGCATATAATCTTCAGGACCCTGTCCATATCTTGAAATACGACTGACAGCTTTGCCTTGCCTGTTAAAAAAGACATAGCTGCAATCATACGAATTTAAGGCTATGATATAATGCTCCGTTATATAGACACAATGGGAATATAAGAAGCTGTCTTTTGTTTCCAAAATTAAATAGTCAACATTAGCAATGTCATGAATATCCATTGTTTTAGATGCATAATGTTTCGTGGCATCGAATGTAATGAGCGAAGAATCTTTTTGCCGAATGCTCTTGTTGCAAGAGGCAAAGCTTAACGACATTAAGCTAAAAAATAATAAAAATACAAATGTTCTCATGATACAAAACATGATTAATATATAACATAAAAATCAAGAATGAATAGAAGAAGCAATATTACAAAAATTAGAGCGATTAAAAAAAGTTCATAATCAGAGATTGGTGGACAAAGATCTACAAATAAGGCACTGTCCCCAATTCTGTGTAAACTATATTCGGGTTCGAGCTTTAGTCGAGTGCTAAAGCTCGATTCTGTTTTCAAAGA
>JAQWBH010000464.1 GCA_028707405.1 Parabacteroides sp. | reverse complement strand
ATACTTTTCAACTTATCATAAAAATCAATCACGATCTCACCCAAAGGAATATCATAAAATAATTCAACCCTGTCGCCCGATACATATTCCTGTTTAATCAATGTGCCGCGTTTACCTAGGCAAAGTGTCATAATCGGTCCTATATAAGTGGTTTGCGTAATGATAGAGGCCCGGATATAAGGTTCGTCAATATGTTCAATCAGTGTAGGATCAGGCAAACCACTCGGATTATGAACCTCTATACAGTTGCCCTTCTTGTCATAGACCTTATACGAAACATTGGGAACCGTCGTTATAACATCCATATTAAACTCACGATCAAGCCGTTCCTGCACAATCTCCATGTGCAATAGTCCCAGAAATCCACAACGGAAGCCGAATCCCAGTGCTACGGAACTCTCCGGCTGAAAAGTAAGTGACGCATCATTGAGTTGCAGTTTTTCCAGCGAAGAGCGCAAGTTCTCGAAATCTTCCGGATCAATAGGATAAACGCCGGCAAACACCATTGGCTTAACCTCTTGAAAACCGGCAATAGCTTTTTGGGCGGGCCGATCGACATGCGTAATTGTATCACCTACGCGCACCTCACGCGACGACTTGATACCGGAGATGATATAACCCACGTCGCCTGTCGTGACCTCGTTGCGCGGTGAAATTTTCAGCTTCAAAACGCCTACCTCATCAGCATCATACTCTTTCCCCGTAGCGATAAACTTGACATGATCACCCGTATGGATCGTACCATTCTCAACCTTAAAATAAGCAATAATTCCTCGAAAAGGATTAAAAATTGAATCGAAGATCAAGCATTGCAGCGGAGCATCAGAATCGCCTTTCGGCGCAGGTACACGCTCAACAATCGCATCAAGTATTTCCTTGACACCGTAACCGGTTTTGCCACTGGCCCGCAAAATATTGGCACGATTACAACCCAAAAGTTCTACAATCTGATCTTCCACCTCTTCAGGCATAGCGCTCGGAATATCAATCTTGTTGATGACAGGAATAATCTCCAAATCATTCTCAACAGCCATATACATGTTTGAAATGGTTTGTGCTTGAATACCCTGAGAGGCATCAACAAGCAACAGCGCACCCTCGGAAGCCGCAATTGAACGAGACACTTCGTATGAAAAATCGACATGCCCCGGAGTATCAATCAGATTGAGCGTATAGATTTCGCCGTTATAATTATAATTCATTTGAATAGCATGGCTCTTGATGGTTATTCCTCGTTCACGCTCCAAATCCATATCATCTAAAACTTGGTCCTGCATATCTCTGCTCTCTACTGTCTTAGTGTATTCAAGCAAACGGTCGGCCAACGTACTTTTTCCGTGATCAATATGAGCAATAATACAAAAATTACGAATTTTGTTCATTTTCACTTCTATTTTTGTGTGCAAAGATAAAAAAATTCACCTGAATTGCATACATTTGGCATTGCATTTGTATAAAACGAATTATGACAGCACAAAATACAAAAAAACTCTACGACACAATTATCAGTCGTTTGGAGAAGGGTGGATTAAAGCTTGCTTTTGAAGCCATTAAAGAGCTAATTTCGTACAATCACGAGACCTCAACACGTGATGAACTGGATGAACTTGAGAACAACTATAGGTATATGTTGCGGTATAATATGGAGGGCATCAAAGATCCCATGCGCGAACAAATTTATAACAATCTGACCATCTCTACTTATGAGCTGGCTGAAACGATGAAGCATAAGATGCTGGAAAAAGATGAGCCCACGACCTACTATATCAATCGCAGAAATCTTCATAATATGCCATCCTACTCATATCAACAGCTCCACAAGCAATTGATTGATAGTTACGAAACAACAAACTACAAGGGTTTCGATGAGGCCAACAATTTACTATTCAATAAGATCTGGGGTTCAGATATACTCACACCAGAAGAAGAGCAGCAAATAAACGAGCTACTGAAAGACGATAATCTACCATTTGTGACAGGATGTCAGATTGTATCGGCATTCCTGTTGTCATTGCTAGAGTCATTTGATAAAGGAAAGATGAGACTACTATTCATCGCCGCTTCACACAAGAACAACGAGATCAAAGCCAGGGCGCTGATAAACCTTCTCATCATCCTTTACCTCTATAGAAATCGAAAGGTATACTATTCTCGACTGGCTATCTTGCTGGCTACACTCAACGAGGGACCCGGATTCACACATATTCTGCAAACTATTACTCTACGCTTCATACTAGCTCGGGAGACCGAAAAGATCACTCGGAAGCTGCAAGAAGAAATTATCCCCGAAATGATTAAACTTACGCCAAATATCGGAAAGAAAATTAATCAAGAAGGAATAAAAGACATAAACGACTTGACCGAAAACGACATGAATCCCGAATGGGAAAAAATGTTTGCCGACAGCAATCTGGGTAAAAAAATCGAAGAGTTCGGCGATCTTCAGCAGGAAGGTGCCGACGTGATGCATTCAACATTTATCCATCTTAAGAACTATCCGTTCTTTCACGAGATAAGCAACTGGTTCATGCCTTTCTCAGTGCAAAACTCAAACATCAACAGCCTTATGACACAATCGACATTCGAACAACAAGCGTTAGAGACAATGACTTCTGCCGCCTTCATGTGCAATTCCGACAAATATTCGCTCTATTTTAGTATGATGCAGTTACCTCAGAACGTCCGACAAATGATGATGGGGCAATTCGACAGTCAGGCCTCAGAGGCTGCCCGCCAATCGAAAGCCGAAATTATCACCAAGCGAGGTGAACTGGAGATTATTATGATTCAGTACATCCAGGATCTTTATCGATTTTTCAAACTCTATCCGAAACATGATGATTTCATCGACATCTTCAAGTTGCCGCTCGATTTTCATAATCTGGAGATTCTAAAACCTTACCTGTCTGATGAAGAGAGTCTCATGGCCATCGCCGAATACTACATGCGCAAAATGTATTACAAAGATGCGCTAACCATATTCAACCAGTTCGCAGAAAAAAAAGAAACCGACGACCTTCTCTTCCAGAAGATCGGCTACTGTGAAGAGATGAGGGGTAACACCAAAGGTGCTTTGCAAGCTTTTCTTCGCGCCGAATTACTCAATCCGGACAGTCGATGGGTCATCCGCCGCATCGCTTCCTGTTATCGCCTCCTTAAGCAGCCTCAACAGGCTATCGAATACTACAACAAGTTTGCATCACACAATCACGATAACAACCTTTCTATCGATCTTAATATCGGAAACTGTCTGCTGGAACTTAAGCGCTACGACGAGGCATTGAAATACTTCTTCAAGATAGACTATCTGGATAGTCACAATCATAAAGCATGGAGACCTATTGCCTGGTGTTCGTTTTTGCTGGGGAAATATGAGCAAGCGCACAACTACTACCAAAAGATTCTAAACGAAGATCCAACGTCTCAGGACTTTATGAACGCTGCACATACCGAATGGGCCATGCGTAACCTTAAGTTTGCTGCCGATTATTACGAAAAGGCAGTGATCGAAGAACAAGGCAACATCGATTCCTTCAAAGAGATGTTTGACGCAGACATTCCCTATCTGTTAGCTGCCGGAATAGATAAGGCTGATATTCCTTTGATGTTCGATCAAGTTCTTTATCAAATGGAGCATTAATCGATTAATTAAACGTACAGAAATATTCCTTCGCAGAAAATACAAA
>JAQWBH010000463.1 GCA_028707405.1 Parabacteroides sp. | reverse complement strand
AGAAACCTTGAAAAGATTAGAGGCCGACGGACTGGTAATACGCAAGGCTTACCCGGAGATCCCCCTAAAGTGGAATACAACCTTACAGCCAGAGCTGATACACTCATACCATTACTAAGTTCTCTTTTTCACTGGGCGATTGATAATATGGAAGACATTATTAAGGATCGAATGAACTACTTGGAGAAAATAAAGTAACATACTGATAACAAAAGAAAATTCATATTATGATATTTGCTTTTGTTCACGGCATCATATTGAACTGATGTATAATGGTAACAACTTGTTACAGCAATTCCAAAAACGAAGAATTCTTTCAGAGGATTGTCAAAATATCAGAAGGCTCCTTTAGTTTATATTTGCAGGGAATATTTTTCTTGTTATTACCCCAGGTTGCTAGCGCAAAGTCTACCTGAGCATTGGCTGCGCACAGATTGTCATACGCTGAATCTCCTACATAAAGGGAATCTGACGATGTAGCCCCTGTTCTTTGAAGATACGCTAGAATCGGATCTGCTGAAGGTTTGGGATTTACCGTATCAGTTACACAAATAGCAACATCAAAGAGATGATAGATCTGGCATAAAGCATCATCATTATTTAGTTCTTCCCGTGTTCGGGAAGTAATTAATCCCAGACAGATATTCCTTTCCTTAAGTTTACAAACTACTTCTTTGATTCCTTTGAATAAAGTTATTTCACTTCGATGTTCCTGAAAATGTCTCTGCCATATTTTAAAACCTTCTTCTGGATTTTGAGCTCCTAACTTTTCCATAATGGTAACACCTGGTATCCCTAAAACAAAGTTGAGTTCATCTTTCTCTATATATCTGTTAAACAATTCTTTAATGGTTTGCTGCCATGTACTTAATACTGCCTTTTCATTATCAACTAATGTTCCATCTATATCAAATAAAATATGCTTATATTTCATATTAAGTAATTTTAATTTATGTATTTCAACTGTGATAGGGCAGGGCAAATGATTTGTTACAAGTTCTAAAAAATATATTCATTCGAACTATTGGATATTCCACAGAAATTGTCTATATTTGGAATAAACTTAAAAAGATACAATTATGTTTGGAAAATATACTAAAAATTTGGATGACAAGTATGGCTGGAATGATCCATTCCTTACTTCAAGAACCCTTTCTCAACCCGACAGTGTCATGTCTAGTAACAGAAAAGGTCACAGACCTGATTCTACATCCCCAGTCCTGCATGGTAAATGATCTAACAACCACGATTACGCACATAGTTAATACGATAAAACTCCATCATAAATTTTGTTTACAGAAGGAATATCCACCTCATCATATTTCCTAATATTAAATATGACGCAAAGGTAATCATTTTCTTTTAAAATCCCATTTGTTTTTAAGATCTCTAAAAGAATAAACAATATAATTGATACAGGTATACGCCTATCTTCATCATAAGGACAATTCTAATCACATTAGAAAATATAAATGAAAATAATCGGAAACATAATATGGTTGATTTTTGGCGGTTTAGAGACTGGTATTGAATATTTTGTATCCAGTATTGGAATGATGATCACGATCATTGGTATCCCCTTTGGAATTGCATCCTTAAGGATAGGATTATATGTTCTATGGCCTTTTGGGCAAAAAGTCGTAGATCGCCCGAATAATCATGGATGCTTAGACACTATAATGAATATCATCTGGTTCTTTATAGGTGGAGTATGGATATGGCTTACCCATCTGCTATTTGGCACACTACTCTGCATCACCATTATTGGAATTCCTTTTGGTAAAAAACAATTCCATCTGGCAGGACTGGCCTTGGCTCCATTTGGGAAACAGGTGATTCCGGCATAATATAATAAGCAGTTATTAGCATACTGTGTATGAGTAAATGGAAAAAACATTAAATAGATATGAAAAAGATAATAAATCCCTACATAAATAAGAAAGGCTACAACTGCATTGGTTGTAGCCCCAATAATCCTATAGGTCTGCATTTGGAGTTCTACGAGGATGGTGAAGACATTGTTTCTATGTGGAGTCCGAATGAAAACTATCAGGGCTGGCTCGACACACTGCATGGCGGAGTGATTGCCACACTGATTGACGAAACTGCAGGTTGGGTGATTCCACGTAAACTACAGACTACGGCTGTAACAAGCAAACTGACCATTCATTACAAGAAGCCAGTGATGACTACAGACAAAATGCTTACAATACGTGCGAGGATTATTGAGAGCAAACGTAACTTCCACACCATCCACGTAACTCTGGAGAATGAGCGCGGAGAAATTTGTGACGAAGCCGATGCTCTGTATTATGCTATGTCACCAGACAAAGCAAA
Source organism: Parabacteroides sp. (assembly GCA_028707405.1). Lineage (GTDB taxonomy): Bacteria > Bacteroidota > Bacteroidia > Bacteroidales > Tannerellaceae > Parabacteroides. Next base: position 1,371 of record JAQWBH010000463.1, on the reverse strand, counting down.
AGAAATGGGATTAACGGAATGTAAAGTTGAAGGAGAGTAAGAATGAATTATATAGATCAATCAACGAGTAATCATTGAAAAAATAAGGTAATGAAGAAGTTAATAGTAGTAATATTGCTTTTCGCATCACAAGCAATCGTGTGTAATGCTCAGAATGAGTTGGATTCATTAGTGCCGGAATGTAGAACAACATGGCATATATATAAGCCTCGTTCTGTTAATTCCTATTTTGAGCTGAATACTTGCACAGGTATACTCAACGAAATCATTATATATAATTCATTAGGTGCGAAGCGTGGAATCAAAATAATTAATAGTGAACCACTCGTGCCTAAAGAGCAACAGTTCAAAGGACGCTTCATTCTATGTATTGGCCAAGGTGATACATCATTCATATTGTTTGACACAGAAGATGGCAGAGCATGGGAAATTTCGACCAAAAGTGCTTTCAGCAGTGAGTATAAGTTAATTCCTCTTGAACCGAAAAATTAAGATTATTGTATAGTACATCGAATACTAAAAAGTAACAGAACAATAACAGAAATATTCGCAAATCCATATTATTTATGCTTGGAAATGCGAATATCTTTTATCAATCCTTTTTTAAAAAGTCTGCCTGTTTTACTGTAAACGTTGTAACTTTCATTTCATTTTTTGTATTAGCATTATTAGGATCACCAAAAACAATTCCATATTCTCCAGGTGTCAGATTATTCATAATAATGAGATAGGAATTTTTCCCGTATTTCTTTGCATTATATTCGACACTTGAAAGGTTATTCGTTTCTGTTTTTGAAAGAGTGCCCGTTTCTGCCAACTGGTAACGACGTTCTTTGCCTTTGATCTCGAATTTGAAAATGTTTATAAACGAATTAGGGTCTGTCGTGTTATCCTTAGCCTTGACAATGAGTCGTGTAGCCTTATCACCCTTCGCGGTACTGCTTGAAGCCACACCTTTTAAAGTAAGTCTTGACTTAACCTTGCCAATACCCGTAAGATAAAGACTTGCGCCAGCCTTGGTTTTTATCGTGCCGTTCTCTCTATCCAGAAGTGCTCCTGTTGGAACTTCTGCTGGTGGCCGTCTACCGAATGCTATTATCGCAATCAACCAAAAGACGGGAGAGATAGATTGCCAATACAGCTGCAATAGAAATAACAACAAAACAAAATACAGTATCAGTTATGATGAGTGCCATTAGTGACTAACAAATGTCAAAATAAAGGCTCGCATTACCATTCAATAATTTATATCATTGTAAGTAACTGATAATGTGCAAATAACATGCTAAAGATATGCTATTTATATGATTCTAAGGACAGGCTATTTTAGGCGATTATTTGCCATAACAGGAAAAGTGTCCTGAAAGGCGG
>JAQWBH010000462.1 GCA_028707405.1 Parabacteroides sp. | reverse complement strand
ATGTCATTACGGACAGCTTGTACCATGTTATCCGTTGGTGTAAGCTGGTCTGGGGTAATAGTGGTCTCCTCAATAGAAAGCTCCTGTGAGACAAAACTATCCATACCATATTGTAGTTCTGCCTCCTGACGCACCTGGACAATAATGGACTGAACGGGAGTGGCATCGGTTACATAACCCATCCTAGTACCGTCCAAGATAATCTCATATGCAGGAATAAGGTTTGAGATTTCCATCTCATCAGGTGATACAGCTGCATCTGTATGTGAAATACCAATTAAACCGGTAACTAGGAAAGTCATAGAAAGAATCAATATAGTGAATTGCTTTTTATGAATGTTGAGCAAGTCATAATTTGCTATCTTGGAAATATTATTAAGAAATTTATTGTTTGCTATCTTGGAAAGAGAGCTCTTTATGCCGGACCAGTTGAAATAATTCACAGGTATTCCAGCTCCTTTCAATAGGGAATGTTTATTACATCGCAATGACGTTTGTTACAGAAGTATTACAAGTTTATGTATTCGACATGCGATAAAGAAATCCTCCCTTAATCAAAAATTAATTTCTTTTAATATTTGCCATAATTACAATTTTATTCATCATATAACCATTTATTGAAATGTTCTTCCCAGTTTTGACCTGTTGAACGATTAAATGCGCTAATCATGTCTTTCTTACTCACATTTTGAAATTGGTATTCGTTATAATATTCCCTAAGTGCATGAAAGAACAAGTCCCCTCCCATTTTCCTTCTCAGGTCGTGGAACATCATCGCTCCCTTGCCGTACACGAGAAGATCGTACATGATCCAGTCGGAAAACTCATAAGAAGGTCGATGAATTGTTTCATCAACTTGTTCAGGTCCGGCATATACCTGTAGATAATTATATTTTCCTTCTGCTATCATGCTGTTATAAATCTCGTTTTCTTTTTCCTGTCCATAACGATGCCCATAATACAGCACTGTAGAATACTCTGTCAATCCTTCATCAATCCATGCATCTGTGATCTGATTAATTCCAACCAGACCATACCACCATTGGTGAGCGGGTTCATGAACGGTAACGAACTCCAATGAATCTATATGGTAGGAAGAATACAGGCTATGATCCATCATAATCAGATTGGGATATTCCATACCGCCAATATAAAAGTCGGATTCCACTACCGAAAAATGATTATAGGGATATTCACCAAAGGACTTATTGAAAAATTCAAGAGATACAGCAGCATAATCCAATGCCTTTTCTCCGGTCTCCTCCGTATAATAATATGAAGTTATAGTTGTATTACCTAAATCCTTTGATGCGGTAATAAAAGCATCACTGGCCAACCATGCGAAGTCACGGACAGCCAAAGCATCAATCTCCCAGGTTATCTGACCATCCATTTCTATTTCTTTTTTGATATCTCCTGTGGATGCAATGATATAATCATCCGGAGCTTTTATGGTTATCCTATAATTTGCTGCATCACTATAGAAAGGGTCCCCTATGGAGTAATACCGATCCAAGTTCCATCCAGAATCATCATATACACTGGCAATGGGATACCAATTTACAACTTTAAATGTATTATCGCCATATCCAAAACGTCCCAGACAGTTAGGCATTTGGACGGTATATTTCATTTCAAGTGACACAGTTTCACCAGGTGCCAGGCTTCCATCCATAAGCAACATCAACAGGTTTTCACTGTATCCACCAATGAGAAAATCTGATTCCTTTCCCTCAATCAGTACTTGTTTCATATCCAGGCCACCGGAAGAAAAGCCGTTAGGATAGGCACGCTTCATTTCAGCTTTGTCAAAGACAGGTTTTTCTTCATATCGAAAGGCATTTGGATAGAGATGAAAATAAAGATGAGTAAGGTCATGTCCTGAGTTATTTATGTACTCTACCTTTTGTTCACATTGCAAGATTTTATTTGCCGGATCAAAATTGACTGATATCTCATATTGATTCAACCCTTTTGAAGCCTCTACCAATTTAGGGTTTACATCTGTTTTGTCATTTAAACCTAGCATGTCAGCATAGAAAAGCCCGACCAGCAATGCTATAACCAGCAGGCTAATCAACAGGTATTTTACTTTACGGTTCATCAGAAACCCCATCAAAACACATCCTTGCTAAATATATGCATGCGGATTTTTCCTTCTTATATCCATATATATGCAGGTTACTTCCCGTCTATTATATAAGTTTCGGTAAATTGCGCAAGGATAAATTGGTCTGTAAGTAGCCGGGTTAGGGCCATTAAAAAAGGTGATGGTCCTAACCTGCTTGTTAAAAAGTTATAAATTAGTCGTTGTCGTGGGTGCGCGGACAGTCGTCGCCTGCACCGGCAACAGCAGGAACTGCAACAAGCCGTTTTTGCAGAAGTCTTAAGGTAATGAATATCACCATTTTTTCTTCAATTCTGCGGAATCTCTTCTCTTCAAATGGGGTGACATAATTTTTATCTCTTGGGGGCTCAGGCATGAGCTGCTCGTCAAATTCAACAATCCTGGAGCTGACCAGATCACAGTAGGGCAGTTCATTGAAGTACTCTGTAGAGATCTGGTTGTGTTCTCTCAAGTCGCCGGAGAGTAGATGATCCTTCTCGGAGAAATCGGGATGATGGATTTCTTCTCTCTTCTGATACTGGAACTCCGTAGAGGTGTTAGCAATAGGTGCGACAGGAGCAATTCCGTTGAAGTTTACGGGCGTAGTGCAACTAAACGGTACATCGACGGTCACATGCTTGATATCACCACTGAATCCTTCGGCATTGGAGGACTCACGGGTAGAAAAATCAATATTCTTGCGGATAAAGCCCTTGATAAACAAAATATTGGTATCTTGAATCAGTAAGCACTGGGTAATCTTTAAGCGTTTTTTTATCTGCTTGATCTCATAAGCATATTCCGGTAATTTGATGACTGAGTTTACATTTGCCTGAATTGTCAGTTGTGCCAAGACTACAGGCAGATTTGCTACAGCTCCGCTGCCAAGTGCGGCTATAGCTACAGGTCTATTGACACAGGAATCGGTATCAAGGGACTTTACCTCCACATGACCGACCTTTGCATCTGCCTTGCAATCTGTCTTGTTGTCTATAGCTACCTTCGTCCCCGCACCGTTAACAATCTCTATCCCTGCATTATTATAACGAATATAAGACATAGAAGCTTCAATCTCCTTCCATATAATCTCGATACACCTTATATATCGCTCTATATATGTCAGTATATCTAGTATCATCATATTCTCATATATGCAAATTGTTACGTTAAAATATATCTAAAACATAATCCGGATATAAAAAAAGAAATCCCATTAGGGATTCCAATTAATATTTTTTGGTTGATAAGGGTAAGGCAGCATTTGATCCTTAAGAGCCATAACCGGTAATTGGCAAAACCTAAGTATTTACTAATCCTCACCTCTTAACGACACTATCCTAGAAGTTGCTTAAATTTATCACACACTTTATATGATTATAGAACCACCTTCACTGAGAGTACTCCTTTCTGTTTCGCACATAGGATACTTTGCTATAAGGTATTCCATTTCATTTCTACCAGTCAATTGGTATACAAAACTGTAAGAAACCTCACCCATCTCAGGGAGTGCAACGATTTTACCATCTTCTACTTTATGGTGCTTGTTTTCGATACCGTAGCATAAAAGATTATGGATAGGTCCTTCTGTTATTAGATTAGTAA
>JAQWBH010000461.1 GCA_028707405.1 Parabacteroides sp. | reverse complement strand
ATCGGTAACATACAACAAGACGTCGGCGTCATCCAACGCCGATTTTGAAAAATCAAGCATTGACTCCTGCAACTTATAATTAGGATGCAGAACTCCCGGTGTATCGGAATACACAATCTGCATATCTTCAGTATTAACTATGCCCAAGATACGATGACGTGTAGTCTGAGCTTTCGATGTAATAATCGAAAGACGCTCACCCACCAGTCGGTTCATCAGCGTAGACTTACCAACATTAGGGTTTCCGACAATATTGACAAAACCGGATTTATGCTTTTTTTCCGTCATAACTCCATTTTAAATAGATTGCCCCCCAAGTAAACCCAGCTCCAAAAGCAGCAAGAATCAAATTATCGCCTTTCTTCAGTTTATCTTCCCACTCCCACAAGCAAATAGGAATTGTGCCTGCACTGGTGTTTCCATATTTCTGAATATTAATCATCACTTTACTTGGATCAACTCCTAAACGGCGAGCTGTAGCATCAATGATACGCAAATTAGCCTGATGAGGAACTACCCATGCAATATCTTCATCTTTCAATCCATTACGTTCGGCTACTTCGGCAGCTGCATCAGCCATGTATGAAACCGCATATTTAAAAACATAGCGACCATCTTGCCATACAAAATGTTCACGATTTTTTACTGTTTCATAACTTGGAGGATAAGCTGAACCACCGGACTTCATTATCAAATGAGAGTATCCTTCCCCATTCGTACGAAGCAATGTATCTAAAACGCCATAATTCTCAATTGTAGGCTCCAACATAACAGCCCCGCACGCATCACCGAACAAAGGACATGTTGTCCGGTCAGTATAATCAGTAATAGCCGTCATCTTATCACCAGCAACAACAATCACTTTCTTATAGCGACCTGAACGTATATAATTTGTACCCGTTTCCAATCCATACAAAAAGCCTGAACATCCGGCCTGTACATCGAATGTCATAGCATTCACACATCCCGTGTGATAAGCAATGATAGAAGAAGTTGTCGGAAAATGATGATCAGGAGTAGATGTTGCTGTCAGCAATACCTCCACTTCTTCCGGTTTTGTCCCCGTTTTTTCAAGCAATTGGTTAACTGCACGGATTCCCATAAACGAGGTTCCCAAACCTTCTCCCTTTAATATTCTGCGTTCTTTGATTCCTACACGTGTCATAATCCACTCGTCCGTAGTATCGACCATTTTCGAAATGTCTTCGTTCGTCAATACATCATCGGGGACATAGCCTCCGACACCTGTAATAACCGCATTTATTTTATCCATAACTTAATTATATATGAATGTTCTGATTCTCAATTAAAAAATAGCCCTAAAAATCTTTTTAGGGCTACTCTTCTAATCTGCCAATCTGAGCAGACTTAGACAGCGGCTTCTTTTTCGATAGCCAATTTTCCTCTATAATAGCCACATTCACCACATACAGTGTGATAAACATGCCATGCACCACAATTTGGGCATATAGCCATTGTTGGAGCTACAGCCTTATCATGAGTTCTTCTCTTGGCTGTTCTTGTCTTACCTTGTCTTCTTTTAGGATGTGCCATTTTTTTATTTATTTAATTGTTATCATCTTCAAGTAATCCTTTCAGACCGTCCCAGCGTGGATCTGTAGAAGATTCTTCCTCTACGCTAATATCTATGTCTTCTTCCTCTACTTCATCCGTATTCTCATATTCCTTATCAGTATCATCAACACTTCTCGTCATATGCCGCTTCAACTTTGATGACATTTGCTTGTTGCACTTACCCGGAGCATGAACATGCTTCATAGGCACAGCCAACGATATAAACTCATAGAGGAACCACGCTACATTAATGTCTCCTTCTTCTTCCGGTACGACTACAATCTCATCACTTTCTTCGGAATACTCCTTTCCAAATTTTACAATCAAACGATTATGCGTACTTATAGGAATATCAACATCATCCAAACATCTATCACACGGTACTAATACCGTTCCTTCAATCTGAAAGTTCATCTCGAACATCAACGACAAACGGTTGACAGTAAGATGAACTTTTACTGTCCCTTTCCTAACCTGATCGCCATCGATATCCATAAAAAACTTATTCTCCAGCAAGTACTCATATTCATGGACTCCTGGAGTGAGATTCTTCAAATCAATATCGTATAATTTAAATTTTCCCAAAGCTTTTTATATAAAACCGTGCAAAGGTACAAATTTTCTATTAATAAATACAATACCTCTCTACATTTTTTACACACAAAGAATCAAACCTTACATTTACGCAGTTCTATTCGAAAAGTTGTACCTTTTCCGAGTTCCGAACTTTTTACATATATCTGGCCATTATGATATGATTCTATAATCCGTTTCACTAAAGATAAACCTAATCCCCATCCACGTTTCTTGGTCGTATAACCCGGATTAAAGACTGTCTTGAATTTTGATTTAACAATCCCTTTACCACTATCTGAAACATCAATGCGTACAATTTTATCTTTTTCTTCAACTTGATAAATAATCTTTCCATGCCCTTCCATGGCGTCGACTGCATTTTTAGTAAGATTTTCGATCACCCATGAAAATAAAGAATCATTCATCAACACAAATATAGGTTTATCAGGCAGCAAGGTTATTAATTGTACTTTAGAAGAAATACGCGTTTGCATATAACCTACAGCCGACTGAACAGCCGAACATATATCTACAGGAAGCGGTTCGGGATTCGATCCTATCTTTGAAAAGCGTTCCGCTATAGTACCTAAACGATTTATATCTTTTCCCATCTCTTCCAGCAGCGAAGGATCAATATCCTTTGTTTTCAAGTATTCCATCCACGCTATCAAAGAAGATATTGGTGTGCCTAACTGATGTGCCGTTTCTTTCGACAATCCAACCCAAACCTTATTTTGTTCAGCCTTCTTTGTGCTAGCCAAAGCTAAAAAAGCAATTAGTATAAAAACAAAAACCACGGTCAACTGAACATAAGGATAAATCAGAAGACGCTTTAGAATAATAGAATCATCGTAATACACATACTGGAATGAATTATCACCCATGTCAATGACTATCTTATTTTTACTCTTCAATTCCTTTACTTTGGCTTTTTTAAATGCTTCAACATCCTTATCCGGGAAATCCACATTCTTATCAGCAATTATACTATCTTTATCATTGCACAAAACTACCGGAATTGTAGTATTTCCTTGGATAATTTTCAAAACAAGCGACATATCCACAGCACTATCCATACTTGCAGTCAAACGAGTAGCATCAGCCCACACCTCCATTTTTTGGCGTTCCTCTTTTGCAAGATCTTTTATCAAAATATCTGATACAACAACGGAAATGATTGCAATCAATACCGCCGTAACAATAAATACATATTTCAGTCTTTGACGAGAATCATATATATTCTGCATAAATATTCAAATGCTAATAAGATTATCCTTCCATTGATCTTTGCTAATAAACATATATATATAAACTGTATGTAACAGGAAATATTATAGTACAAATATAAAAAATGAACCTTCCATAAAGGTACAAAGATACAATTAAAAGGAAGAAAATTCCAGAGCAAAGGCGATTTCTTTAGAACGGATGACTTCAAATTATAATAGCAGAAAAAGGAGTTGAAGCGGAGGGAGTCACTTGTTGCTGTTACCATAAAAAACAAAGGGAGCGATCATCTGATCGTTCCCTCTTGTCTCTGTCTTAAAGACGGCGGCTATCTACTCT
>JAQWBH010000460.1 GCA_028707405.1 Parabacteroides sp. | reverse complement strand
CGTTTGCTTCTGACATAAATATTGCAATCATCCGCATATCTGACAAATTTATGTCCTCTGGATTCGAGAAGTTGGTCAAACTCATTCAAATAGACATTACTCAGTAATGGCGACAAGTTTCCCCCTTATGCGGAGTTAGATATTATGCCGAGTTAAGTTACATAAACAGCATGTTTGTTGAACATCTAAACTTTTAACTCGGCATAATGTTCTACTTTAGTGAATTCAGAAAAGTCATAAGATCTTTATCTTTATTCCAATCAGAAAAGTCTATCTCATTAGTTACTTTTGGTGAAAGTTTACTAATGGCTTCATTTTTTAACCGATTATCAGTTTTTATATAAATCATAGTAGTAGAAATATCTTCATGCCCAAGAAAGTCTCTAATATAAACGATGTTTATTCCTGCTTCTAACATATGCATGGCTTTACTGTGGCGAAACATGTGGCAATGAATTTTTTCCGGGAAAGAAGAATCTTCTCTTCGAATTTCTGTTGCGTATTTATTGATGATATATGCAATGCCATCACGATGTATTTTTTGATTATATCGATTTGATATTAACGAATGATCCTTTAATGCATTGGGAAGATACCTTTCAATGTATTTTTTTAAAAGCGTCGCTGTTTCATCAGAGATTACAATAGTTCTAAACTTGTTTCCTTTTCCGTGCAACCGTATGGTTGAATTTTCACTGAGAAATACATCACCAATCGTAAGATCACACAATTCTTGTACGCGACAGCCACTATCATAAAGGAGCGTGAGTATTAGTCTATGACGGAATCCAATTGGAGTATTGATATCGGGCCAATTAATCAACTTAGCCATTTGTTCAACCGAAAGAAATGATACAGCTTTGGCCGATGCTTTTTTTGCTTTTATAGCAGAAATATCTAACAATGGAGAAATATATTCGATACATTCAAGCTGCGCATATTCTGAGAATGTTTTTAATGCAGCGAGTCTTTGATTGGCTGTTGAGCTACTTACTCCATTTTTTCGATGCCATTCAAGAAATTCAATAATCAGATCCCGATTGAAGTCTTTGATATGAAAATTCTGTAGTTTTATACTTTTCTCTATATTTATAAAACGTATTAAAAGTTTTAAAGTATCACGGTAACTGAGAATCGTATTTCTGGAATAACACCTTTGTAATGGAAGATAGTCTGTTAGAAAAGAAGTCACCAAGTAAGAAAAATCAGTAGAATTCGTGTTCATCGAATAATACCTCCTTAATTATATCCGGAAAACTTTTTTTTATTTGATTTTTAATATAAGGAAATCTTTCAGTTGTAAGTTTCAGATAATAAGCTGTTTCTTCAAATCCTTCATGCCCAAGCATAGTGCGCATATAGGGAAGGTATGTCATAAGATTTTTTTCTTCATCTACCCATTTACGTAATAAATTCACGCAGTAAGTGTGACGAAAGTCATGCACCCGTGGACCGTGTCCGCGTCCTGTATGCGATATTCCAGCATGTTCCAGATATCTTCTAAAATTGTGATATACATTTGTAAGCGTCATGGCCTGACCTGGCCGAATCATAAAAAAATATTCTTCTGCTGATGAATCTGTATGAATTTCGTTCAAAATTGTTCTACATTTTTCAATCAGTCGAGGATGAACTGGAACGATTCGTTCTTTATGATTTTTTGCGTTATGAATGATAAAATAGTTTTCTTCAAAATTTATATCTCCCACTTTTAGAAGTCTTAATTCTGAAACACGCATTCCGCTAGTGTATAAGATTCTAAAAAATATAGGCATGGTCAATCCTCTATATGGACATTCCTTTGGAATGGATTGACTTTTATCAACCTCAGCGAAAAATCTTCTTAATTCATCGTCAGTGTAAATATGAGCTTCATATTTAGATCTTTTTTTAGTGATTCCTTTGGGAGGAACATAAGCATTGATACCGATATCATTTAGATAACTGCAGAAAACTCTCATTGTACTGATACGGTGTGACTGATTATTTACTGATTCATAGGTTCTTTTTCGGCACCAATCGTCACATATTTTTTTTGTAATCTTTTTTTCTGTTACATCATTTTGAATAAAGAAGATATCGATTCTTTTAAAAGCCGCTGCTTCTACGATATATTCAAATCCGAGGGCTCGTTTCAAATCAATAAGCCCTTGAAATTCCTTTTGAAATATACTATTGTACACAATATTAGTCATTCTCAAATTCCTCCAATGGCAACACGCATTCTGCTAGTTTCTGAATATCAATTTTCAAATAAACAGCTGTAACATCAGGATCTGAATGACCAAGTATATTTGTAATAATCGGAAGTGGTGTGTCCATTTCCAAAAGCATGGAACCAGCAGAATGTCTTAGTGAATGAAAGCCTGAGTGCTTTTTTCCACGTCTATCAATGCCAGCTTTTCTCATATAACGAACAATAATCTGTCCCATATGGTTTTCTTCACCTATCGGTTCAAATGGGGGCATATGTTTTAAAAATATTATGTCTGATTCAAAGTAAGAAGGACGAGCATTTTTAATATAATCAATAATAGCCCAACCAACCGCATCCGGTATTGGCAGTGTTAATGGCTTATGTGTTTTATGCTGAATAATGGAGAGTTCTTTCTTTTCCCAATTAAAGTTACTAAATCTAAGATTTTTAATATCTCCTATGCGTAATCCTAAAACACTGGCGAGAACAATCATAGCGTAGTCTCGCTTTCCGATAGGACTATTTCGATCGATAACAGAAATCATGGTTTTTAGTTCGTCTAAGTTCCAAACCGAAGGTATTTTTGCTGTCTTTGAAACAGCTGGCATATGAATCTTTTCCGCATAGTTTTCTATAATTCGTTGTTCTGAATAAAGATATCGCAGAAAATGACGAAGGCCACAGATTTTTTGTTCTACTGTCTTAAAACTATATCCTGCTAAAGTCTTTAGATATGCATTGCAGTCATTCAGACTAATTTCTTCAATTCGAGATACATCTGTTTGAGAAAGATAATCTAAAAAAATAGTCGAAATTTTTTTATAATGGTTCTTTGTTGAAGTGGCTAACTCGTTTGTTTCCAGATAAGTTGTATAGGCATTATAAATATCAGAATAGTAGTTATTCAGACTGAGTGGATTTTTTGACGCATAATACCTACGAGTCAACACTTTATGCAAACTATAATCCTCAAGCATATGAATGACACGTAACAGTTGAACTCTCTGTTGAGATAGTCCTCCTTCGTTATATCTACTAATAAATCCGTATTGCTTTTCAAGGTACTTAAGGCCTTTGTCCATCTCAAACTCAGTATCATTGTACTCGTTGATAAGAAACGCTCGGACCTTGTTCCATTCTCTTTCATAAAAATCGATGGTTGCTGGCTTGTAATTATTTTCTAGCAACAGTTCTTTTAGACCTTCTGTAATCATTTCAAGCTTCATAATGTAAGCTCCTTTCTTTTAGATGATTACAGAATATCAAAATTTATGAAATACCGTAGGTATTATGCTGAGTTAAAAGTTTAGATGTTCAACAAACATGGTGTTTCTGTGACTTAACTCAGCATAATACATAACTCCGCATAAGGGGGATTATGTCGAGCTCGGCATAATCCCCCTTGAGGGGTTCCTTCCTCCGTCACTTTGACGAGACCGTCTTCCATTATGCCGCTCTTGAGATATTGGCGTATAAGGTTTAGAACTCGTTTGTCCTTGACTTTCTTCTCGATATAGAACATT
>JAQWBH010000459.1 GCA_028707405.1 Parabacteroides sp. | reverse complement strand
CCGGTGGTGGAGAAAAAATCTGGGTTTTCTATACATGCAATGTCAGGGTTTTCGGCGAACGCCTCAACGAAGCATTGGCCAGCTTCGAAACACTTCCAATCACTATTTATACGGAGGTCGATGCAGGTTGGGAAGAATACCTCGATATGTATGAAATGAAAAAATGGGCTATTGAATAAACATTCAAGCCCGTAAACAAAAGGTTAAATGCCTTTTAGGTAACTTTTAAATGTGGTAAAATCCTTATCTAATTTAACGCTTTGCTTCTTCCCTTTCATAAAAGCCTGTAGTTTGTCAGGGATAACAATATCGCTATCCAAGATACGATCAACCGTCATTTTAAACTTTGCCGGATGGGCTGTTTCCAGAAATAATCCCGTTTCGCCCTTTCTCAAAGGATAATCGACTAGTGCCTGATAACCACATGCTCCATGTGGATCTAGCAAATAACCATAATCAAGATACGTTGTACGAATTATCGAAGCGATCTCCTCGTCAACGTACCGGCTTCCACTGATCAGTTGACATATCTGCTGATATGCATCACCATGCTTTCCAAACAGATCAAGAATGCGAGCGAAATTACTTGGCGCACCAACATCCATCGCATTCGCAATAGTCGGAACGGATGGGCGCGGACGATATTCGCCCGTCTCCAGATATTCAAAAAATACATCATTCAGATTGTTGGCAGCAATAAAATGCGTCACAGGCAACCCCATCTTATAGGCAAACAAACCGGCAGTTAAATTTCCAAAGTTTCCACTCGGCACGGAGATAACCAATTCATCAGCTCTTCCTTTCCTGTCAAGCTGTGCATAAGCGTTGAAATAATAAAACGATTGCGGCAAAAAACGGGCTATATTAATAGAGTTGGCGGAAGTAAGCTTCATGTTACGATTAAGTTCTTCGTCCATAAAAGCTGACTTCACCAATGACTGGCAGTCGTCAAACGTTCCATCGATCTCCAGTGCCGTAATATTCTGTCCAAGTGTTGTAAACTGACATTCTTGTATGTAGCTAACCTTTCCTTTTGGATAAAGCACATACACATGAATCCCTTCAACGCCCAAAAAACCATTAGCCACGGCACCGCCCGTATCGCCGGAAGTAGCCACCAACACATTTACCTTGTCCAGACCTTCTTTACGGATGAAGTAACTCAGCATACGTGCCATAAAGCGAGCACCAACGTCTTTAAAAGCGAGTGTCGGACCGTGAAACAGTTCCAGACTGTAGATGCCATCATTAACATGTACTACAGGAACATCAAAAATGAGTGTATCTTTCACTATCTCATCCAATACGTTTCGGTCCATATCTTCCCCGAAGAAAGCCTCAGCAACAATGCAGGCTATCTCTTGAAAAGAACGGTTCTTCATATCGGCAATCGTGCTCCAATCCAAAGCATGGATATGTTCGGGCATATACAATCCTTTGTCGACAGCTAGCCCTTTAACAACAGCTTCTTCCAATGAAGCCAAAGGAGCCTTTCCATTAGTGCTATAATACTTCATGAGAGCAATTCTTTTATAAATTCATCTTTCTGTAAAATACCAAACTTTCCCTTCTGGACAGAGTACTCGTCAAAATGCGTTACAGTGTCGGGCTTCTGTCCTGGTTTGTATATCAGAAACGGTACCGGCGTGTTAGTATGCGTACGAATCAGACAAGGTGTCGGATGGTCGGGCAGGACAGCTATAGCCACTGGCTCATTCCATCTCTGCAGCGCCTCATATATAATACCGATAACGCGTTTGTCAAGATTTTCAATCGTTTTAATCTTCAGCGCAATGTCTCCATCATGGCCCGCCTCATCGCTCGCTTCAATATGTAAATAAACAAAATCGTCTATCTTCAAGGCTTCAATAGCCGCTTCAGACTTGCCTTCATAATTCGTATCAAATAGTCCGGTGGCTCCTTTAACATTAATAATTTTCATTCCAGCGTAAACACCAATACCGCGTATCAGATCTACAGCCGAAATAACCGATGCGCTCCTGATGCCATACATCTCGCGCATTGTCAGCATTGCCGGACGATAGCCCGGAGACCATGGCCAGATACTGTTGGCAGGATCCTTACCTTCAGCTACTCGCTTCTTGTTTACCGGATGCTCCATCAATATCTTTTGCGACTTGAGAATAAGGTCATTGAGCAATTCGGCCGTATCAACGGCTTCAGGAACCTCCGGGCGAATCATATTTGGACGAAACGGATGCAGCGGAATATCGTGAGGCGGGACACAGCGTAAACGCTTGTCTCCACCCCTGACCACCAATAGATGGCGATAAGAAACACCCGTAAAGAAATGTAACTCGTCGGTAGCAAGCTTCTCATTAAGAAATTTAATAAGTTCATCGGACTCTTCCGTAGAAATATGACCGGCGGAATGGTTCTTTAGGATATCCCCCTCAACGCAAACCAGATTACAGCGCATCGCCATCTCTTCGGATTTTAAGTCATATCCAATGCTTGCTGCCTCAAGCACGCCGCGCCCTTCGTAGACGGTAGGCAAGTCATAACCTAGAACGGCCATATTGGCCACCTCACTACCGGGATGGAATCCATCAGGGACTGTCTTCATGCGACCCGTCACACCCAATGCGGCCAGTTTATCCATATAGGGCGTGTCAGCATATTGCAGCGGCGTTTTGCCTCCAAGAGCCGGTATTGGCTCGTCAGCCATACCGTCACCCAGAATGATTATCGATTTCATCGTATATTTGCTATTGAGATAATATCAGCGAAAACACCAGCCGCTGTCACGTCAGCACCGGCACCATAGCCCTTAATAATCATCGGATAGTCATGATAGCGCTCTGTCGATATCATGATAATATTATTGCTCCCCTCAAGATCATAGAAGGGATGGTGCGAACTAACCTCTTCAAGACCTACCCTGCATTCACCATTATCCATTGAGGCAACAAAACGCAGTCGCTTATGTTCTTGTTCCAGCTCCTGACGCATTGTTTCAAATTTACTGTCAAGCTGTTTAATATTCTGCCAGAATTGCTCAAGCGAACCTTTAAAAAACAACTCAGGGATAAATAATTGACACTTTACATCAGATTGTTCCACTTGATAACCGGCTTCACGAGCCAAGATCACCAACTTACGAACAACATCTTTGCCGCTCAGATCAATGCGTGGATCAGGTTCAGAATAACCGTCTTCCTTAGCCAGCAAGATCGCGCGGCTGAAAGGAACATCGGCACTCAACGTGTTGAAAATAAAATTGAGCGTTCCTGAAAGAACCGCTTTTAGTTTCAGAATATGATCGCCGCTATTGATAAGATCGTTCATCGTATTAATAATAGGCAAGCCGGCCCCCACGTTCGTTTCAAACAGGAATTTGATTCCACGGTGGCGTGAAATCTTTTTCAAATTGATGTAATTAGAATACTGAGACGAAGCTGCGATTTTATTAGCAGCAACCACCGAAACGTTATTGTTGAGCAACGCTTCATAAAGGTCAGCAATATCCTGATTAGCTGTACAATCCACAAACACGGAGTTGAAGATATTCATCTCCAAAATAATATTCCGTAAATGTTCGCTAGAACTTGCCTCTCCATTGGCCTTCAGATCTTCTATACAGTCCTCCAGCTTCAACCCTTCGCGGCAAAACAGAGCACGTTTACTGTTTGCTATACCCACCACATTCAGTTTAAGACCGTTCTGTTGCATAAGCTTCGGTTGCTGGATGCGGATCTGGTTCAACAAGTTACTTCC
>JAQWBH010000458.1 GCA_028707405.1 Parabacteroides sp. | reverse complement strand
GCAGTAAATGTAGCCGGGAACTTCCAGAACATACCGTGCATCGTCATCATATAATTCAGTTCTGCATCAGTCCCCACATTGCGGATTCGCGGCCATTCAGTGTTCCAACCATGAGCACCATCATAACTGTGACTGGCTTTCGGCAAACGATAGAATGACCAGCCTTTCTGAGCATCTCGAACACCAATCAGTAGAGACTTATAATCCCATCCATTCGTCCATATAGGATCCGTGGCAGGCTTTGAATTTCCATATATTCCGCCAGGTCCGGTCACTTCTGTGAATTGATTGCGACGAATCACTTTCCAATCTTTGCCGTTCCATTCAGCCAATACACCCGATTCCACATCGAATTTCTTTAGCGCCTCCTGTGTCCCTTCACCATTATTGGCGTAGACAGCCACACCTTGCCCTGAATAAAAGCCCTTTCCATGGACACCCGGAAGCAAATCATTAATTGGGCCGGCATCCGTATCTTTTTTCTTCTGTTTCAAATTATTACCATCACGATACAATTCCTTGACAGCTAAAGAATGCACATCAACCTCATAAAAGCCCTCTTCCATTGTCCCATAATAAATTTTATTTGCAGGATCAGTCAGATGACGCGCATTTCCAGTCATTCGTCCCGGCATCACCGTGTATGGAATAACTCGTACTTTGCCCATTTCATCAATCGCATACGGACCAATAAACAGTTGATTACTTTCTTTATGAATCATTCTGTTAGCCGGTGTTCCACCAATACTCTCGGGATGAACAATCTGTTGATATTCCTTGGTCACCTCATACAATTTATCCGACGATCCATAAGGCAAATGTGGTCCATAAGTAATTACCCACAATCGTCCATTCCAAGGGACAACGGCTCCCGTTCCACATTCTCCCTCATTATTATAATAAGCAAGACGAGGATAAATCCCGGAAAGTTGAAGAGGAACTTGCTTCTGCTGAGCTTTAACAGGGCTGCAACTTAATATCGCTAATACAATTAATGCTAATATAGATTTATACATTTCCATCGAATTTGATTACAAATCAGGCTCCTCGCAAAGCCATAATCATAGCGAGAAGCCTGATAGAATTATGTAGAATAAAAAAACGCTATAATTAATAACCCGGATTTTGTTGCATATTCGAGTTAATCAAAATCTCATTTGTAGGAATCGGCCACAAGTATTGGCGATCATCCCATAAGCGCTGTGAAAGGACCTGAACTTTACCTGTAGCCTCCAAATTACTGAAATCAGGTAATCCCCTTTCATCTATTTTAGGTGTGACAGCCCAGAACCAATCACCTGTTTTAACGACCTTTTCAAGACAAGCTGATGCCGGATATAAAATACCATAACCCTTCTTTGACATTACAATACCGGCTTCTTTCCAACGAATAATATCTGAATAGCGCATATGTTCCTTTGCAAACTCCATACGTCGTTCAACATGCAGTTGAGTCCGCAGTTTAGCTTGATTTGTAGAAGTAAATGCCGGATACTTGTCTGTTGCCGATTTATCAACACCATAAGCACGAGCGCGAACCGTATTCATAGCATCCAATACACTCTGATCAATTTGATTCAATTCAATCTTTGCTTCAGCATATGTAAGCAACATCTCTGCGTAGCGAATGACAATCATATCCGGAGCTACCATATATCCATTATCTGCCCATGTTTTATCGATACCTTTTTTCCAGACTAATCCATCAAAAGAAGCATATTGTGCATTAACTCGTGAATCATTGTTTGTTATCATCTTTCCTGTTGAATAATTCATCACTTGCACGGCAGAAGGACTTGGATCATATTCATAGCCCAAAAATTCCGTATTAAACGGCACAATAGTCATGGTGCAACGAGGATCACGGTTTTTGAATGGATTATGTGAATCAAACAAGGGCGATTCATCAATTGGCAAACCATCCGTACAAGTATAAGAAGCCAACAAATCCCAAGACGGATCCGTTGCTGCCCAACCACCAATATTACGAATCAAATCATTACGAACAGTCCCAGCATCCAAATAGCAATTTTTATATTCCAATGAACGCGGTATAGTGAAAATAAACTCCTTTGAAGATTTGGTACTCTGCAAAAATAAATCAGAATAGCTTGAATGTAATTGATATACACCCAAATCCATCACCGCTTTTGCTGCTGTCGCTGCTGTCGCCCAATCACTCAGATAAAGTGCGGTACGAGCCTTATATGCAAGTGCAGCTCCCTTAGTTATTCTTTGCATTCCTGAATAAGAGGTCGGAAGCACAGCTGCAGCCGCATCAAAATCATCATAGACTAGTTGCAGAACCTGAGCTTTTGGTGTGCGACCCATTGAAAGACCTTCATCTATATCAATATCAGTTTCAACCAATGGCACATCACCAAACCGAGTTACCAATTTTGAATAAGCTGCTCCACGAAAGAAATGGGCTTCGCCTACTAATTGATTGACTTTTGTTTCAGAAGCTCCGTTATCAATAGCACGTTGATATTTCAAAATCACAGAATTAGCACGAGCTATAGTTTTATAACACTTTGACCATAAATCAGTTACATTACTATTTTGTCCATTCAACGTAGCACTCTCAAAACTAGTTAATGTTTCGCGATATGTGTAGTCATCTGACCAGTCGGTTTGATATTCTCCATCCTGAGGCCAAAAATCTATACGATACAAATCATTAACAGCCATTGTGATCTCAGACTCCGAAGAATACCACGTCTCTGTAGATCCATTAGCCAATGGATTCAGGTTCAAATCATGACAAGAGGATAAAATCAGTGTCAATCCTCCCAAAATATATACTAAAATATTTCGTTTCATATTCTCTTCGTTTTAAAAGTTTACAGATACACCGAATAATAATGAGGTAGTAATAGGGTAACCCGTTGTACTTACTTCTGGATCCCATCCGTGAGGATACCCGCTCAGGCAGAATAAATCATTACCCGCGACATAAAAACGCAACGATTTAATGCTTGCTTTCTTTGTCAATGCAGATGGCAATGTATAACCTAATGTCAGATTCTTCATACGCAGGTATCGTCCATTAAACAACCAATAATCAGACATAGCTTCATTAGCGCCTACGTTTGAACGGGTTAAGCGCGGATACTTAGCAGCTAGATTCTGTTCATCCGTATTTTTTGAACTCCAATATTTACCGTCAACGACACCAGGGAAACCTGCCCAATTTGCCCATAAACCTTCAATCATTACGGGAGAAATATGAGCATTTTGACTACCAACACCTTGCAGCATCATTGCAAAATCAAAGCCTTTATATGAAACGTTGAAATTGACACCAAACATGTAACGAGGAAGCGAACCGCCTAATAATACGCGATCATACTCAGAAGAAATCTTGCCATCTGGAACGCCATCCGGGCCGGAGATGTCTTTATATTTTACATCGCCTACTTTCGTATTATTATTCATTTTCGGCGAATTATTCACATCTTCTTGTGTTTGAAATAAACCGTCACTCAAATATCCATACCATTCATTGTATTCGCTGCCTTTCTTCTTTACTTGGTCTCCTAAGAATTCTGTTCCACCCAAGTCTCCCATTTTGGAAACAAAATCTGATAAGTTTGCCGATACGGAATAATTAAAATCACCAACATGATCGCTCCATCCAATTTCGAAGTCGTAACCATGAGTATTCATCTTTCCCGCATTCACACCCGGATTGTCATAGCCAACAAATTTTGGTATTTCCAACGACAGTAACATGTCT
>JAQWBH010000085.1 GCA_028707405.1 Parabacteroides sp. | reverse complement strand
CGATTGCTAATTCTTCGAGTACTTTTATATCTGACTTGAAAGTTTCTGCACCAGCCATGACACGCACTTTGTTAGCACCTAGAGGGTGCATAATCTTAGTGCCAAAGATATTAACTCCATTTTGATTTCCTATAAGGTTATAGGTGGTTCCCTCAGAATCTCTCGCGTAAAAATTCTTAATCCTGACTCTATAAAGCACGTAACTCTTTTCGGAGTTAACCTCATAATTATCATGAGCATCCACCTTTAACGGTATTAAGTAAACTGAATCGGGAGAAAGTCCCTCAGGCCGAATATTAATTGGTAATGTCGCTCCAGTTTCTCCCGATGGTATTATTAACTGGGATGAATTAATGGAATATTTACTTTTCGAAAGGTGATGCGCATATTTATCATACTCTACATCAAAACTTAACTTGTT
Source organism: Parabacteroides sp. (assembly GCA_028707405.1). Classification (GTDB taxonomy): domain Bacteria; phylum Bacteroidota; class Bacteroidia; order Bacteroidales; family Tannerellaceae; genus Parabacteroides. The sequence goes on along the minus strand of JAQWBH010000085.1, from coordinate 15,236 downwards.
ATAATTATCGACCAATGATGAATCTTCTACGATAGTTGCAATTATGTCATTTTGAGTTGGATTGGTGCCACCACAAGAAGCTGACAGGTATCCAATTGATTCATTTTCTCGCAGATCGTGGAATCGTGTAAACACGTTATCTGTTCCGCTGATTAATGCAAATACATTTTTGTACTGTTCCCTTTCAAATACCTCATCCCTGTCGCATGATAACAGGCCCACCAGCATAATTGTAAAAAGTATATTCTTATTGATAATGATATTTTTCATATTTTTTTTTCTAAAAAATTATTCTTTTAGTCTTCCCAGCCGGGATTTTGATCTAAAGATGGCAATCTCCTAACTTCACTCAGCGGTATAGGAACCAATATCAACCGTTTATTGACAATACGCTGGCCAATTGCAACTGTATTCGGGACAACTCTCCGGTAAAAACCATCTTTAGGGCTTTCTATATTCATTCCTGTTATAGGCTCTGATTCAACTTTTTCATAAATTCCCCAACGACGTACATCGTAAAAGCGTTTGTTTTCTCCAATAAACTCAATCATGCGTTCGTGCTCAATCAACTCCTGAACCCGACTGGCATCAGCCAATTCATCATAGGTTATCCCAGGTAGACCTGCGCGGTGTCGTACTTGATTAAACGCAGCCCTTATCTCGTCGGTATTTCTATCAATATTATAGGTTTCCCCTCCAAGTTCAACTGTATGGGCAGTAGTGAGATTATTTAGGGCTTCAGCATACCAAAGGAGTACGTCTGCATAACGAATCATTGCATATGATTTTCCGAATGTTCGTGAATTTGTTCCACTGATTGCATCATTTGGATGAATGAATTTCTTTAATACATAACCGGTTGCTGGAACCATCCTACCCGACTGATCACCTGTTCTTCCATTGGGAGAATCATAATAATAAGTGATTGTTTGGTCATAAAATCCTGCCTGAGTTGCAGAGCTCATAGGCCAAAAGCATTCGCTAAATCCGATTGATACATAGAATCGCATTTCGCGATTTGCATACATATTATACACATCTGAATTTAATCGATAGCCCGAGAATGTTTTTACTCCACTTGTAAACCCTGTTTCAGAATAGGGGAATTCCTCACTGGATTCGTAGATACTCCGTCCATCCATCATAGAGTAATTATCTATTACTTTCTGTGTAACTCCTATAATATTACGTCCTCCGTTTGTAACAGGGAATATCTCATTAAATCTCAAATTTCCCGAGGTTTCATGACGTGCCCAAACATATTCAGGGTTAGTCATAATCACCGATTCACCATTGAACATATCGGCATAAGAGTGAAAATGATCAATACCTGCCGCACCACCATCTTGCCAGTCTTTGTAATAATCCGGATCGTCCGTCACATTAGCTGGAAGTTCAGGAGTAAACATGTCTGATGGCACCGTGTGTAATCTATACAAACCCATGTCCATCACTCTTTTTGCAGCGGCAGCTGCTACAGCCCAACGTTTTTCATCATAATTCTGTTGTACATAATTTACTCCATCAGTAGAACGTTTCCATGTAGCAAAAGCAGTTCGAGCAGCTGAGCCACCGTTAAACAACGGGCTAGCATGGAATAGTCTCAATTTAGCAATTATCCCGTACGCTGCCCCTTTAGTGGGTTGCCCAAACTCCATTAACGAAACCGTTTCCGGTAACCAAACTGACACTTCTTCAAATTCATTGCAAATATATTCAACAGCTTCATCGTATGTATTTCGCGGTCGGTCGTAGTAGGACAACTCTTCATTAGAGGGAATAACTTCGTCGTCAAGTATAATTGGAGGCCCAAAATCGAGTAACAATAGATAATAGGCGTAAGCCCTAATGAAACGTGTATTGCCGATGATGTAAAACCTATCGAGTGAGGTTAAATCTTGTACTTCGTCTAATCGCGACAATATGGTATTGCATTTACGAATAATCTTATAATATGTTACATACCAGTTACCTATAGAACCCAGATTTCGAGCTGTCAATTGCCCGGTTACAAAATTGAGTCCCTCGTAATCACCCGCTTGCGTCAATGAGAAAAACTGGTCTGTTGCAAGTTCACCCGGGGTGTAATTACCTCTCCAAATGGCAACCTCGTTGGGGAACATGCTTGCAGCTTCCCACATGTAAGCTTCGATGTAACGTTTGTTAGCAAAAACAGAATCGATCTTCAACTCATCTGTAAAGTATTTATCAACGCTTAAATAATTGCAGGAAGAGAGGAGAACAATTGAAATTAAGAGGATGAGCGTGCAACTGTTTAGCGGGAATAATGAATATTTATTGCTGCTCGTCCTTTTGTTAACGAAATTATTTTTAGATTTCATGTGTTTGTTGTTATTTTATTTACATATTGATGTACAGCTGTAAAGCATATGTGGCAGGAATGGGATATGCTCTACCATTATATCGTGCTTGTTCGGGATCGAACATTTTCACTTTATCCCATACATACAGATTATTACCCACTAACTGCAGGTCGATGGATAAAATTTTCAGCTTATTCAAGGATGAGTGCTTAATGTTGTAGTTTAATGTAATTTCCTGAAGCCTCAAATATCTTGAATCACCTTTCCAAAAATCGGATGTCTGTGAGTTATTATTGTTATAACCATATTGCATTCTGGGAAAACGAGCATTGGGATTCTCCGCGAGGCTAGGATCAATGCCATTTTCAATTGCGTAATCTCTTGGAATCCATCTGTTTTTCGGATCATTTACAATCGAGAGGACATTACCCGAAGTTCCGCCATGAAAGGGAACATATCCCATTCCGTTTCCATCTTGGCCAACGTGAAAATAATCAGTTTTTCCTGTACCTTTGAAAAGAACACCCAATGTGAATTTCTTATAATTAAATTCACCCCCAAAACCATACATAAGTAGAGGATAAGTGCTGTAGGATAACGGTACACGGTCATCTCCATCAATCTGTCCATCACCGTTCACATCACGATATTTAATATCACCGGGCATGACCGTTCCAAAGGTTTGGATTGGACTGGTATCGATATCGTGCTGATTCTTGAACAGTCCTTCTGAGATATATCCACGAATTATCCCATACGGGTAACTCGAAATTTCCTGATAAGGATATTTGGGATTTGCTTCTTCCCAATTACGCACATTATTTCTTGAATAGGTATAATTACCTCTCAATGTGAAACCCATATTATCATTAAGTTTCTGAGTCCAACTTAAGTTGCCGTCCGTTCCATAGCTAGTCATTTTTCCGACATTTCCGAATGGCATGCTAACTAATCCGACGTAATAAGGAACTTGTACTCGTTGTTGAAATATTCCATTTCGCTGGTCTTCAAAGAAGTCAACCACAAAAGAAAGCCTGTCATTAAAAAGTCTTCCCTCTATACCTAAATCAGCTTTAAGTGCTTTTTCCCATTCAAGATTATCAGCGCCAATGAATGATTCGTTAATACCTTCTATTCCCGAGCCACCCCATACATTTGCAGTAGTTAGATTTACCAAGGTAAGATATGGGAAACGTCGGGTAGTGAGGCGGTCATTACCCACTGTTCCATACGATCCTCTGATTTTTAAGAAATTAAGCCATGGAATTTTTTTATTTATCCATTCATATTGAGTTGGCACCCATCCGAACGCGATCGATGGAAAAAAGCCAAATTGCCGACCTGGTTGAAAATTTTCTGAACCGGTAAATCCAAAGTTAAAATCGATCATGTATGTATCCCGGAAACCGTAAGTTACCCTGCTGGACAGTCCTTGATAACGTATCGGGATAGAGTTGAGATTGGTTGTTCCGTTGCTTGCTCTTTTTTGATCACTCATATAATAATAGACCAATCCGGATACACGATGATCATCAGCAAATAAATTTTCATAATTAAGTGTACTTTCAAGATGATATCTGCGTGACAAATCTGTATCCTTATTATAACCCGCTTTCTGCTCAGGCACCCTTAAAACAGTAATTAGATCTCCTCGAATGTCTCTCCCAACAGCCTGATAAAGAGGTGGAAGAATACTACGTCGTTCCGTGAACCATGTGCCAATGTCATACGCTCCTTGCACCCTTAATTTAAGTCCTTCAATTATCGCGGAGAGATCCTGATTGAGAGATAAAGTAAATTTCCCCTTATAATTTTGTCCAGTATATCTTCCCATATTGTTGATCATTACGTATGGTGAAGTCATCGCACCAGCTCCTACAGCCGGAAATTGTCCGTTTGAATAGACAGTGGGTAAAGCAAGCGGGTTAATTTGTGATTGTGCTTCCCATATGTAATCAGTACTCGCTACTCCAGGTTGATTATTAATGCTAAGAAATCCATCAGAACCGAAAAACATGACAGTTGTTGGAGAGAGATCTATATCAATGTTTGCTCGATAGCTGAAAGTTTTATATCCCACGTTAGACCCATATATGCTGTTCCTATCATATTTATAAGCACCATTTTCGCTACTGCCATTCAAACTAAGGAAATATCTCGCAACTTTTGCTCCTCCTCGTGCACTTACATAGTAAGATTGCCTTAAAGAATTCCTGTTAAGTATTTCATTTTGCCAGTTAACATTAGGATAAATGTCCGGATCAGTTCCATCTTGAATAATATCCAGTTCAACATCAGTATATCTTGGTTCTTCTCTGCGTACTACAGTTGCTTCATTTACCAACTTAGCATAATCATAGGAATCGAGATATTCCGGCACTCGGTTCAGATGTGAAATGGAGAAGTTTACACGGGTTGTAATATTTACTCTATCTGCAACCCCGCGCTTGGTGGTTACCAGAACTACACCATTTGCTCCCCGAACTCCATACACAGCTGTAGCTGATGCATCTTTTAAAACAGAAAAACTCTCAATATCCGCAGGGTCTATAGAGTTAATATCACCTTCGAGGCCATCTATGAGTACCAATGCACCACTGCTTGCGCCGAAAGTCCCAATACCTCGTACCCAGAATTCAGAAATATTTTTACCCGGTTCGCCACTGTTTAGTGTCGAGATAAGCCCTGCTACACGGCCACCCAGCAAGTTGGCAACCGAAGTCGTTGGAACCTGCAATTCAGCTACTTCTACGTTTGTAACAGCAGCAAGCGATGATATTTTACGTTGAGTAGTTCCAAATGCTGATATTACAACCTCTTCCAATTGGGTAGATTCCTGTTCAAATTTAATTTTAACATTTTTCTTCTCTTCCAATGCAACATATTCAATCTTCTCGTAACCTACAAAGCTAAATATCAATACTTGGCCACGTGTGACATTCATTTTGAATTTTCCGTCGATGTCTGAAATTGAACCAACACTAGGATTATCTTTCAGATAAATGGTCACCCCCGGTAACTCTATTCCTGTTTCATCAAACACGGTACCTTCGATTGTAAATGTTTTCTGTTGCGCAACAAGACCGATGCTCATTGCAATCATCAGGCAAAACGTTATCCATTTTTTTTGTTTCATATATTATTAATATTTTATTAAATTATTTTTTCTATAATTTAATTTATAGACAATTTTCTTACTCTGAAATTAAGTTCGTCTGCCACATAGACTGTGCCATCTGCACTTACTCCAATACCTGATGGGTTTCTGAAAAGTGCTTCTGATTTGCCTCCATCTTTCCAACCAGGTATTCCAGGAATTCCCAATACCGTTTCAACCATATTATCGGTAGTTAACCTACGGATACAATGATTATTGTTGTCGGCCATATAAATATTGCCCTCATAGTCGCATGCCATCATTCTGACATCGTTGAATTGAGCTTGTTCTATTGTACCATCACGATGTCCGGCAGCAGTTATAAGGTTTAATCGTTCAAAAGTGCTATCTGGATTATTTACGTTTAATCGAACCAGCGTATTTGGTAAATAGGCCGATGTGCCACGAAAAGCCATATAAAGCATATCGGGCTCGTTGGGTCTAAACACCATCCCGTTAACATTACCAGGAACTTCTAGTATGCGTTCAGCCTCCCAAGTGTTTGGGTTGATTCTCATAATTCCTGTAAATGCAAAATGTGTATAAATCATGCCATCAAAAGGGCTCACAATATTAGCCGGATTATAATTATTAGGAGGAACCTCATCCGGATTTGTCCATCGGGCAGTGTAAATTTTTGGCGCCCAAAAGTTTTTGGGATCGAGAGTTATAAACGCCCCTTTTATAGACTCTGTTGTACCACTTATCACACCCGTTAAAGGATTAGTTGCCAGTACACCACCAATGAAATTTCGTGCTAGTGTAATCATCTCGTTTGACTCTTCGTTTATTCTACAAATATAATTGCGATCGGTTGCAACACTTGACACAAAAATATTACCATCCTTATCCACAGTGAGAAATCGAGGCCTTAGTTCTGTTTGTGAAAGATTACCATCAATGTAACCATCACGTCCGTTACCAGCAATGGTAGTGACAGTTACAGACGATTTATAACGGAATTGATGCGTGTAAACTACAGAATCAGTTCCTACTACTACGGAGATAATACAGGTGTCCCCCGGTAAACGTGGTGCCTGTACATACATTCGAGTACCTGTTGATCCAATAACCGGTGCAAGCTTGGAATTAAAATAGACTTTGATAATACCCGGATCGATTCCAAAATTTTCACCATTCAAAATTACCTTTTCTTGGAACATCCCGGAATCCGGATAAAATGTAGTGAGTTTAACCGGCTTTAGTGGATCATATGCCGGCCCTGCTGACTCACTAGTATCATCATTGCAAGCAAAAAAGCTTGCAAGGCCGGATAAGATTACAATAAAAAGAATGAGATAATTTTTTTTCATACAATTAAAATATTTATGTAAATAAAACTTATTTTTTGAGGTAGTGTATAGCAATTAGCATATTTTTTAAAGTAAGCGCTCCGGATTAAATATTCATCACTATTGTTCTATATAAAACAGATTATTGGTAATTGATTAGAATAAATATTAAAAAGTATTACTGAATAAGCGTGTTTTATAAAGCCAAAATATACAATTATTGCAATTATTCGTTAGACAGGAATTCAAATCCATTTACTCATATTATTAATATAACATACATATAAACAATAATATATGAATACAGATTTAAAATTTTAATGAGAAACTAGTGAATATTAATAATTGAAAATGTTTTATTAGATCAAATTATATAGTAATTCTATTCATCCAGAATATCAATTCATTCATGGCTCTGTGTTTTATAATATAAAAATAAACTCAACAATGCAAAGTTAGTAATGTGTTTAATTCAATCAAAACATATTTAGTTATATTTTAGCTTTTATTACTTTAAATCACGATATAAAACTACTCAACGTAAAAGAACTCCTTAAAGAAAAGCATCTGGAACTTTATCGCATTTTCCCAGTATTGCCAGTTCTGTGCCCATGTCCACCCAAACTTATTCCGGCTATCAATAGTTGCAGCTAAAATTGGCGTTGTAATAAGGATAAATAAAAAAACATTAATTAATGAAGATACTTTGAGGTTATTTCTATCCGTAAGTAAATCCTTCAGGAAAAAAATTATCCAATCATCAGGTTATAAATATAATATCAAAAATAACCGCCCTTTGCTGTTATATCCTGTATCGTTTCACCTTGATGAACCCAATCGAAAATTTCATTTTCATTTACCAAAAACTGTTCGGCACGAATCAAAATATCGTATGCAATATCCCTGGGAACAACAACTATACCATCAATATCACCGACAATTACATCACCAGGTTTTATATCAACATCACCTATCTTTATTGGAATTTGATAATGGGTTATCAAGCATCTTCCTAAACTACCGTTTGAAATTCTGTACTCATAAAAAACCGGAAATTCTGCTTCCAATATTTGATGGGTATCCCGTATACCTCCATCAATACATGCCGCTTTGATCTTCTTTCTTTTTGCTGTCGCAGTCATTACTCCTCCCCACAAAGTTGCTTTATCGTCACGACTGGTATCCCATACAACAAAATGATCTTCTGACATTTCATCAAGCATCTGTGTTCTAAATTCCATCTCTCCCGTTATTTTTACGTTTGGGGCACTTTTCACAGTAAAAGCAAAACCTGCTATTGTTTTATATTCCCGTAATGGCTTTATCCTCCCGGGTAACGCCTGTTCCAGTAGGCAAGCTTCTCTCAGGGCATCGCTGATTGCCCCGGTATATAGTTTTTCAAATCTTTGTAATAATTCTTTATCAGGAACTGGAAATCCTTTGTTAGAAATGTTTTCACGGGTTTCAATTAATTTTTCCAGTTTCATCATGCCAATCTCTTTTTTGTACTGATTCGTATCCATTTTTTAATAATTATATAGTTGGGGTATAAAACTTAAAACTTCAAACTCATTCCACCGTCTACGAAATAATTACATCCTGTAATGTAACGTCCGTTTTCGGAACATAGTAATAGCGCTAATTGAGCACAGTCGTCAGGCTCTCCTATAAACCCTAACGGTATTTTTTGTACTGTTTTATCTAAATATTCCGGATCGGATAATGCAGCCTCATTCCTTGCTGTGCCAATAACACCAGGTGCAAGTGAGTTGACTGTTATACCAAATGGCGCCAGCTGAGGAGCAAGATTTATTACCAAATTACTCATCGCGCCTTTAGATGCAGCATATACACACATATCGGGATGAGGACGTTTTTCCTGTACAGAACCTATGTTTAGAATTCGACCCCATTTCCTCTCTTTCATATGAGGAACAACTCCTTGCATCAATAACAAGGTGGATCGAAAATTTACGTTCATCTGTAAGGCAAATTCATCGATAGTTACTTGGTTCCATGGATTGCGAATCTGATGAGAAGCATTGGCAACAAATATATCTACAGGGGGACATTTTTTTTCTCTACAGAATTTCTGATAGTTCTCCAAAACATCTTCTTGAGATAGATCAAAAGGCCAAAGCCAAATTTTTCTTCCCAAACCTTTCACCTCTTCCGCAGTCTCTTCCGCTAATGTAGTATTGCTCCGAAAATTAATAATAACATCAGCGCCTGCTTCTGCAAGAGCCAGAACAATAGATCTTCCAATCCCTTGTCCACCCCCGGTTATCAAAGCGGTCTTACCCGATAAATTGTAATTATTTCGCATAATTTTCACAACTAAATGCCTCCAACATTTGGATACCAATCCGGCTTCTTGGGATCTTGATGGAAACGAGCATAGTAATCACCCTTTTCTTCATAATATCGCTCGTATTTTTCCATCTTTTCTTCATCTAACTCTACACCCAATCCAGGTCCATCAGGTACTTTAATACCACCATCTACGTATTGCATTTTCCCTCCTTGAATAATATCATCTTCCAAATAATGATAATGCGCATCTCCGGGCATGGTCATTGCAGGTATAGTTGATGCCGTATGCAACATAGCTGCTAGCTCGATTCCGAATTCTGCCCCGGAATGCATGGCAACACCTAAATTAAAAGTTCGGCATACCGCTGTTAGATCCTTTACTCCCCGTGGTCCTTCCCAATAATGTAAATCCGTCAGGACAATATCAACGGCGTCTTGACGGATAGACGGCCCCAGGTCATCAAATTTATTGGGATACATGTTTGTAGCCAATGGAATTCGTACTTGCTGACGTACAGCTCGCATTCCTTCTATTCCCCATGAGGGGTCTTCAAAATACTGCAATTCCAGGTCTTCCATCCGACGACCGGCTTTTACGGCTGTTGCTACACTCCAAACTCCATTGGGGTCTATTCTCAATCCAAAATCATCACCTAACTTCTTCCGGCAAAGTTCAAGAACCCTCACTTCTTCCATAGGATCCATAACGCCGGCTTTTAGCTTCATAGCCGTAACGCCTAGTGTTTCATTCAGTTCAACGCAAAATTCCGCCATATCTTCTGCACAAGTATCGTGTCCCCCACCTGGCCGGTCATACCGCCAGAACAGATAAGCAATCATAGGAATTGAATCACGTACTTTTCCACCCAGTAGTTGATGCATGGGTACATTACATGCTTTTCCAATGATATCCAAACAAGCAATTTCTATTGCACCATACAGCCGAGCATTCGACAGGTAATAGATACTGCGTAATACTTTCATTTTGATAGCTTCCAGATCGAAAGGATTCATACCAATAATTCGGGGTTTCAGTTTCAGGAGCGCAGCTCTCGAGTCGCCGCCGCCTACTTCTCCCAGCCCTACAATACCCTCATCAGTGACCAATTCGAGAATGGTTCTCAATAAATACCCCGGATGAACTCCTGTATTGTGCCGTAACATGCAATTCATGGGAATTGCCACTGTACGGACTTTCAAATCAATAATTTTCATTTCTTTTTATTTTAAATAGTATTCTTTTGTTTGTACATTTCCCATTTGATCCGTCCACGTAATTCTATAGTTCCCTTTAAATCCACGGAATTTAATTTGTCCGTTTTTATCCGGTTTGGCAGTTAGGTTAGTTTTCCACTCATTGTTTATTAAATTATCAAGTGCATAGTAAGCTGGTTTTGCCACCATGTCGCGAGTGAAGATACCGGAGATAGACGGCTCTCCGGGTGCCCCGCAATCGTCCACCACATTCCACCAGGTAATTCCCATCATTCGTTCCAGGCTGAACCATAGACGATACAGATTCTGTGTGATGATCGCTTGTATCTTTCTGCCTCTTTCATCGTTTCCCGGTGCTGTAATTGTTATCTCACTCAAGTGAATTGGTAATTTGGCCTGACTTAACCGTTCATTCCATCCCCAAATATGGGCCGGAGTCTGAATCTCTTTCCCTGCAGCGATGTCCAGGCATTGTTGTGGATTAAACAGATGCATCTGGGATCCCATAATATCTACTTTGCAACCTCTGGACAATAGATCTTTCGCTTGATCAGTATAGCTCTGACTGAGATTGTAATCGTTGATGTTTAAAAGAACGTTTTCGGGAAAAACTTTAGTCGCCACCCTAAAAGCTTCATAAGTATAGTCTCCGGGCATAATGCCATAAACGCTTTTCGCAAGACCACTGCCTGGGACCAACAAACCTTTCTGCTGGTCGGTTGCGCTCTCATTAACTACATCCCAACTGTTTACTCGATCTCCGTAATATTCAGCCAATCCAACTATACGTTTTTCAAATAGCGTTTTCAACGTTTTTGTAAATTCTGGGAACATTTCTTCCAGTTGTTCTGCTGTTAAATTCTTGTATGCCTCAGAATATTTTTCACTGTCCAGGTAGTTTTCCAAATTCCCATACTCAACGATCAGTTCATTCATTTTTACTTTCTCTTCGGGAGTCATGAAATTTTGTATGATCCAATTCGGATTATGCCATTTTCGATTACCCCAGATAATTGGATGACCGTGGATACGGATCCCTTTACTCTCTAGAAAATCGATAACGGGATCCGGTGCCGGTCTCCTCCAATGCGGCTCTTTTTTAGGTTCGGCTATGCTGTTCCAGTACGATTCCGTGTCCCAGTACTCCTCCTTAAAACGTGGACGATTCGGTTGCATTTCAAACGTTTTCCAATAAAAGGCAACCGTAGCCGAATTAAAAAGGGTTCCATACAACTCTTTGTAACGATCATTATATTCCTTCTTCCCCAGCTGATTATAGTTGAAAATATGGGCACCGAAAATGAAATCATGCGAAATCTGTTCTATCTTTACTTCCATACCCGGGGCAAAATCTGTCAGCGTTAGTTCACCATCTGCTTTTCTGTATTTTTCAATATCCTGGTCGATCTGCTTCTGCACCTCAGGATTCCATATTTTCCAATAAGCTTCACTCATGATCTGCTCACGATCCTCTTTTGAACTTTTCGGGAACGATGTTTGTGCTTGCATAAATACACTAAAAAACATAGCGAATAATGTGATCAATAGATTTCTCATTGTTTACTTCCTTTATTATTTAATTTCAATTTCGTACCAAATGGTTTTGTATTCCGGTTTGAGTTGGATTCCTGTTTTTCCCTCAATTGATGTCACCGGTATTTCTTTCTTACGTTTTCCTTCTGAATTTAGGATAAAGCATTTTGTTTTTTCCGGATCAGATGCCAACGACAGCGTTACAGGTATACCTTCAACATATACAGGTGCTTTACCCCAATCCATCAGTGTGATATGTTGGTTATCCAACTCTTTTATCTTCATTCCTTTGTTTTCAATCAATCCCGTCGCAGCTACTAAAATTCTTATAGGAGTTTCAGAATTACTAAAACCATTTGCGTTACGAGAAAGTAACGAGACTGTTGCCCATCCCAGGCGAGTATTACCTACAGACAATTCAATGTCATCCAACAATATTTTTCGTCCCTCGGGAAAACCTGTAAACAATTTTGTATTAGGAGCATTGACAACAAAATATCCCTTTCCTTCAATTTCACGATTCCAAATCAACTCTTCTGTATCACTTATTAAAATTTTACCCGCGGGGGTAACAAAATCTGACGTCTTACTTCCAGCATCCCCATTTAGCGAAACACCTGTTTTGTGAATTAGAGATAAGTTGGTATTGAATCCTGCACCTGAGATATCGACGCCCACTGATTTATCGGATACTAGCTTTTCAAAGTATTCAGCATAGCCAATGGGAGCATTGATCGCACTTTTTGATTCCTGAACATCACCTCTCAAATATATTGTCGCACAGGCCGGCAAGTGGGCCAATACATCGGTGCGATCATTTATACTAAAGAAATAATTATTATAATCAGAATCTAACTCATTTCGATGATTGAATGTATACTCGAAAACACCATCCCAACCCTGAAATGCTCCATAGGAACGCAACATAGGTTGCCCTTCAGCGCCGTATTGGTTGGGAAAAGGATGATTGTATTCGCTTACCGTATAGGGCTTCCCATGTATCCTCTGGGATGCTAAACTCTTTATCGTTGCCATAGAGTTTACCATTGATTCGTTCCTGATTCTCCAATTCTCATTAACGGGACTGGGATGACACCAATAAGCATGGCTGTCGATGTTATCCAATTCATTCTGTACAAATGGAGGACTATAACCTAGCTGAGTCCCGGAGATCACAGACTTCACTCCTAATTCATTTTTCAGATATTCCGACATCCCTACCCAGTATTTATGTTCGGTATCGATAAGAAACTGATAAAAATCCTTTTTGGCTTCCAATGTGGTAAAATCATCTTTTTTGATTACAAGTACAGAACCATCCTCCACTCTTTGTGACAAACCAAACTGTTTTACCGTTCCACTTTTAAAAGACAAGTCATCGATCTCATAAACACCTGTTGAAAAGCGAGTTAACTCAAGTCTAGTGACACCTGTATCATCAGTGGCTGTGAATGAGATATTAAATTCTTTCCACTTATTTTCTACCTCAATGGTTTGATGAAGACCCTGGGATTTCCATCCATTATTCATGTCAGATATTGCCAATCCCAATGTACTTGGAACATTTCCTGTTACTTTTCGTATCCTAAAAGATAGGGTGTAAGGTTTTCCTTTCTTCACTTTGAGTTTTCTGAACAATTTGGGAAAATATTCATCCTCCCCTTCACGGGTAACATTGATTTTTAATGCATTGTCCTCGACGTTACATGTTGCCGATGATTTTCCCTCAGACAAAATCCAAGTTTTGCCATCGATAGAAACAGGTTCTTCAAATTTTCCCTCCTTTATTTGTTCATCATGTAAAGGAATTTCCTGCCAATTCCAAGCTTTTAACAATGCTTGTGTGGAAGAATACTTGTTACTTAGCCACATATTCCACTGACGCTGAAGTTCTCCTATATAAGGTTCTGGCAATCGATCAATGCCTCCACTATGATATTGATTTAGAAGGGAATTCTCATTATTGATTTCAATCAACGCAACGCAAGGATCGTTGGCATAGGGTAGATTAGTATAAGGATTGACATGCGTTAAAAGATCTTTCGCATACTCCTTTTGCAATTCTATCATCCGAGGCTCAAAGTTATCAACACCTTTATCCAAACCAGGCCGTTGATTAAAACCGGAAAAACCGTCGCGCTCGTCCATTTTTCTCGCCACATGCAAATTCATATCTACATATATTCCTTTCTCTTTGAATTTGGCAATCATGTAATCCAGCCGATCCAATAGTTCAGGATTTAGATTTCTTTGTGTCGTGGAGTCTTCAGTAAAAATTCCAGTCTGTTTCTCATTACGAAAATTACCATATTTAGCATCAAAATAATGAAGCCTCACACAATTAATTCCATATCCAGCCAATTCAGTTGCTAAAAGATCAGCATCTTTATGATCTGGGAAATTGGCTGCTCCTGTGAGGTTGGTGCCATGCAAGCGAATAGGACCGGCATCAGTCACAAACCGGCCATTTTCTATTCTTACAAAACCATTTTTACCGGCAGGAGCATCTAAAAGATGAGACATATCGGCGATGTTATCCTCTCCATCCAGCGTGATTAAGAACGGGAAAAGAGGTGGAAATTCGCCACTAGTTGTTTTCCTGGAACAGGAGAACAACAAACACACCATTGTGATGTAAAATATATATTTTTTCATTATCTATTTGAATCTATCTGATTAATATATCTCAAAACCATCCCCATCTTTCAATAAATCGAATTCTCTCTGTTTCATTTTTCCGGATTTGTCTTTCCAAATGACAACATACCGTCCCTTGAATCCACGAAATTTTACTACCCCGTCTTTAGTTGCTTTTAATGTAGTTTTGGTTTTCCATTCCTTGTTTATCAGCTCATCGAGAAGAAAATAAACAGGTTTTGGATTTAGTTCTTTATCATATATTCCCGAAAATGATGGCTCTCCTGGCGCAGCACCTCCATCAACGACGTTCCACCACGTAATTCCCATCACATTGGGGTAACTGAACCAAAGCCTATATAAATTTTTCGTGATTTCTGCCTGAATTTGTTTTCCGGCTTCACTATCGTCTGGAGCGCTAACGGTGACTTCACTAACCTGCAATGGTCTACCTGCATCAGACATAAGATCCAGCCTCTCGTATATTTTTTTAGGTGTCAATATATCGGCACCGTTCGCAATTTTTTTAGATTCTTCAGGATTAAAAATGTGCATCTGAAGTCCTACATTATCTATCCTGATCCCTCTGTCTATTAAGTTTCGTACAATCTCTAAATATCGGCGGTATAGTGTCATGTCCCAGTGCATATCCGAATCATTAATGTTGAGAGTCACTGAGTCCGGAAAATATTTCATCGCCCATAAGAAACTTTTATAGGTATAATCATCCGGCATTAACCCACGATTTGCCTGATCAGTTGACTC
>JAQWBH010000457.1 GCA_028707405.1 Parabacteroides sp. | reverse complement strand
ACGGCTCGGTTAAGCGTAGATGCTCGATAATCCACTCGCTCCCATTTATCCCGCATAAGTCCGGACTTCCTAAAGAGCCTGTCCATCTACTCCGTATCTCCGCCGCACCAGAAGGCGAGCATGGAGCAGAGGGCAAGGTCGGCTTCGCTGTGGCTGATATAGCCCCTTATATCGCCCTCCCAGAGTTTTAGAAACTTTGTCTTCTGTCTGCTTTTCCCGGCCTTATGAATGACGGATTCATCTTCAAGAAAGCTGCCGGGAGCTGTTTGCCAGGGAAAAGAAGTCACGTCACGCTTCATATAGCGGTCCAAGATGAGCTGAAGTTCTGTTTCCCGATGCTCAGGTTCTTTTGACCGGATGGTATTTCCCGTTAAGGTTACGTATTGTTTTGTTGCACCCGGAACATAGACCTCCAGACCGATTTTCCGATTGTTGACGTAGTAGCGGGATTTATCGAAGCTGAAGCCCTCCAGTTTTACAATGATGCGGACGCCGCTGCCTGACGGGCTGTATTCCGTATAGGAATCAAGGGTATAGATCAGATCTTCAGCAAGCTCTGATAATTGACCGTCAAGAACACAGTTGTCGATATCGAGAGCGGCAAAAGGAGCAAAGACGCTCATACCGATGCCGTCATATTGAGGTGCGGCTTTCAGGATTTTCGCAAAATTTGTAAAGTGGCTGATGTTTTTACTGCTTGCCCGTTTCCCATTCACCTGATAGGGCACCTTGGTTCTTCTGCCGTTTTGTTCTTCGTAACGCCAGAGACAGAATCGGCCGTTTTCTTTTATGTCTTTTGGTAAGTTTTGAATCATCTCGTTCTCCTCGGTATTTTTTTGAGGGAAACTCCCTTCACCTTCCCCTTGGACAAGGACGAGGATTTTGGGCAATGTTTTTGAAAAATTCTTTTCTTCATTCTTGAACCTGCCTCTCTTTCATCCTGAGGAGGAAGCCCCTCTACTTTCCCCTTGGACAAAAGAGCGGGTTTTGAGTAATTTTTTTGACGACCTAGGTTGAATCTAGGGCGTGAGATTTTTTCCCTCACTCTGTAGGCAGGAGAAAGGGCTGTTTTGAACGGAGCAAAAAGAAAAACGACCTAAGTTCGACTTAGGTCGTAAGATTAAACACAGTTGTTGGGGGAGATTTTCAGCTTTGTAGCAAGATGTAGCAGGTTTTTTCAGTTACCCCCATTTAAGCGAAATATATTGTTCTATATAAAATCCTGCTACAAGCTGCTACACACCTGTGTTTGTGAGGGGCAAAGCTAAAATAAAGTGGATGCCATTCAAAATAAATGCTATTGAATATAAACCCCGGCTCAGTTATAATAAATGAAACAAAGAGGAGGCAAAATTATGCGAGTCCGTTGTGCACTATCGACGCTCATGGGGCGTGAAAAATACCAGATCCAAGACGTACATGAAAAAACAGGACTCTCCAGGAGTACTGTGTCAAATCTCTACAATGAGAAGTCAAAACGAATTGACTACGATACCATCCTTAAACTTTGCGCCCTGTTTGATTGCGAAATAAATGAGCTCTTGTATTTAGAGCATGATGAGGTGTGAAATGACCTTTTTAGAAATACTGGAAAAGACACTATTACAAGATGAACGATTTATAGCGGAAGATGGCAAAGTTCTGAAAGCCAAGGTTTACGATGCCGCGATGGCGATGGACGAGGATTTACTGCACTTACTTCTTTCAGAACAAGTTCTGAAGGATCACTTCTTTAAGAAAGTAAACGACACGTTCATCTTCGATAAGGTTGAGTTTACCTGGGTGCTTAACTCGCGAGAATTTCTGCCGGAGAGCTATACCATGTACAAAAATAAAATCGGCCTTGTAGACAGTTCAGGCGATCTTATCAGTCAAAAGCAGGACGTTACTTTGGTATGGCCGTACAAAGACTGTGTGCTTGAAGGTGGCCAGACGAAAGACGATGAAAAGCGTGATGAAGTCTTTTATAACGAGACTTTAGCTCCTGACCAGGTAACAAGACTCCTATACCCGAAGGCCTTAGCGAATGCCAAGCGGTATAGCTATGCCGGAGACTATGACCTGACCGGCAAGGCTGTCGGCGGAGAAGGTACAGTTACCTGTGAAGAGACAACAGAATTTTTAGATGATGACAACATGATCGTTAAAGGCAACAATCTGTTGGCACTTTCATCCCTACTCAGAAGATATGAGGGCAAGGTTAAGCTGATATATATAGATCCGCCGTACTATTTCAACAAGAATATCAGCGAGGATAGCTTTAAATATAATTCTAATTTTCACCTATCTAGCTGGCTAACATTTCTTAAAAATCGTTTAACGCTGGCATGGGATTTACTGGCTCCCAAAGGTACGATTTGGATTCACATCGGTGAAGATGGTATGCATTATTTAAAAGTGTTGGCAGATGATGTTTTTGGAAAAGAGCATTTTGTTGCTACGCTCCCTAGAAAAACTCGGGATGGAAAGTCTGATGTCCCTTTCAATTTATCTCAAGACTTTGATTTTATTTTAGTTTATGCAAAGGCGGATGAATCAGATGCTACCGTCGGCAGAAACGTAAAGCGCAAATATTATGAAACGGATGATTTCCCGGGCAGACTATGGCGAACAGCTGACATGACAAGCCAAAGGACTATATACGAACGTCCTAACTCCAATTTCACAATGGTGAACCCCAAGACAGGTAAGGAATATCCGGTCAATCCAAAACGCTCGTGGGCAGTTACAGAAGAGACCTTTGAAACCTATTATCAGGCGGGTGGCATAGGATTTCCTGACGATTATGACTTTATGTCAGGGGAGCGTCCATTTAGAAGAGTTTTTAAGGATGAAGATGACCAAAATCAAAAGCCAACAGCAGTTTACAGCGATTTTTTACTGCGCGATTTCATAGAAAATTTGATGTTAAAAACAAAAAACAAAGACGGAAATGACGAGATTGATGCCTTATTTACTAGAGATGAATTTGATTATGCAAAACCGGAAAATTTAATTAAAAGCCTTTTAGAAGTGACAACTCAAGATTGTGATCTCATCCTCGACTTCTTCATGGGTTCAGCTACGACACAAGCAGTCGCTCTCAAAATGAATCGCCGCTTCATTGGCATCGAACAGATGGATTACATTAACACAGTGTCCGTCCCCCGCCTATGTAAAGTTGTCGAAGGTGAGCAAGGGGGCATTTCTAAGGATGTTGACTGGTCCGGCGGTGGCTCCTTTGTCTATTGCGAACTGGCTGAGCGAAGTGAAACATTGATTAAGCAGCTTCAGTCAGCAGAAGATTCTAAGCCAATTCTTGCCATATTGGATGAAGCTACTGAAAAAGGCTTGCTTCGTCCCTCTGTCCTGCCGGATGATCTCAAGAAAACGAGAGAGGAATTCCTGGAATTCTCTCTGGATGAGCAGCGCAGGCTTGTGATGGAACTGCTCGATAAAAACAAGCTCTATGTCAATTTGTGTGATATGGAAGATGAAAACATGAGCCTTTCAGAAAGTAGCAAGGCTTTCACACGCAGCTTTTACAACTTAGATAAAGATACGGAGGTCTAACATGAATGACAGGTATCTTTATGAAGAAGTAGAAGTGATTGAAAAAGCGGGATATCTGGGTGAACTGCCTGAATATATCCCGGTCAACTTATCAGAGAGCATCGAGCTTCGTGATTATCAGGAGCTGGCCTTTCGGTATTTCATTTCTTATGCTGAAAACGACAATCTAAGAAAGAATAAGCAACTTCATA